>JAGBKP010000073.1 GCA_017635875.1 Selenomonadaceae bacterium | reverse complement strand
ATCTGTTATTTCACCTTCACCTTTATCAGTAGGCTTATAGCGGTATACAAGGTTAGAGGCATAACTATCTTTGGGTATATTGTCTATAATTCGTTGAACCAAATCTTTTTTTATACCAGACACTTTTTTAAAATTTGCTCTTAAAATGTCCTGTAACTCTTTATTTGTTAGACGCATTAGAGATTCCATATCGTTTTCAAAGGTAAAATAACCGTTATTCAATAACCATTGAACACGCTCTTTGTAATCGGTACCATATATATCATAGTGACTTTCCCATATCGTATAATCTCCTGTTCGTCCCGTAAACAAATCAAGTAAATATACATCTCTTAAGGATAGAGCCATTGTTATACCTCCGAACACATAAATTTATCATACCATTCTTGTTCTTTAAAACCTACCAATACAAAATCACCATCAACAAAGAGCGGACGCTTAACGAGCATACCGTCTGTAGCGAGAAGCGCATACTGTTCATCTTCGCTCATTGCGGGCAATTTATCTTTGAGTCCAAGTTCTCTGTACTTCTGACCGCTGGTATTAAAAAATCTTTTAAGCGGCAACCCGCTCTTTTCGCACCAAGAGCGTAATTCTTGCTCCGTAGGATTATTTTCTTTTATATCTCGCATTGTTACGACTATACCACGTTCATTTAACCATTTTTCTGCTTTTTTACAAGTCGTGCAGCGGGGATAGCATACGAAAAGTTTCTCACTCATTTTGCTCCTTCTTTCTGTTTAGAATTGGAATTACATTTACAATAGGTTCTTCGTATGGGTGTATCTCATATATTTTATTCAATGTTTTATATAAATTTTCTGCAAGAATATTGACCTCAACCTTAATTTCTTCTGCTTCGCTTACTTCTTCTGCTTTTCCCTTGTACGGCTGACTGCCTTTTAGAGGGCGAAACGAACCTGTTACTTTACTATACGCTAAACAAGAGTCGTAATTTCCAATGCGTCCCGCGTTGACGGATTGAAGAGCCGCCCGCAAATCCGATAAATGTGATTCGGGAATGAAAATCTCAAATTTTAATTCTTTAAATTCCACGATGTTTTCTCCAAACCAATAATATCAAGTGATGAGCCCGCTTTGACAAAAACCGAGCCTTTTTTATGCAAATCGATGTGAAAAATTAAATTTTATCATTTGCTGCGTGAATATATCTATATATGCAGCGCACCATACCGCGATAATATGGAAGGAGAGACTTTAGAGCCGCTAAATTATCCCCTTGAATAATCATATTTCCCGCGTTAAAATCGCCGTATGAAAGAGAAGAATCTTGCTCTAAAAGGCGATACGAAACGGACTTTGCCACATTTAGAGCCTCGTCCTTGCCCGCCCAAGTGAGGGTCGGCATTTTGCGTCACGCTCCTTTGCTTTGTGATGGTTTTCAATTATTATAACACGCGCATATAAAAAAATAAATGAAGATTTAAAGGGAAATTAGAGTAATATGTAGAATGGAAAGTAATCAAAATCATATTAAACAGAAGGGAGAGAATGCCTAGTGCAAACATATCCTGCGCCGGAATTTGTCCAAAACTTTTCAATTGAAAAATACCTGCTCTTTTAAAGAGTTAAGCTCTTTTTGTTTTCCAAAATTTTCAATTTCCAGTTCTGAAAGTTTATTTAACTGTTTCAATTTCCTTGACAACAATAATTTCTTTTGGGTATAATTTCAATATTGAAATCGAATTTTTCTTTTCATCAGTCTTCTCTCGTATGTGGAGTGATTTGTTTGGATAAAATATCCGGAAAATATGCACTTATAACCGTATCGACATTACTTGTCCTCTCAATTATTTTTGAATTTTTCTCGCCTGAAATTTCCGGCGGTTTTTTCTGTCTTTTTTTATTAACAACATATTACGCGATTGCTCTATATGTTTTAAAAATCTGTAAATTAAACATATTTGAAATAATTTGCAACGAAAAAAAAGAGATTTTTCTTATAGTTTTGATTTTTACCTTGTTTACGGCTTTTGAAGTGTTTTCGGCAGAAACCGTCAGGGTTTGGGATTCTGTCACATATTGGGAAGCTTCGCTTTATTCGCGCGAGTTATTTTTAAACAGCCCCTCGGACGGTTTAAAAGAGCTTTTGCGTTCGATAGATTATGACGATTACAACAAATTCACGCCCACTCTCCTTGTTTTTCCTATGCTTGTTTTCGGTAAAAGTTACGCCGCATACGCTTTAAGCGTTTGGTTTTTTTTCGCTCTCCCCGCGGTTTTAATAACTTCTTGCGGCGCAAAAAAAATTTTGAAACAATTTAATGTCGATCTTTCCGCCGCTACAATTCTTTTTATTATGCTCCTTATCCCGTCTTTTGAATTTCCTTTCATCAATGGTTACGATCACGCTCCTATGTTGCTTTCCGGCGCGCTTATAAGCCTTTTGCTGCTATCTTCGTCAACGGAAAAAATCGACCTTCAAAAAATTACGCCGGCGGCGCTTTTAGCGGACATCTCTGTTATTCAAACAAGAACGGCGGCCTATATGGTACTCGGTTGTTTTGCGGGATACGCTGCGTATATAATATATTCCTCCGTTACAAAAGGGCGCTTCAAAGAAAAATTTGCAACGCTTGTAAAAAAATATCTCTATATGTTCGTCGTTTGTTTTGCAATTCTTTATTTTTTCTTCAACCACTTTTTGCAGCACGCCCTGTTTTTCGATTTAAAAACCGCTTACGTCGCGTATACTTTAGGGCAAGATTATTTTGAACGAATTTTTAGCCATATTGTATTCATCGGAATCCTCCCTTACGGAATTTATATAATTTCCATTATTTTCGCCTTAAAAAATAAATCATACGGAAAATTTGCCGCCTTTTCCGCAATATGGATTGCAGTCTCGGTATTTGCCTTCTGTCGTATACAGGTTATGGGGCAACAACATCAATACATAGCGCTGCTTCCGATTATACTTGCTATCGCTCTTTTCGTCGCTTATATTTTAAAAACCCGACCAAAAATAGGCATAGCGATAATAATTTTATTGACGATAAATTTTTTCAACGCTCAATGGGGATTTTTACCAAAATGTTTTGGTCCGGTAAATACAATCGATATCAGAGGCGATATTGACGATTTAAAAGATATAGTTGCCGATTTAAACAATCTATCAAAAGAAAAAAACGGTAAAATTTACTTTATATCAAGCAGTGGTCCCTATAACAGCGGCACACTTCAAAAAATAAATATGCCGGAACAATTTAACGCTATGCCGAATTTGCTTTGGACTCCCGATATAGATCTTCGCGACGGATTTTCGGCGGACTTTTTCGACGCGGATATTATCGCTCTCGTAGATCCTGTGCAAATTCACCTTCTCCCGGAATATCAGCGCGACATAGTTTATCTCTACGAAACAATGACAGGAGATAACAAAATCTCAAGACATTTCAAAGAAATCAAGAATTACAAACTCTCCCCGTATAAAGATACGCAAGTAACGTTTAGAGTTTTTGAAAAAATATCTCCGATTGAAAAATCCGATATTGATTTTTTAGAAAAGCGTTTTGTCGATTCTTATCCCAATAATAACAAGCTCTTTAAAGATGTTTTTGAAAAATATAAAGCGGAACATTTCAAATAAGCGAATTATAAAAATGCTGCGGAAAAACAAACTTTTCCGCAGCATTTTCTCTTACGCGCGTTCGATATAATTTCCCGTGCGAGTATCAATTCTTAATACGTCGCCCTCGTTTATAAAGAGCGGCACTCTTACTTCGTAGCCGGTCTCCAGCGTCGCCATCTTTGTCGCGCCCGTCGCCGTATTTCCCTTTACGCTCGGCTCGCATTCGGTTACTTTTAAATTCACAGAATTCGGAAGCGATATTCCGATAATGCGTCCCTTAAAGGATTGAATATTTACTTCCATGTTCTCCATTAAATAATTTAGCGCGTCGCCAAGTTGGTCTTTGGTAAGTTCCGTCTGCTCATAACTTTCGGAATCCATAAAGGTATACGCCCCGTCGGATTCGTAAAGATACTGCATAGTTCTCGTGTCAAGATGCGCCGCGGGCATTTTTTCGTTCGGGTTAAACGTTCTTTCAACAACAGCACCTGTCTCCACATTCTTTATCTTCGTTCTGACAAAAGCCGCGCCTTTCCCCGGTTTTACGTGCTGAAAGTCCACTATCTGCCAAGCGTTGCCGTCTATCTCGATAGTTAGCCCCGTCCTAAAATCTGTACTCGATATCATATTGTTACCTCCAAAATTTTTGTTTTTATCTACTTTCTTTTTCTCTCTCTTTTTTGTAAAAAAGAGAGAGAAAAAGAAAGTAGCAAAGAAAAAGAGAGAGAAAAAACTTTATTATAAAAATTTTTTACAATTCGACTAACTTCTTATCGGACTTCGTAAGTCTTACGCCGCCATTATCCGTTACGAGCACGGTGTCCTCTATTCTTACGCCGAATTTGCCTTCTATATACACTCCCGGCTCGTCGGTCACTATCATATTTTTCTTTAGGCTCAAGCATTTGCTTTTTTTAGACAGGCGCGGTTCTTCGTGAATTTCAAGACCTACGCCGTGACCTAGGCTATGGGCAAAATATTTTTCGTACTCGCCCAAAACTTTTCTTGCGAACGCGTCTAATTCCACCCCGGACACGCCCGTTTTTATTTTTGGCAAAACGCTTTCCTGCGCCTTTAAAACTGCGCCGTATACGTTTCGCATTTCTTCCGTCGCCTTGCCTACCGCCACCGTTCTTGTTATATCGGACGCGTAACCTTTATAAGTCGCGCCGAAATCCATTGTAACAAATTCTCCCGAAATAATCAACTTTTCGGTTGAAATTCCGTGAGGCAAACTTCCCCTCACTCCGGACGCCACTATCGTATCAAACGCGGCTTTTTCCGAGCCCTTGTTTCGCATAGCGTTTTCCAAAAACGCCGCGACCTCAAATTCTTTTAACCCGGGTCTTATGAATTTCAATACTTCCTCAAAAGCAAAATCCGCTATATCGCACGCCTTTTGTATAAGCGAAATTTCTTCTTCGTCTTTTACTTCCCGAAAATTTTCAAGGGAAATATGGACGAGTTCGACTTTCGGCAAAAGTTTTTTTAACGCCGCGTGCACCGCGTAAGTTAAATGCTTGCCCTCAAAGCCGATTTTTTTTATTTTAAGGGATAAAATCGTTTCGGCAGTCTTTCGCCATAAGCCTTCCGTCTGCTCTATTATCTCAAAATCCTTCGCCTCTGCTCCCGCTTGCTCCGTATATCTTCCGTCCGTCACGAGAATTTTTTTTTCGGGCGTAATTATAAGAGTCGCGCTGTCTCCCGAAAATCCGCTTAAATATCTTACGTTTTCTTCTTTAGACACAAGCATAGCGGAGAGTTTATTTTCATTAACAAGCGACATTAAAGCCGAAATTCTTGTTTTTGTCAATACTCTACCCCCATTTTTAAAAGCGCGCCCTCTAATGCCGCCATATAACTTTCAACGCCAAGTCCCAACACTTCGCCCATCACAACAGGGGTAAGCATAGATTTATGACGAAAACTTTCACGTTTATAAACGTTCGATAAATGAATTTCTATAGCGGGAACGCTGATAGCTGAAAGCGCGTCCCTTATGGCGACGCTTGTATGAGTGTACGCCGCCGCGTTTATTATAATAAAATTATATTTGCCGTCCGCCTCTTGAATTTTATCCACTATCGCCCCTTCGTGATTTGATTGGAAAAAATCCATTTCAACCGACGCTTTTTCGCATCTCTTTCTCATTCGCGCTTCAATATCGTCTAAAGTCGTCGCCCCATAAATCTCAGGCTCGCGCTTTCCCAATAAATTCAGATTAGGCCCGTTTACTACCAATATTTTTTTCAATTTTCCACCTCTGTTTTTTATTGTCTTTACTTTCTTCTTTTCTCTCTTTCTTTTATAAAAGAAAGAGAGAAAAGAAGCACTCAAGAGCATAAGAATTTCTAATCGGTAAACCGATAATAAATTCTAAAAAGTAACAAAGAAGAAAAGAGAGAAAGAAAACTTTAATAAAAAATAATAATATGGATATGTGACAATAATTTTAAAAATGGCTCTAACACATGGAAATCGCCCTTTCTCCATATTTTATTTTAATCTTCTTATTATCGAATACTCCTCAATCTCTCTTTCCGAGTAAAACGAAAAAATCTCCTTCGGATGCGGCGTATTTTCTATCTGTTCGCCGTCTGCGTTTCGTAAATCCTTCGCCGCGCAGGAAAAAATTTCTCCCTTTGGCTGCATAATCTCTACCGTTTCACCCTCAAGAAGCCGCCCGCGTTGCTCTATCGTCGCTCTTTTGGTTTCTGTGTCGTACGAGAGCGCAACCCCTAAAAACTCCGCGCTTTGCTCGTATGAAGACGTCGTATAAATCTCTCCGCCCGTTTTTCCGTCGCCCTTAAAAAATCCGCTCCAATACGGGCGATGAGAAACTTTTTCAACTTCTTTCAGCCACTCGTCTTTGACGGTAAAATTTTCGGGGTTTTCATAATACGCGTCTATAGCTTTTCTGTACGCGCGTGTAACGGTCGCTACATAGTTTGCGCTCTTCATTCGCCCTTCGATTTTAAGGCTTGCCGCGCCGCTTTCGATTACTTCCTTTATGTATGGAAGCAAACATAAATCCTTTGAGTTGAAAAAATAAGTTCCCCTTTCGTCCTCCGTTACTGGGAAACTTTCGCAGGAAGAGTTTTTTTCAACAAGCTCGTAATTCCACCTGCATGGTTGGGCGCAATTTCCGCGGTTGGAATCCCGCCCCGTTAAGTAACTGCTGATAAGGCAACGCCCCGACATAGAAACGCACATCGCGCCATGCACGAAGATTTCAAGCGCAATATTCGTTTTTTCGCGAATTTCTTTTATCTCGTTAAGCGAAAGTTCGCGCGCCAATACAACTCGCTCTGCGCCCATATCGCCCCAAGCGTTTGCCGCCGCGTAATTTGTAATATTTGCTTGCGTGCTTATATGAACGGGAAGTTTCGGCGCAATTTTTTTCGCCTCATAAAATATACCCAAATCGGAAACCAAAATCGCGTCCGCTTTTATTTCTTCCAAAAACTTCAAATAATCCGCTAAACCGTTTAAATCTTCGTTATGAGGGTAGATATTTACGGTAACATACGCTTTTTTCCCTCGACTGTGGGCAAACGCGACGCCCTCTTTCATTTCGTCTGCGGTAAAATTTTTTCCGAGGGCGCGAAGCGAAAACGCGTTCCCGCCCATATACACAGCATCCGCGCCGTAAATAATCGCCGTCTTTAACTTCTCCAAACTTCCCGCGGGCGAAAGGAGTTCGACTTTTTTCATCAACGCACCTCGCTAACCTTGTCTAAATGCGAAGAATAGGAATACGTATAATGATTGTGTCCGTCCCTATCCGCCACAAAATAAAGATAATCCGTATCGGCGGGATAAAGCACTGCGTTTATCGCGTCAATTCCCGGGTTAGCCACGGGTCCCGGAGGAAGTCCCATATATTGATACGTGTTGTACGGCGAATCGATTTTTGTGTCGCTTATGGCGACGTCTTCTTTCGGCGCGTCCATCAAATATTGAAGGGTTGCGTCCGATTGCAGGGGCATACCTATTTTAAGGCGTTTAAAGAAAACCTGCGCTATAATGGGCTGGTCTTCCTTAAACCGCGCCTCTTTTTCCACCAAGGACGCAAGCGTTACGAGTTCGTAAATCGAAAGATGCGTATTTTTTGCGCGTTCTCTCATTTCTTCCGTGAGTTTTTTGTCAAAGGTATTCGCCATTAAAGACAGAATATCTTCTTCCGTCGCTTCCGCGCTTATATTGTAAGTATCGGGGAAAAGGAATCCTTCTGCCGTAAAATACGCTTCGTCATTCTTTTCGATATAATCAAAGGGTCTGAAATACTTCGCTTTTTCCAAAAAAACTTCTTCGCTTGCGATTCCTTCTTCATTCAACCGTTTGGCAATATCTTTCACCGTAAAACCTTCGGGAATGACAAATTTTTTCTCCGACACCTCGCCCACGAGCAGTTTATTCAAAACCGCCTCTGTTTTCATACCGGCGTGGAAATTGTATTTTCCCGCCATAAACCGTTTTTCGTCGCCGCGAAGTTTAGCCATAATCCAAAAACGATTGCTGTTTCCTATAACGCCTTTTTCCTCCAAAAGCGCGCCTATGTCTTTTGCCCTCATACCCGACGCGACTTCTACCTTTATAAAAACGTCGCTTCTTTCAATTATATTTCCTTCGCGAAAAACATAAAATCCCGCAGAGCCTAAAATTATAAAAAAAACTCCAAGGGTGGCGGCTACGTATTTTAAATTTAATTTAAAATCAAAATTGTCAAAATTGAAATCATTTCTTTTAAATTTATCAAAATCAAAATATTTATCAAAATCAAAATCGGAAAATTTCATAGCGTCGCCCCCTTTTCTGCGATATTTCCTTACGATTTTTTTACTTCGACTTTTATTTTAATATTCCTGCAATTTTTGTTGTTTTATTTAAAATCCGCAACCTTTTAAATAAAACAACGCCGCAAAAACATTTTCTGCTTTTGCGGCGTTTCTGCCGTATTATTTTAAATTTTCATCAAAAAACTTTGCGAGTCTGTCAAACGGAATTTTATCCTTTTGATCGTAAAGATCTACGTGCGTCGCATTAGGTACCGCAATTTCTTCTTTTTGTCCCTTTATTTTTGCGTATACATTGTCGGAAAAATATTTGGAATGAGCCGCCGTACCGGTAATAAGAAGGACGGGCGTATCGTAAAGTTCGTCTATATTATCCATCAATTTGAAATCAAAAAATCCGTAAGGCGTTGTAGAATCCCACGCCGAGGTATTGGAATTGATTGCTCGCGGGTGATAAGCGCGTTTTACGTAATAATTGTAAAAATCTTTTATCACGGGGTTAGCGTCCGCAGGCAAATTGTCGGGGAACATTTTGTCGAAAGTTTCCACGCCGCCGTTTGCAGAAACTCCAAGTTCGTGCGCTCCTCTTATTGATTTTCCCGTTTTGGCTTCTTCGTCGCGCATTTTTGCCAGATGCTTCAAAACAATTTTCCTCTGTTCGGGAGTATAATACGCGCCGTCGTAATGGTCGCTTATGCTTTCGCTCATATCGTACATAGCCGAAGTAGCAACGGCTTTTATGCGGCTGTCGCTTGCCGCCGCCGTAATCGCCATGCCGGATAAGCCGCATATACCTATAGCTCCGATTTGTTTTGGATTAACGAATTTGAGATTTGTCACAAAATCAACCGCGGCGTGATAATCCTCCGTAAAAATTTCAGGCGACCCCATATTTCTGCGCTCGCCGCCGGATTCGCCGGTCATAGACGGATCAAAAGCAACGGCGACAAATCCCATTTTCGCCATCTCCTGCGCGTACAATCCGGACGCTTGTTCTTTTACCGCGCCAAAAGGCCCCGTTATCACAACCGCCTTATATTTTTTATCCGCGTTAAAATTTTTAGGCAAATATAAATGCGCGGCGACCTCAAATCCGTAACGATTTTTAAAACGCGCGTTTTTTACCTCAATGCTCTTATCTATGCGAAATACGCGGGTATCGTTATTGAGTTCGTTTATGGAAGAATTTTTCATATAAGAAACCAATGACCGAGCCGATGCCGCGCTTGCGGATTGCACCCCTCCAATCATCACGCTGCCCGTCAACATAGCCGCCAAAACAAACGCTGTTTTCTTTCCCAATTTCATAATTCAAAACCTACCTTTTTATAAATTTCCTATAGGATTAGTCGAAGGGCGGCGGCACTGTATAAAAAATACGACCGCCGCGACAATACTAAACAACAGACCGCTAAAAACCACTTGCGCCATACCGAAATTGTCGATAAACACGCCGCCTATCAAAGTACCCAAAACGCAGCCTAAATTTGCCGCCGTCAAAAATAAGCCGTTGGCAAAATCGGGAGCTTCGAGCGCGGAACGCGAAATCCAAAATTGATTTATATTGGCGTTTATGCCGCCTAAAATTCCCCATACTATAATCAAGACGGCGATAAAAACCTGCGCGTTGCCTCCAGAAAAGAGCGACAAATAAACGAGAGCGACGGCAAAGGGGAAAATTTTTATTGTTGAGAGCGGACGCGAAGTCAATAAATTACCCGCAAGCATACTGCCAAAAATATTGCACATACCGTATATAAACAGCATAACGCTGACGAGCGCGGGCGCAAATCCGGAAACGCTCGCAAGATAGTCCGCCGCGTAGTTGAATACGCCAAAGATTGAGCCGTTCAAGAATATCACGGCGATAATAGAAAGCCAAAGCGCAGGCTTTTTTAAAACGGCAAGCTGACTTCCGTAAGTGATTTTTTCTTTCACTGGCATAGAGGGAACGACGAACAGAGTCGCCACAAACATCGCCGCAGTCGCCGCCGCAAAAAACCACATCGAAGCCGAAAGAGAAATTTGTTCCGCCAAAAAATTGCTGATCGGGACGCCGGCCACCATACCCGCCGAAACGCCCACGTTGATTTTTGCCGCGCCTTTCGCGGCTTGTCCCGGCGCTTCTAGCATTGTGGCGACGGTAAACGCCATAGAACAATATACGGGATGAAACAGCGCGGGAAGTACGCGAGCCGCCAATAGCACGTTGAAGTTTTCGGCGAATACGGAAATTAAATTGCACACGGTAAAAAGCCCAAGCACGAAGAGCATAACATATTTGCGATTGAATTTTGAGCAAAACAGCGGCATAGTAGGCCCCGCAAACGCCACGCCAAGCGCGAATAAACTTATTAAAAGCCCCGCGCGAACGATAGTTACGTCATATTTTTCAGCGATATACGGCAATATCCCGATAAATCCCATTTCCGTATTAAGTATTCCAAACACCCCGACCGCCAAAATATACGTCAAAAGAGTTTTGCTGACCTTCATACGCCGTCCGTCCTTTCCTTTTGGTTTATTGTATAAAAAAATCTTTAAAATTACAAATACATATATTTTATGGATAATCATAATTGAATTGCATAATAAAAACTGTTAAAATGCAAAAAAAGGAAGTGACTATTATGGAATTTCGCGTTTTAAAATATTTTTTGGCGGTGGCGAAAACGGGAAATATAACCCGCGCCGCAGAAGAAGCGAATATATCTCAGCCGGCTCTTTCTCGCCAAATAATGGATTTGGAGGACGAATTGGGCGTAAAACTTTTAAAGCGAAGCAAACGAAACACAACGCTGACAGAAGAAGGCTATCTTTTGAAAAAACGCGCCGAAGAAATATGCGAGCTTATGGAAAAAACAGTCGAGGAAATATCGAGCAGCAAAAACAACGTTGGAGGCAACATTCGTATAGGTTGCGGCGAAACGGCGGGTATGCGTATTGTTGCAAACGCGCTGCACGAACTAATGCAAGAATATCCCAAAATTTGCGCGAATTTATACAGTATGAACGACAGCGGAGTAAAAGAGGGGCTTGAAAAAGGTACGCTTGATTTTGGAGTATTGGTGCAGCCGGAGCCGCCGCAACATTATCCGTATATAGAAATCAAACATAAAGATATTTGGGGAGTATTTATGAAAAAAGACAGTCCGCTTGCTTCGCGCGAAAATATACGCGCCGAAGACCTGTACGAGCTGCCTCTTATAGTATCGCAACAAGCTCTGTCAAACAAAGAACTTAAGGGTTGGTTCGGCAAAAAAGAAGACGAACTGAATATTGTCGCCACATATACGCTTATATACAACGCATCGCTTATGGCGGAAGCGGGCGTAGGCTATCTTTTAAGTCTTGAAGGGATTTTAAATATTTCTGAAAAAAGCAACTTGGTTTTTAAACCTCTCTCCCCGCCCTGCGTATGTCGCATTTATTTTGTATGGAAACAAGGACAAATATTTTCAAAAGCGGCGGCGTTGTTGAAAGAAAGACTGTTGAGTTTATAGCGAACAATATTACTCTCTCTTATTTTTGACAATTCAAAAAAAATATATTGACAACCTGTCGTTTTTCTTGTATTATAAATGACACGAAGTTAGTTATTAAAAAATAAGAAGGGGGACATATTGTGAAACTGTTCGGAAAGAAAATAATCGCGGCGTTATGCGGCGCGGCGATTTTGGTATCGGGCATAACGCCTGTAATGGCTGAAAGTCAAGGAGGAGAAAAGAAAGTGGCAAAAAAGATTGTTCAAACTGCGGGAAGAGACGCGTTGGGGGATTTTGCTCCTGATTTTGCGCGCTATAACGACGATATTTTATTCGGCGAGGTTTGGTCGAGAAACGATATACTTTCGCTTCACGACAGAAGCCTTATTACGATCTCCGCGTTAGTTGCAAGCGGTATTATCGACAGTTCCTTAAAATACCATATAGAGACCGCCAAAACAAACGGCGTGACTAAAGAAGAAATGGCGGAGGCTATCACTCAACTCGGTTTTTACGCCGGATGGCCCAAAGCGTGGGCGGCTTTCCGTATGGCTAAAGAAGTTTATGCGGAAAAATAAAAGGAGGACTGTATGCCAAAAGTTACGGAAGAATTTTTGCTGGCAAGACGGGAAGAAATTATAGACGCTTGCGCCAAACTTTACGAAACTATGAGTTTTAAGGAGATTACGCTTAAAGAAATCGGGAAAGTCACCTCTTTTAACCGTACCTCTATTTACAACTATTTTGATACCAAAGAAGAAATATTTCTCGCGTTGATGCAAAGAGAATACGAACTTTGGGTGAAAGAGCTTAACGAGATTCAAAAGAGTAAAGCGAGTCTCTCAAGAGAAGAACTTGCAGACGCTTTGGCTCGTTCGCTTGAAAACAGGGGGCGGCTTTTAAAACTCCTGTCTATGAACCATTTCGATATGGAGGAAAACAGCCGTCACGAAAATCTTGTGGAATTTAAAAAGGCTTACGGCAGTTCTATAAAAGCGGTAAAAAATTGCCTTGATAAATTTTGCCCCGATATGAGCGAAAAGGATAAGCAAGAATTTTTATACGCTTATTTTCCGTTTATATACGGGATTTATCCCTACGCTATTGTCAGCGATAAACAAAAAAAGGCTATGGATGAGGCGGGAGTCGATTTTGTCTATCATTCCGTATATGAGATTGGTTTTAGTTTTTTAAAAAGGATTTTGGGAGTTAAGGAATAAAAAAATGAACAGACGAGAGTTTTTGAAAATCAGCGGTATGGGCGCGTTTACTCTTTTCCTCTCCGGCTGCGGTCTTGCGGCTATCGGGGGCGATAAGAAAAACGCGGCGTCCGCAGCGCCCGAAAAAGGAAGCGTATCAGGAGGCAAAAATATGAAAATCGTAGTGATAAACAGCAGTCCGCATTCAGACAGCGAGTCCACCTCTAAATATTTATCAAGCCGCTTTACCGAAGGGGCAAAGAGCGCAGGGCACGATGTGTTCGTCTTTGACGCGGCAAAAGAGGAAACGCATCCCTGCAGCGGTTGCGACAAATGCGGTATGGACGGTCCTTGCGTATGGAACGACGCTATTGAGCAAAAGTTAATGCCGAAAATGCTTGAGGCAGATTTGCTCGTACTCGTAACGCCGCTCTATTATTACGGTATGTCGGCGCAACTTAAAACCATTGTTGACAGATTTTATTCCCGCACGGGGAAACTGCACAACAAGAAGTCCATAATAATAGCGACCGCGTACAACAGCGCGGACTGGACAATGGAAGCATTATCCGCGCACTACAACACGCTTGTTCGCTATATGGAATGGCAAGACGCAGGTCAAGTTTGGGGCATAGGCTGCGGCTCTCGTTCATTGGTGGAGCGTTCGGAATTTGGAGATATGGCGCAAAAAATCGGCGCGAATTTGTAAAGGAGATGTTTTTAATGCGTAAACTTGGCATACTTTTTATGTCCGTACTTATGACTTTGACCTTTGCCGCCTGCGGAGGAACGGAGGCGGGAAACACCGCGCCTAAATCCGGCAGTGAGAAATCTGCGGTAAAAGATAATAAAACGCAGACGAACAGCAAAACTTTGGTCGCCTATTTTTCCTGCACGGGCAATACCAAAACATTGGCGGAAACTGCCGCTAAAGCCATTGGCGCGGATATTTACGAAATCGCCCCCGAAAAACCCTATACCAAAGAAGATTTAAATTATAACGACGATAATTCCCGTTCATCTAAAGAAAACAGAGATACAAAGGCTCGCCCCGCATTGAAGGATAAAAACGCAAATATCGCCTCTTACGACAAAATCGTGCTAGCGTATCCTATTTGGTGGGGTAAAGCTCCGCGTATTCTCGAAACATTTGTTGAAAGCTACGACTTTTCGGGAAAAACCATAGTCGCCATTTGCACGTCCGGCGGCAGCGACATAGGCTCCAGCGCGGACTATTTAAAATCCCTCTCCAAGGGTTCGGCGGATTGGAAAGGGGGCAAACTCTTCAGCCCTAGCGCGTCTGCCGATGAGATCAAATCTTGGTGGAAAAGTTTGGGACTTGACAAATGAGACGCAATTTTTTAAATATTACGATGCTTCTCCTGTTCATTCTCACTGTGAGTTTTCATTTCCTGCCTAAAATTCTTCACGAAGTTTTGGGAATATTGTGGTTTGTCGCGGTTTTTTGCCATTTGTATCTAAATCGCAAGTGGATTTTCTCGCTGAACGGCGGCAAATGGACGATAAACCGCAGTATTTCCGTATTCATAAATTTTATGCTTGTAATTTCAATAGTTGCGGTTATGATTACGGGCGTTTTCATATCCAATTATATCTTCAAAGGCTTGGTAGGTATAGAGTTGGCGCGAAACATAACAGCGCATCAGCTTCACGTATCTCTGCCGTATTTAATAATAATTCTTATGGGCGTTCACTTGGGGCTGCATATAAAAGGCTTATGGCTGAGGCTCTTAAACTTTCTCACGATAGACAAAAATTCGGCGAAAGCGCGCGTAGCGGCTTACGCGTTTTCAATAACGCTTGTTATTTTGGGAATATACGGCTCGTTTTTAGACCGCGTAGGCGACCGCTTGCTTATGAAACATATTTTCGCAACGCAGGCTACAAATCTTCCCTTTGCGGCGTTTCTGTCGATTTTACTCGGGATATTTGGATTATACGTTGTTGTTGGATATGGCATTGACAGAGTTTTTACAAAACATAAAGCGTAAAAAAGGGGGCTGCGAAAAAACTAAAAAGTTACAGAACAAGATAAAACGCCGGCGAGATTTTGCCGGCGTTTTATTATTTAGCGTAAAACTTTATTTTTATAAGCGAACACATATTAAAGTTCTTTTTCTCTTTTCTTTCTCTTTTTCTTTCAAGAAAAGAGAAAAGAAAGAGAAAGAAGTTTTTTCACAGCCCCTTTTTTTACTTTCTTGTATAGCGGAAAATTTGACAAAGTCGCAAACAATAAACTATAATAAATCAACTGCAGGTGGCAAAAATTCATTCTTGAAAGGAATAAAATTATGAAAGAAACCATTACCCCCCCCCCAGAGAAGAGAGCCCCTCTACGGGCGACACGCTTGAAAAAGCATTAAAAAGCGAGCGAGATCTTTTAAATTATCTTCGTCTTTTAAAGAAAGTTCTCCCAAAATACGTTGTCATCATTACGGTTGCAGATACGGGAGCCGCCGAATATTTTACTCTGGAGTGCGCAGAAGCTATGATGGACTTGGGGCTCAAAGTAAATATGCTCCATAGATATCGCCAGCCTTATATAGCCGTCATTGACTGCGGAAAAATAGCTGCGGAGAAAGTTTCCGAAGATTTGGAAAAGCCTTTGGTTATCAACGGAAAATTAAATACGCACGACCTTACCATCTATAGCGCGGGATTCAATTACCAACACGGCATTGGCTGCGGCGCTATGGTCTTAATTGACGGAGCAAATTATGGCACAGGCGGCAGAGGATTTAATTTCTTTGTGTTTGATAAAAAAGAGGATAGAGTTGTAGACGCCTTCTCTTATGATACCTATGATATGGGGAAAAGTGCTCATAGAAATAA
Organism: Selenomonadaceae bacterium; assembly: GCA_017635875.1. Classification (GTDB taxonomy): domain Bacteria; phylum Bacillota; class Negativicutes; order Selenomonadales; family Selenomonadaceae; genus RGIG9201. The sequence continues at coordinate 26,045 of JAGBKP010000073.1, read as the reverse complement.
TCCTGCGGAAAAAGCATTGCTTACATTTGTAAAAAAGATGCCCGACGTTCAATTATGCACATTGAGTGTGCCGAGAAAACCGCCAAAGTATAATCTTGATGTTACAGAGCACGAACACAATGTAGCTATAGGAGAGGAATCCATTAAAACATTTAATCCTAAACATACCGATATGTTTTATATGAAAACAGTCTATGAATCAAAAATTTTTCCTTTTTGCAAAGATTATCCTTCCTTTCAAGACTTCTATGATGCTTTTGATATACCGCCTTCCTACGTTGATATAGACGGAACACATCATTATGTGGATTATTCCAACAATGCAGTAAACACGAGAGAAGGAATAAGAGTCACGACTAATCAACCCAAAAATAGCAAACGCACTTTTTTCTTTATCGGCCCGTCGTATTTTTACGGATGGGGCGCAACAGATTCCAATACCTTTGAATCTTTATTGCAACAAAAATTAAACGAACGAGAAAAAAAGAAAGGTATCATTATTTACAATTACTCTTTTACTGGAGATGATTTAAGCCGCGACCTATCTACCCTTCGTAATCTTCCCCTAAAAAAAGGAGATGTTGTATTTTTTTATAGTGGGACAGTTTGGGGTATCCCTCATTGCAATCTATCGTTGATGTCTGTCCGTCCGCATAATTATGGTGAAATCTTTACCGATGGTCATTTCACCCAAAGCGGCAACCGAATGATAGCCGACGGTATCTTTGAATTTCTCAAAAATAACGATTTCTTTGAAAAAGATTTGCCCACAGATGTTGGCGTTCCAATTCATATAAACCAAAGCCAAAACGAAGATGAGGACGAAGAGCTTCGCGAATACAAGGGAAAATTACAAACCTTCTATAATCAAACCCTTCGCCCTAAAATCGGCTCCATTGTGATGAATTGCAACCCCTTCACGAACGGGCACCGTTATCTTGTGGAGCAGGCGTTAAAATACTGCGAGCGTCTTATCGTCTTTGTTGTGGAGGAAGATAAATCCGTATTCCCTTTTGCAGACCGAATAGAACTCGTCAGAAAAAATCTTGCCGACCTAAAGCGCGTCACCGTTATTCCAAGCGGCGAATTTATCATCTCCGCTCGCACTTTTGAGGAATATTTCAATAAAGAAAGCCTGCAGGAGCGAAAAATCGACACTTCGCTTGACGTCACAATGTTTGCAAAGGAAATCGCGCCATGTCTTGGCATAAGTATGCGCTTTGCGGGAGAAGAACCCTTTGACAACGTGACGCGGCAATATAACGAAAGTATGGCGCGGCTCTTGCCGCAGTACGGCATTAAATTTTTTGAAATCCCAAGAATGAAGTTTAAAGGAGAGCCGGTAAGCGCGTCGGAAGTTCGCCGACTTGCGAAGGCGAAAGAGTTTGAAAAACTAAAGAAACTTGTTCCTCCGCAAACTTTGCAATATTTGAGAAGAAAATTTCCCAAATAAAAAAATAAGGATTATGAAAACTGATTTTGGTTTTCATAATCCTTTTTTATTGCTTATTTATCTTTTCATATTTTCGTTATCAATCAGTCTTTCCCGCGCCGCGCCTATTAAATAGAGCGAGCCTGCTATAATCCTTATTCCGTCGCTTTTACGCAAAATATTTATACCGTCCTCAATACTTTTTGCTATAACGACGTTATCCGTATACTTTTTCGCAAGGGCGAATAATTCGTCTTCACTCATAGCGCGATTGGAAACTGGCTTTGTCACTATAACTTCATCGTCTTCTCTTATAAGAATAGAGAGCATTTCTTCTACCGCTTTATCCTTCAGCATACCGAGCAAAAATATTCTCTTTTCTGCGCTATATAAAGCGTCCAAAGTTTCACGTAACGCCGCTATTCCCGCGGGATTATGCGCTCCGTCTAGGATTATATTTCCTATTTGCTCAAATCTTCCCGCGTGTACTGTATTTTCTATGGCTTTTACCGCAACATCTTTTTTGATGCGATAATCTTTCTTCGCCAAAACAAAAAGAGCCTCCCAAGCCACCGCGCTGTTTTCCGCTTGATACAACGCTTTCATCGCGAGGGTATAATCTATTTCTTCGTCCGCGTTTTTAAAGTTCAGACTTTCGCCCTTTCTTTTTACGAAAAAATCCTCGTCCAAAACGAAAATATCCGAATTTTTTTCCTTCGCGACTCTTTTTATGATGTTAAGCGGCTCGCCTTTTGCCCCCGTTACGACGGGGATATTTTCCTTGATAATCCCCGCCTTATGCTCCGCGACTCCTTGCAGCGTGCCGCCGCATTTATCCGCGTGTTCTAAAGTTACGTTCGTTATGACGGAAATCTCGGGGATTATCACATTCGTTGAATCAAGCAGACCGCCAAGCCCCACTTCTATAACGGCGTATTCAACCTTTTGCTCCGCGAAATACAAAAACGCGACCGCCGTCAAAACTTCAAATTGAGTGGGACATTCAGTCCCACTCTTTAGCATTTCTTCAATAACGGATTTTACTTTTGAGATAGTTTCCGCAAATTCTTCCTTTGAAATGAGTTTGCCGTCTATGGTTATGCGTTCTTCGTAACGGGAAAGATGCGGCGAAGTATAGAGCGCGGTCTTTATTCCGCAAGCGGTAAGGGCGTTTGCGACAAAATGCGCCGCGGAGCCTTTGCCGTTTGTGCCCGTGATGTGAATTGTTTTATATTTTTTTTCGGGATTATCAAGCCGCCTTAAAAGTTCCTCAATTCTTTGAAGCCCCAAACGCACGCCGAAAACTTCAAGACTTTGAAGATATTTTAACGCTTCGTCGTAGTTCATTTCATCTTCTCCAACGCCGCAAGCCGTTCTGCCGTCGCCGTTTCCTTTTCCTTTAATTCGGCAAGTTTAGTTCTTTCGTTTTCAACCACGCTCGCGGGAGCTTTTTCGGTGAAGTTTTTATTGTTTAACTTGCCCTCTGCGCGTTTAATATCGGATTTTATGCCGTCAAGTTCCTTCGACAGACGAGCCTTTTCCTTTTCAATGTCGATAAGCCCCGAAAGCGGCAAATAGACGGTAACGCCCGCAAGAGCCGCGGTGAGCGCGTTTTCAGGCGCGTTTTCCGCAAACGTTACGGGTTCAGCCGAAGCTAATTGCGTCAAATAATCCTTGTGCGCGCTGAAAAGATTTTTTAATTTTTCGTCGCTGAAAGAAAGTATAACCTCGCTCTTTTTGCCGGGCGTCGCGCCTACTTCGGCTCTTAAATTTCTGACGGTCTTAATCGCGTCCATAATGACGGACATTTCTTCTATCGCCGTTTCATCGACTTCGCCCTTCTTTGGCCACGGTGAAAGCATAATGGTATTTCCTTCGTGAGGTAATTTCTGCCATATTTCTTCGGTAATAAACGGCATAAAAGGGTGAAGTAGTCTTAAAGTGCCTTCCAAAACATATCCCAACACATAGAGCGCGGTTTGACGCGGGCGGTTATGCTCTTTGTCGTATAATCTCGCCTTTGTAAGCTCAATGTACCAATCGCAAAATTCGCTCCACAAAAATTCGTAAATCTGCCGCGCCGCCTCGCCAAGTTCAAACTTTTCAAGATTTTCGGTAACTTCTTTCGTCACGACGCTAAAGCGGGAGAGTATCCACCTATCCGCAAGTGTATAATCGCTTTCTTCGGGTTTAAAATCGCTTTCCTTTTCCGCTAAATTCATCAAAAGATAGCGTGACGCGTTCCATATCTTATTGGCAAAGTTTCTCGCGGACTCCACCCTTTCCCAATAGAAACGCATATCGTTTCCGGGAGTGTTGCCCGTAATAAGCATAAAGCGCAAAGTGTCTGCGCCGTATTTGTCCACGACTTCAACGGGGTCTATGCCGTTTCCGAGCGACTTGCTCATCTTTCTGCCTTCCGCATCCCGCACCAAGCCGTGAATAAAGACGTGACGGAAGGGAACGTCTTTTCCGAATTTTAACCCCATCATCACCATTCGCGCAACCCAGAAGAAAATAATATCGTAGCCCGTGACAAGCACGCTGGTGGGATAAAATTTTTCAAGCTCTTTCGTTTCGTTTGGCCAGCCCATAGTGGAAAACGGCCAAAGCCCGGAGCTGAACCAAGTGTCAAGCACGTCCTCGTCCTGCGTAATGTTTTTGCTTCCGCATTTTGGGCATTTGTCTATATCCACCCTCGAAACGGAAGTTTCGCCGCAGTCCGCGCAGTACCAAGCGGGGATTCTGTGACCCCACCAAAGCTGACGCGAAATGCACCAATCGCGAATGTTTTCAAGCCAATTCAAATAAATTTTAGTAAATCTATCCGGCACAAATTTAATTCTGCCGTCCTTCACCGCCTCCATAGCGGGTTTTGCTAAAGATTCCATATTTACGAACCACTGTTTGGACACAAGCGGCTCTATTGTGGTATTGCAACGCGAGCAGTGACCGACCGCGTGTTCGTGTTCTTCCGTGCTTACGAGTACGCCGATTTCTTCAAGCTCTTTCACCAGTTTTTTGCGGCACTCGTAACGGTCAAGCCCTGCGTATTTTCCCGCGCCTTCGCCCATTTTGCCGTCGTTTTCGATAACCACGACTTCTTCGAGATTATGGCGAAGTCCCATTTCAAAGTCGTTGGGGTCGTGGGCGGGCGTAACCTTTACCGCGCCCGTACCGAAAGCGGGGTCTACGTATTCGTCCGCAAAGAGCGGAATTTTTCTCTCCACAATCGGAAGTATCAAAGTTTTTCCGACTAAATCCTTATATCGCGCGTCGTCGGGGTGTACCGCGACGCCCGTATCGCCGAACATCGTTTCCGGTCGCGTCGTTGCTATTTCAACATATCTATCCTCGCCGTCCACCTTATAGCGAAGATGCCATAGATGACCCTTTTCCGTTTTATGCTCCACTTCTATATCAGAAATTGCCGTATTACAATTCGGACACCAATTCGTTATGCGCCTGCCCTGATAGATAAGCCCTTCTTCGTAGAGCGTCGCGAAAACTTCCCGCACAGCCTTTGAACAACCTTCGTCCATAGTGAAGCGTTCTCTTGCCCAGTCGCAGGAAGAGCCAAGCGTTCGAAGCTGGAACATAATGCGGTTTCCGTATTCCTCTTTCCACTTCCACACGCGCTCCAAGAATTTTTCGCGTCCGAGTTCGTAGCGGTTTGTTCCCTCTTTACGGAGCGACTCTTCCACTTTTGCTTGCGTAGCTATTCCCGCATGGTCGCAACCCGGCATCCAAAGGGTATTATATCCCTGCATTCTTCTAAAGCGAATCAAAATATCCTGCAAAGTGTTGTCGAGAGCGTGACCCATGTGGAGCTGCCCCGTCACGTTCGGCGGCGGTATAACTATGCTGTACGCGTCGCCTTCGCCGTTTTCGTCCGCGTGAAAAAAATTGTTGCTCTCCCAATATTCGTACCATTTTTTTTCAAAAGTTTTCGGATCGTAAACCTTCCCCATCGTTTCTTCGCTCATATTTATCCTCCCATATTATCGATGTAATGTTTAAATTTATAGTTTAATCCCGGTAAAGTTTTTTCTTTGCCCGCTTTCTTTTGAAAAGTCGGTAAGCGATTTTACCAAATTTTAAAACGCTTTATAATTTCAGCGAGAAAAAGAAAAACCTTGCCGCCTGTGTATTTTAACAGTATTTAAAGTAAAAAACAAGTTTTTTGAAAATCGAACGCTTTTTATGAAGATTTTTCTTCTTTACCTATAAGCGAAAGTTCCGACATTTGTTCAAGCATAATATTCGTGTCAACCACGCTCATCTTATGCTCTAGGGCGTACCATAAAACGCTGTCCAGAGGGTTACGAACATAAGTGCTTCGCTAACGTATATTTTCGTTGACAAACATTACCTTGCAGTACATTTCATTTCGCTCCCGCATAAGCCGAAATGCCTCCTGATACTCTTCCAAAGAAAAACGATGCGTAATAAGCGGCAGGAGATCAAGCTTTTTTTCGCGCATTCCACGTAGAGCTTCTTTCCAATCGTTGTGACGCTCCCCAAAACTACTGTTCCATGTGCCCGCAATGCGTAACTCCTTACGCAAAATTTTCCAATAACCGTCACGGGAAAGACGCATCTCTCCTACAGGATTTCCCATACTTACCACAGTACCGAAATTCTTCGCGCAACAAATACACGCCTCCAACGGGTCAGATTTCCCCGTTCCTTCAATGCAGGCATCCGCTCCTTGTCCATTCGTCAAATCTGCCACAAATTTTTCTATGCTATCTTTTTGCGCATTAACAACCAGCTGAAAACCTAATTTTTTTGCAAACTCCACCTTGTCATCGGTGCGTGCCGCCAAAATAATGTTTTTCACCTCTGCGGCTCTCGCCCATTGCGCCAAAATTAGGCCTATTGCTCCTATTCCGTAGATAAGCAACGTATCGCCGCATTTTTGAAAAGCGTGAAGAGCCACCGCCGTCGGCTCGCACATAGCGGCTTCCTCGTAACTTACTCCTTCCGGCATAAGGCAGAGATTTTCTCGTTTCACCGCCAAATACTCCGCCATAGCTCCATCTCGCCGAGAGCCGTAATAATCATAATCGACGCATTGAGCGTAATGCTCCGTCCTACAGGCTTCGCATTTGCCGCACGGCAATAACGGAAACACAGATGCTCCTCGTCCAATGAGAGTTTTATCCTCTGCCTCAACAATTTCCCCGGCAAATTCATGTCCAATAATCGTCGGAAAATGATATGTACCCTTCTCAAAAACGCGTGGAATATCGCTACCGCAGATACCAACCGCACGGATTTTCATCAAAACTTCGTCTTTGCTCCGCTTGGGCATAGGCACATCCTCATAGCGCAAATCTCCTACTCCGTGCAGATTCAACGCCTTCATTTCAGCCACTCATCCTTCTCCATTATCAAAAGCGCCTTAAAAAGTTCAATATCCTCTTTCCTTGTCAGCTTAATGTTTCTCTCCGAACCTTTTGCAAAGTACACTCTCCAACCCAACGCTATTTGAAGCGCGGAAATCGAATCTAATTTAATATTTTTTTCCTCCGCCGCTTTGTACATTTCTCTCATACGCTTGCCAGTAACTGCTTCGGGCGTTTGACCTCTTGCCAAATTTCCCCTTGCTACTTCTTTGTTTGTATACTCATTGGTTGTCCTATCATACATAGTATCAACGCAATCCAAAACCGTCATTGAGTTGCCGTATCTTTTGCATACAGCTATCGTATCTGACAAAGACTCAACCGTCACCAAAGGACGCGCCGCATCGTGAACTATAATAACGTCTTCGTCCGCAACATTTCCTAAAGACTCCATACCGATTTTTGTTGACTCAAACCTTGTCTTTCCACCTGTTACTATATTGTTCAATTTGGTTATATCAAATTTATTTGCGTATTCTCTTAATTGTTCTTCCCAACCCTTAATGCAAACAATTTGAATTTTATCAATTTCAAGATGATTTTGCATAGCTAAAAGCGTATATACAATCACGGGACGATCATCGACTTCAATAAACTGTTTGGGAATATCTTCTCCCATACGGCTCCCCGCGCCGCCTGCCAAAATGAGCGCTATGTTCAATCGAATCTCATCTCCCGTATCGCTTGCAATGTATCGCCGTAGGGTCTTGCTTTCCCGAAAAGCAAGGTAGTGCCGAGTACAAAACCTCTTACTCCCAACGGAGCATAATCTCTTATCTTTTCCGCGCTGCAAGCCCCGTCCCAATATACATCGAATTTCATTTCCTTGCGCATCTCCAAAAGATGTTTCAATTTTCTTCCGACATAAGGCAAAAACATCTGCCCCGCGTTGCCGGGATTTACCGCCATTACAAGAACAGATTTCACAATGCGAAGCATCTCGTAGATAGTTTCCACGCTGGTACCCGGGTTTATTGCTATGCCTGGAATAAGCCCCGCGTTAATGATTTTTTGCAATGTTGTCGAAGGGTGATACTCCGCCTCGGGGTGTATATAGATAGTATCGCCCTTTTTGAGATTGTTTATAAAAATTTCAATGGTATTGTTAGGGTGTTCCACCATAAGATGCACGTCCAGAGGCTTTGACGTGGCGGAGCGGATATAACGCATATCGTTAAGCGACATAGCGTAATTTGGCACATACCGTCCGTCCATTATGTCTATATGAAAAGAGTCGATGCCTCCTTTGTCGAGAGACTCCACCTCTCTTTTCAAATTCCCGTAATCGGCGCACATCATTGACGCCATAAGTTGAAAGTACATTTTCCCACCTATCCAATAAAAACCTTTTCTGCATGCGCGATTTTCCAGTTGTTTTTATTATATAAAAAATAGAGTGTAATCAATCGTTCCGTACAAAAACCTGCGTATCTGTTGTAGTATGAGTCGTCAATATCTCCTACAATTTCTTCCACTTCCGCCACTATGGGAAACATCCAATTACATAAATCGTTCAAAACATTTCTTTTTAATATGCACATATTGCTTGCGTAAAATATTCTGTCATCAAAAATCTTCTTTGATGCTTCATAATATTCGGGCGAGAGTCGTTTTAAAACTTCCATCATCGGTTGCCAAGCAGTAGGTATATATTTAAGCATATAGTCCTCATAGACAGAATGTTCGCAAAGGGTAGGTAAAGGTAAAACTGCATCAATATCCACAGTTTGCAATTTGTTGATAATGCCGTCTAAATCTGCCCAAAGTCGCCTATAGTGGCAAATGCCAAGATAATCCGATGTAATGTCATTTTTCCACATCCAATAAAATGCCGTCATTTCCGAATATCTCAAATTGCGATATGATATGTTGTCTCCAGTATCGTCTGTCAAGTCCGCAATTTTTTCATGAGTCATTGACGCGCCAACTTGTATGGGAATCATATATGGTGTTCGTGCTACCTCCTTTGAAATCTTTTTATCAGAGAGACATTTCGCTTGATAAATCGTTATACAGATTTTTCTGTTCTCCCGTATACTTTTCATATCGGAAAGCATTTGAAATTTTAGCTTCCTTTTAGCGAAATATCTAGGAAAGAAAATAGACTTTAATTCATTATCGATAAACGATCCATATAATATTAGATTCTTAAAACCTAATTTTCTCAAATGACCTTCTGCCATTGCATTATATTGTTCAGTAAACAACACGAAAATACAACTTTTATAAGATAATGATTTTAGATCGCTATCATAGTGGTCTAAATTCTCCACCATAGTATCAAATCTATAAAACTCGGGTGGAAATTCCATAAAAATAAGATGTATATTCGGATAAATTTCTCCAAAATAACTCTTTATACGCATAACATAATCAGCTTGACCATATAATACAATTTCTTTACAACTCTCAAAAAACTTCAATATTTCCATGCTTTATTCCCAACATTTCTAATACTCTAGAGGAGCTCCTAGCATCTGAAAAATCATGAAACATTTTATCAAGTTGCCTGCGTTTCTCTCGAAAAGGATCTGTCCCATCAAATACGCTGAATATAAATTCCATAAAATCCCGAACAGAAAATATCTCCATTCCCGGCAACCAATCATGAATGTTTTCCCAAAGAAAACCACGACGATCTTTATATACACCAATATCATCCAATGTAAAACCTATCGGGCGGTCAAGCAATGTATAGTCGACGGCTACAGAGGAATAATCGCTTATAAGAGCATCTGCATGTCCCAGTAATTCATTTATTTGAACATCTTCTTTTGCAAGCAACTCATTCTTTAGAACAACGACATTAGACAAATTTAATTCCGGCAACACAGTTGTTTCTTGCCAAGGATGCAATTTAATAACAAGAACGATGTCCTTTGCGCATAAAAACTCATTAATTTCTTCAAGTTTCCCCATCGTATCTATAATAGGCAATCCTGTTTCCTTGTTTACGATTTCCCCTTGCCACTCTCCCGAAAGGGCAGTTGTTCTCCATGTTGGCAACCAAAAAATATATTTCTTTGCCTTATGTATGTTGAATTTCTGTGGCCACCCAGATATCGGATAAAACAGGAGATCATCTTTCGGATAGCCTGTGACCAAAAGCTGATCAGAGCGAAGTCCAAAATCTAGTTCATGAAGCTTCGCATATAATTTGCTTGTAACAATCATATACTCATACTTATATTCATCGCGTCCTATACGTACACTTCGTATATTCTTAAACCCACAGCCGTGCCAAAGCTGAACACGCACCTGATCAGCACGCGCATGTGACGAAAACACTCCCGAATTAGTAAAAAAAATAAATTTTGCATGGCAGAGATAATAATAATATTTTTCTCGTATGCTCACATTATCAGTTTCAGATGCTGTATATGGGAAAAATCTTACATTTCTCCCTTCATATTTTTCGATATATTTCGCAGGATCGCGTACAAGCCAAACAAGAGTGTATTCGTTGTCGTAACCCTCACGAAGCATATATTCAAATAACGCGCGAGCGTTATCCCCAAAATCAATTCCAGGGACATTTCGCGATGCTCCTGGACCACTGCGAAAAACAATGATATTTTCAAGCGCATCATTTTTATATTTTTCAATGTATGATAAATAATAAGTTGTCTCTTTATCTGCAAAAAAATATATTTTTGAAAAACGTTCAGAAATTTCTTGTTTTGAGGAAACCAATTTAAAACGCGCGTACGGATATGGATCGATAATCAAAAGAATCGCTGATTGCGGAACACGCTCTACATTTTCGTAATTCGTAATACGTATCCGATGTCCCCGAAATTCATGCACGCCTTGCCGATAAGGAACATCATCCCAGCCGCCAGCAATATATTCCAAAACTGGAAAGGCATCGCATAGCTTTGAAAGATAATATTCTGAATAATTGATAATGTAAATTTCGTTGCATTGTATTGATTCAAAAATCAATATATCAAACTGATACAGTTTCATATATTATCCTCCCAATTTACATTCTTTGATAAAAACATCCTACCGCAGATACCTTTGTAATATTCATTTATAAAATTCTTTTTTAGCGTAATAAAATCACAATAATCTATATCTTTTTTCATTCCAATAGCAATGAGTTGAGAAGCGATTTCCTTTTCGTATTTATCTGTAGCAATAATCACTTTGTACCCGCTTGATTTTATCAAATTTAAATCGGGTATCATCTTAGGTATTCCATCTACTGTATCATTATTATTAGCTTTAATATCAAATATTATTTTCAATTTTACGCCAATGTAGCGAAAAAAATCAACAGCATCTCTACCCCAAAAACCATAGCCCCACAAAACATATTTAGCATCAATCTGGTATAATCGAGCAAACACATCATATGCTTCTGATGGATTATTTCTCATAATTCGCGGCATCAAGTAATAACAATCTATAAATTTTCTACGTTGCTCATCATAAGACCAACCCTGACTATTATTAACTTCTGCTTCCACCGCATCCAATTGACCTGAAAAGTATTCAATATATTTTCGCCAAAAAGGGAAATAATGCGGTTTGTTCCATCCGTGACATGCAAATGGTAAATTTTGTATCTTCAATTTACTATAACAATGTCCTATATTGGCTTGAAGTGAAAAAAGTTTCCCCTCATTAAATGTAGGGACTGAAAAGTCTATGTTTTTGTGCTCTCCACAATAACTAAAGAACGCATCCTCATATCTCTCAAATTCAGACTTTCTGCCAGATATAGAAAAAATTTCCTCTCGAATTTTTGTCACCTGAATAAAGCTTGACACTTTTCGTAAAGACAACCCGCCGTTCCATGGATGTTTTGTCAAATTTGGCCACCATATACGCGGCATAGGTGCTCCAATAAAATCATAACCTTTATCACACCACTTTATAAGCTGATCTGAAAATACAAATGCGTCCAACTGATGAATCAACATATATTCGTATGTAGAAAATCTTCTATAAAAATCAGGAGTGAGTAGCATTTTACTATAAGAAAGAATATCTTTAAAAAATTCATCGTGAAAACTTTCCACAACATATCCTTTACACTTTAAATAATCACTCAATTTTGCTGGGGCTACGAAAACAATGGGATATTTACCCAATGTTTTATATAATCTATCGAGAGATATCTTTTCAGAAGCAGATAATTCTTTCTTATATACTGGCACGACAATTACAACAGGTGACAAATTTTATCCTCCGATTCTAACTTTACGCGATATGAAATCCTAAACTTTTACCGTCTTCATAGAACTGCTTTACCGTATCAAGGGAATATTCAGTCAAATCCTTCTCAAACATTTTCAACTTGCCCAAAATATCATTTGTGACGGTTATGATATCCGTATCGCTACGATCGGCCTGTACGACGTTGAATACCTCGCGGCAGCTTGCCCATAAGAGTTTTGTCCCCTGTTTTTCGTGACAAATTTTCGCCGCCTTCTTCATAAGCGGTTCCGGGTCAACGCCGGTATCGGCGATTCTCCCCGCGAATACGGATATTATATTTTTCGTGTTGCCGGACAAAGCGTCCACGATTTTTTCCGTCTGCTCTAATGTGAATATCGCCGTTATATTCAGATTTACACCCTCTGCGCTCAATTCCTTCACTAAGTTTGCAGAGGATTCGCCTTTAGTATTGGTAACGGGAATTTTCACAAATACATTTTTGCCAAACTTCGACAAAATCAACGCTTCCTTTTTCATCGTAGGAAAATCATCGGCAAACACTTCAAATGAAATTGGCAAATCAGTGATGTGACTTGTTACCTCTTTTGCAAATTTAGCATAGTCTTTAACGCCCGCTTTTTTCATCAGCGACGGATTAGTGGTAAAACCCTTTATATAGCTTTTATTGCTCATCTCAAGCATTCCGTCAATATCCGCTCCGTCGGCGTAAATATCAACTTTTAAATCCTCAATCTTCATTTTTTCAAACTCCTCTTATCATATGTCTTTATTCTTCATAGCATTCACCAGCAAATGCCAAACAACGCCCTGCCATCCTTCGGCATGCGGCGTTATACGCTCGTCTGCTACTACTGGTATTAGCATACAAGCGTCAGAGACCTCTTTTGCATAACCGCCGTTTCTTGATACGATTGATATAATTTTCGCTTTTACCTCCCGCGCTAATTTCAGTGCATTGACGATGTTGAGCGAGGTCGTTTCGCTACCTCCGCCAACGGAAAACACCATTACAGCATCGTTTGCATTGATGCGCGACGTTTTCAGCCACTCGACAAATGTTGTCTCCCAGCCCTCGTCGTTCGTGCGCGCCGTGAGTTCCGATACGTTGTCGGTCGGCGCATAGGTTTCAATGCCGCCGATTTTTCTAAAATCATTGACTGCATGGGACGCGTTTGCCGCGCTACCGCCTACGCCTAATATAAACAGGCGACCGCCCTCTTTTTTCGTTTTTGCCAAAATATCTACTGCATTAGCTATTTCGGTTTTCGACACGGTATCCGCTATTTGTTTGGTTTCCTGCAGATAATTTTCAATGTAGTCATTCAGCATTATTGGTTCCTCCTCGTATAATAGTCGGCAACTCAGTGACATCGTTGATTATAAAATCGGGTTTGTTTCCCGCCAAACGACTACAAGCATCACATTTCAAATCGCCGAGCAAAATTGATTTTATGTTTGCCCCTTTTGCGGCTAACACGTCGGTATAAGAATCACCGACCATAAAGGAATTTTCCGTATCTATCCCGTACACACTTAATAAATCGGTGATTAAGCCGGATTTTGGTTTGCGGCAGTCGCATTCGCCGAGCAAAAATTTTTGTTTGCTCCGCTCCGTACCAGACGGATGATGCGGACACATATTTATAAATTCGATTTTTACTCCGCGCTGTTGCAAGTCTTTTTCGAGCCACCGATTGAGCGCGTACAATTTTTTTAGCGTCGTATTCCCCTTTGCCGCCGCAGGTTGATTTGTGACAACAAACAACAAATAGCCCGCGTCTTGGAGTTTTCGCATTGCGTCGATAGCGCCGTCTTTATAGTGAAAATCGACGATTTCAAAAGGCGAGTCAAGCTGCTCTGTTTCTTCGTTTAGTATAATCTCGTTGATAACGCCGTCGCGATCAAAGAATACGGCTTTTCTTTTTTGCAAAAATCGTTGTCGCGCATAGGCGCGAAATTCGTCCAACGACGTAGGCGAACCGATTTCATAAAATCGACGCGTCACCACATGACCGAACAATTTATCTTCCTTTGAAACGCTATTCATAAGTTCGGCAATATCGAAATAGACATCGGCGGGAATATTGCGCAAGATTTCTTTTGCCATAATTGAAATGCCATAGTCGACATATTCCATCTTCGGCGTGGGATTAAACTTATCGTAAAAAATTCGCCCATCGTCCTTATATTCGACATTACTCCTGTCGAGCGCATTTTTATTGTGCAGAATCGCTGTCATCCCAAGTAAGTTGTCGTTTTTAATATCGGCATAATGATAAACCATCTCTTGATAGTCTATATCCATAAATGAATCGCCATACATTAGCAAAAAATCGCCGTCAATAAGCGCGTCGGCTTTTTTTAATGCGCCGCCGGTGCCCAAGGGCTTTTCTCCGTCTGCGGAATATTTTATTTCTACGCCAAATTTTTCTCCGTTGCCGTAATGTTTTTTAACGGCATCGCTCATATAACCCACGAGGAAAATGAACTTGCGAAAACCCCAACGCTTTAAGATTTTTAACTGCCAGTCAAAGAACGGTCTTCCATTTACATCGGCAAGAACTTTTGGTCGATCGGCAAGTCCCAGCCTAGTTCCCAAACCGCCCATCAAGACAATAACTTCTGTATCTTCCAATCTGCCGTTGAAATTTATAATATCTTCGCTCCTTCCATCTCAAAACGAAAACGCACTTCCTCAAGTCCGGCATTCTTCATTATTTGGCGAAGTTTCGGCTTGTCGTTGGCAAAGAACATCAAAAATCCGCCTCCGCCGGCTCCTATCAACTTGCCGCCCAATGCGCCGTTTTTCATAGCTAATTGGTACCACTCGTCAATCTTGGGATTACTCATACCGCCGGAACGTTTCTTCTTCTTCTCCCAATGCTCGTTCATTATCTCTGCAAAGGTTACAAGGTCGCCGCGCTCCAAAGCGTTTTTGCTCTCAATACCCATTCGCTTAACATCGTCGAGATTGTTAAGCATCTCTTCATCGGAGGATTTTGACTTTGTATCCTGCTCCTTTAAAATATTACTCGCCGAGCGGGAATAGCCGGTAAAAAACAATGACAAACCGTCCTCAAGATTGTAAAAAGTCTCATCGGATAGATGCACGGGTTCTATTTCAACCGAACCGTCCTTTTGAAACTCCATCTCCATAATACTGCCGTAAGCAGATATATACTGATCCTGTTTCCCTATCGGCTCGCCCAGACGATTTATTTCTATCTCGCAAGCCTCCTCGGCAATTCGCCGCGAACGAACGGGATTTCCCGTATAGCAATGAAGAGCGGTCAAAAGAGCGGTGGTAAATGTGCTTGAGGAACCAAGTCCCGTGCCCGCGGGTATATCCGCCATAGAACAAATCTCAATCGGCACTGTTTCAAGATTCATCATTTTTAACGCTTCGCGAATAATGGGATGTTGCAACTCGTCGGCTTTGTGCGCCCGTTCAATCTTGGAATATTTTGCCAAAAGCGAACCGTCGAAAGTTTTGTTTAACAGTATATAGACATATTTGTCTATAGCCGCCGACAGCAAAAATCCGCCGCGTTTTTCGTAATACGATGCCAAATCCGTACCACCGCCGCCTAATGTTATCCGCAAGGGGCTTCTGGCTATGATCATCTTACCGCCTCCAATTAGTTTTACCCTTATTTGCCATTCTTACAAAAAGCAACGCTAAGTGTGTCGCCTATGGGGCTGAAGTTCACTTTATTCGCTTCGGCGAATTCTTCGATAGCTTTTTTCGCTCCGACGTAAGACAACGAAAAATAATCGTGAACAAATATATAGCCGTATGGCGATAATCTCGGCCAAAACCAATTCAATCCAGCCAATATAGGCTTATATAAATCCACGTCAATATTGACAAAAGAAAACCTGTCGTCTGCTATACCCCCCCTATTTATGCTGGCCGGGAAGTAGCCTTTGATGAATTTTGCTTTTTCTGGGTGAGGCAATTTATTTCTCACCATCTCAACGGACGTATTGTCAAGTTTTCCAACTTTTGTCAAGAGCAGATCGTTTTCCTCATCAAATTGCAAATCATCGTCGGGAAATCCCTCAAATGTATCAAAGAGATATAATGTCTTATCCGAAAATACTCGGTTAATCTCCCGCGAGAAATCGCCGCGATATACTCCTAATTCCGCTACGGCTCCAGGCACATTTTTCTCCTTTATGATGCTTGCCGCCATTTCAAGCGCTTTTGTTCTGGCTCGATGCGGTAAGTCAACGTATGAAGTTATTATCCTTTCGGCGGGAAAACCGTTTTCAGCATATTTTTTTGCGCTCGTTTCATAGCCCGTAAGCACCCCCATAATTAAAATATCGGGTTTTGCGTCAAGTACCGCCTTTTCTTCTTTTATCGGATATCCGTCAATTTCCTCCCCCACCAGCGCAGGATTACGATCAACAAAAAACAAAATATCATACTTATCCTTTACTTGTCGGTACACATCCTTGCCTGTCATGGACGCGCCGTATATTACTGCAGTTTTCATATTTATTCCTTTCTTATCAGCCGCTCTTGCGAAAGATAACGCTAAGCGTATCGCCGATTGGCGTAAACGCAATATTTCTTTGCGCGGCAAATTCGTCTATGGCTTTCTTTGCGCCAAAATATGATTCGGAAAAATAATCGTGAACAAATATAACGCCGCCGTTTACTAATCGCGGCCAAAAATAATTCAACCCGTCCAATATAGGCTTGTACAAATCAACGTCAATACTGACAAAAGCGAATTCTTCGTTTTCTAATCCCTCCGCCGTCTCCGGAAAATAGCCCTTTCTTACGATGCATTTACCCGGATGCGGCATTTGCCCAAGTACAAACTCAACCGACGTGTCTTGAAAGCGTCCTACGTAATTTGTCAAAAGTTCGCTTTCGCTGTCATACGCAAAATCCTCGTATGGAAAGCCTTCAAATGTGTCAAAAAGATATAGCGTCCTATCGGGAAATACGCGATTTATCTCTTTGGCAAAATCGCCTCTATAAACGCCGAGCTCTGCTACTGCGCCTAAAACTTTATACTCGGCAAGTATTTTTGCCGTATCGGCCAAACATTGTCTTCTCGCTCGAGTGGCTAAATCAACATACCTAGTTATGATTCGTTCTTCGGGAAAACCTTTTTTTACCAAGTAGTCTTTGGCTTCTTCATACCCTGTCAAGATACCCATAACGATGATTTCCGGCATATCTTCAAAAATAGCGTCGGGAGATTTCACAAGCAAATCGTCAACTGTTTGACCATGAAGTCGAGGATTTCCGTCAACAAAGTATAAAATATTGTATTTGGTTACCCCCCCCCCCTCGAATAATTTACGAACATTTCTTCCCGTAGTGGTAGCCCCGTATATTACCGCAGTTTTCATAGAATTATCCTTTCAATTCGTCGCGCATTGCAATCAACGATTTCTCTATAGCTTCATAAGACGTAAATTTATTTGCCCAACCGAGTCGACGTATCTTCTGCGAATCAAGCCGCACGATCGGTACATCCCCCTTCCAACCGCGATCGCCGCCGGTATAATTGTACCGAACATTGTTAAGACCCATAATTTTGACGGCAATATCGGCGATTTCCGTTACGGTGATATGATCAAGCGTCGCCACATTGTAATAATTGTAACCTTGCAATGCTTTTTTCTCCACCGTTCGCAAGGCGTTTACTATATCCTCCACATGGATGTAAGACTTACTCTGCGTACCGTCGCCAAGTATTCGCAACTCTTTAGGGTTATCTTTCAACCGTCTTACAAAATCATAACCCACGCCATGAGTCTGATGATCGCCCACCACATTAGCAAAACGGAACGCCGCCGCATTCATATCAAACATTTTGCAATAGGAGCAAATAAGCGCCTCGCAAGCAAGCTTACTCGCGCCGTAAGTCGAAGACGGCAACATCGGCGAAAAATCCTCGTCCGTCACGGTTTCCCCAACGTCGCCGTAAACACCGCTGCCCGACGCATACAAAAGCTTTTTTGTTCCCGTTTTTCTCATAGCCTCAACTATGTTGTTGATAAGATATGTTCCTTCCCAAAAATCAATATCAGGCTGAGTCATTGCTTTGGCGATATCTGGATTTGACGCGAAACTATATACTATATCCGCGCCGCGCATGGTTTTTTCCAGTTTATCCGTGTCTTTAATTTCACCTTCAACGATATGGAGGCGGGTATTGTTCACCGCATCTCCCAAATGCTTTTTGTCGCCGGAAGAAAAATTATCGTAAATATAAACATCGGCACCAAGCTCTTCGGCAATAAGCCGTTTGGCAATGTGACTGCCTATAAATCCCGCTCCGCCTATAACTAAGTATGTCACAACAAACACTCCCTATAATCGAATTAAAGTTTAAAAATGTGTTCATACTTTCCATTCTTTAATACCGGCGCAATTATGAAAGCAGCGTTATGTTGACCCAGCAAAGAATCACATTGAGCCAGTAAATAGAGTACTTTTAAGTATTCTTTTCCACGCAAGTATGTATCGTTCTCTCGTGCAGAATGAATGTCTGCAAGCCATCTTGTCTCGTTTGCATGGAAGCGCAACTGCTCCATATATATCAAATAATCCCCAAACGCGCTTTGAAATGCTTCAACCGCTTCGAATACTTCCGTAGCTAAAAAAACATACCGATAACCGATTTCTTGCAATTTATCTTTAACAATTTGAATGAAATCATCTATTTTAATAGGCAATGGATGTCCTACCACATTGTTGTTGTAGTCTGTTCCTCGATATATTACGCCGAGCACTTTCTCTTTTGGAAATTTGCTTCGTACAAAACTTTCAATTTCTTCTTGTATCTCATTTCTCAATATTATTTGCGAACCATCGCATTCTTCTGCTTCAAATGGCGGTGATCCGCTACTGATGATTACATTTTTGCTTTTATAAGCAGTCTCAATATCAATACTTGAAATAGGACAAAAATATCTGTCCCATGCGTTAAACTTACCTAAATCTTCATCGTCTATGTACAGATTTGGAACATATTTCATATCTACGACGGGTATCATGTTCTGCTTTTCGGCATATTTTATAGATGCCAACACATTCCATAGTAATATACCCCATCCAGCATAATGTGCATTGATTGTAACGATATAAATCGTCTTATTTTGATTTTCATCTCCAAAGCTGGTTTCAATATCTCTAAAGAAAAACCTTTGCCACAATATCGATGAAAAAATATCAGTTTTAGAGATGCCGACGTTGCAAAGTTCGCTCATTAAGTTTTGTTCATAATCGCGAATAACATCTTCACGCTTTTCAAGCATAGGAGGGCACAAGAAATAAGCGTCATACCTATTATCAAGATTACTTACATCATCTTTAAAATCGTGTTCTTCGAATAATATTTTTGCTCGATAAAACATCCGTTTGTAAGTTCCTCTATCTCCTAAAAAGCAAACATTAGTCCTATTTTCTAAGAATATACGAACAACTTCTCGATAAAAGTTTTTATGCAACAACACTTGCCCTTTATCTACCAATCCTTCTCTTGCAATTTGCTCGGCAATTTCCTCCTGATAAAGACGAGTCATAATTACGAGTTTATCAAAATGCAAACGACATACTTCTGTTGGTAAATATACAGAATATCCATAAAAGGATTTTTTATCGGCATTACTGTCCACAAAAGCTGTAATCTTGATATGAGCGGCAAGAAGAGAATGGACATATTTCATATAATAGTCGCTGTCTTGTCCAGTACCCCAAAAAACTACATTTAACATTAAATATTCTCCTAAAAAAAGTAAAATGTATCGCAGAATTTACAATGTTCAATATTCTTGCGTCCATCAAGCAAGCTATTTCTAATAGTTTGGAACTGCTCGTTTTGCCAAACGTCCATAATGGAGACTTTGGTTAAATCGCCCATAGCGGTTTTTCCCAATGGATCGTTGCAACACATCGAAACCTTTCCATCCGGTCTAATAATCAATTGTCTAAAAGGAAGACAACAAGCGGCGTTAGGATACGACTTCATATCTTTTCTATTCGGAGCTTCTCCACCGCGTGATGTCAAAATTTCTCTTGGATTTCTAATTACAATCGTCACTTTTTCTATTAATTCTTTATGTTCTTCACAATATGATTTGATAATTTTGCTTGTTTTATTTAATTCTAATCTATCGTTATAATTATCAATGATTAGATAGTCCAAATCATCGATAATACTTTTAAATTTATCGAGAGAAAGCAATGTGCCGTTGGTCAACAGCTGCATACAAGCATTGGGCAATCGCTTCCTTGCGTAAGCCTGAAAATCTATTATTCGTTCGTCTAAAAACGGCTCATTATTAGAAAAAAGCGATAGTCTTCCGCGATAATCCATATCGCGCAGTTGATCGATAATGTTGTAAAAGAGTTTTTGACTCATAAATGTTTCAGGACGCTTATCGCGCAATTTACTGACCGGGCAGAAATCGCAAGAACCGTTGCAACGATTATATGTTTCAATCTCAATATGATTAAATATAGGCTTTGTTCTGGCAAGCATTCTTGCGTATATAATTTGAGCCTCCTGTAATTGTCTATTGTTTATTAAGTCTGCGTTAAACTCGATTTCTGAATGTAGACCGGTGTGTTTTTCGTTGTAAGGGTTAATTACCAGCATATCCGAAGGATAGCTTGGATCAAAAAAGGCATTTTTGAAATCCCAATCCATAATTCCAGCGTTTTCTATTTGCGCGGCTACAGACGGTATATACTCCCAAGACGGAATAATGATTTGAGCTGTCGAGCGCGATGTCAAAAAATCCTCCAAACTCATAACAGGCGCATTGTTAATACATGTTCCTTGTTTTGTATTGTCATTGTCAATAAAGCATTCCACTTGTTCCGGCGAATATTTTTTTTGTAAAATTTGACCCGCGCGACCAGCGGTAAAAATGGCAAGTTTTCTCATAATCAAATTTGCCTCCACAAATTCAAAAATCTATTATTTCTTCTCTCCCCGCACCACACCTCGATGCAATCGATCGGATATCAAACGATTCTTCGTTTTATACGGAAACCACATATAACCATCTGACAAAGTTAATTCAAGGCCGTATTTTTTTAATAAATCACAGATTAAATATTCATCATAATCTGTATGATAACAGCAAATTGCGCATCGCAGTCTTGAGGAATTTTTGATTAAATTATATGCGCCTTTTAGGGCATCCCATTCATTCCCTTCAATATCCATTTTAATAAAATTTACTTTCTCACTTGTAATATTATCAAGTGAAGCGTACGGTCCATAATCAGCATCGCACAGATATTTTTCAACAAAAATCGTCTTGTCAAGATATGGAGCAAACGTATGTTTTAAGGCTTCTATCCACATTTTATCAGTTTCAACAAGATATAGTCGAGAAATCTTTTCAATGTGATCTAAAGCAAAAATTCCCTCGGCAGCCCCAGCATCAATAACTACATCGCCGTCTTCTACATTAAAACCATCGGTTGTGTAGCAATGAGGGGAACGATAATCCTGTTCGCACAGCAAATCCAAATAATATGACATCGCGCTGCTTTCACTGGTAAAATTACGATTAAAATACATCCTTTTACCTTTATGCATAACATAAAACAGTCCGCAACTGTCATCTTTTAATACTTGCGTATATTTCCCTTTATATTCGTCGATAAAATCATAATTAAAAATTTTTAATCCACGCCTATTTATATTGTTTAGAACTTTTTGAATTTCTGTATCCGTCGAATTTTTGTATCTCGCCGTTAAAACCTGTTGATAAAGAGAAAATCTGTCCATCAGTTTTGATTCTTCGCAAGAATAAGCGCCAACCGCCAATTTCTTAATTTCGTTTATGAAATCGGTTAAAACAATAATTTTGTCATATTTTTGCGTTATCAGCGCAGTTGGCGGAAAAATAATCTTTCCAAAATACATTTTTCCTTGTTTTTTTAGATCACTATCAATAAATCCAAGAACATCATAAATCTCGTCTATAAAAGATCCGAATGATGCCATCACATCGGTAGCTATCGAACCTGTCCCCCACAAAAAAATCCTTTCCTTATTCATCTTTATTTATTTCCTCCATTACCCTAATCAATCGCATAGGCGTACATATCTTTTGGGCATCCACACCAAGTTCTAAAAGAGTTTTCTTCATTGCGGAAAAATGCTTTTGACTGGTAATGACAATGTAGTCAAATTGAAAAAAACGAATATAATCTGGTGGGATTATCAATTTTCTGTTATACATTCGAAACTGTTTCTCAACATCGCCGTCTATATAAGCTCGTATGTTAATAGCGTCGCTTGGCAAACCGTTTAATATTTGTTCGGCGCAATAGCCGACACCATACAACAACACATTGTCTCTTTGCGGATTCTCCTCAGTTTTAATATCTGCAATGTATGCTTTGATTGCCATTAATTGTCCGATTTTTATAATTCCTTGCATAACATCAGTATGTGTTAATGCCGCATATTTAATATTAAGTGTTTCCTTGTCGCAATAACTTAAATCAAGCGGTTTTAAATACATATCAAATTTCTTTGACTCATTTACATACCCATAGGCCAAATCAAAAACATCTGCTCCAGCTTCTAATTGAGCAATTTGATGGCGAATATGTGTGCCTTCATTGAATCCATAATTACGCCATATTATACTTTTTATACTGCGTTCATATAGTCTGTATAAATACTGTTCTGGGCTTACCGTAGGAAAATGCGCAAGCCACACTTCGTTTAAATTTACAGTGTCTATTCCATTTCCCATCGCATCATGATAACCTGTCGAAATGAATATTTGTTTATCCAATACAGCTCTAGTAGGTACAATAACTTTTGTAAAATTATCGCCGTCATAATTCTTTTTTGCATATTGACATCGTTTAGGAATAAAATGTTCCTCGCGATCATCATTTTTAGTCATGGCATAATTTTTCCATTTAACTGCGTAAATATTTTGAGTAGACAGTCGTTCGATAATTTCGCGAGGGTTTTTATTACCCGTCAAAAATTCATCGCAATCCAAAGGAATAATCCAATCAGAATCATTTTCTTTTGCAATCGTTTTTAAATATTTGTTTGATAAATATTTTTGATTGAAATCTATTTCTTTCTCTTCATATATCCGTAATTTATATCCTTCTTGCAGCAAATGACGCAAAATAATCAATGTGTTGTCAACGCAACATGAACTGACAAACACAAACTCATCTATAAAATTACTGTTATAACGCAAAAAGGATTCCACAATTTCCTGTTCATTGGCTATCATCGTAAGAGCTACAATACGCATCTTTCTTCCCTCTTTTCATCGTCAAAATAATTCGTCAAAATTAACTCTTTCAAACACCTCTAACTTTCCGCCACGAGTAGCATTGTATATACGAAAACCAGATTTACGAGAATACATTTCCGCTTCTTCGTAAGCCAACATCACATCTGTCGTAGGTGGATTAATCCCTTCCCATTTAGATTTCTCACTTTCATAAAAATTATCTTTTATAAAATGATTACACTCATCGGTTAACTTTCCCGTCCACGAACAATCGACTCCAACCAAATAAATCTCTGTAAACCCCATATAAATTGCAATATTTATTCCAAACTCGTAAACTACTGTACATCCATTATAAACGCCTTTAGTAATATCAGGAGATCGTCGCGGCAAATTTGGAGCAAACGGCTCTGTAATCATATGGATGTAATTTCCATATGGTAAAAAACCATACAATCCATCCATCCAAAAACAATTTTCAGCGTCTATTCCATAATCGTTTTTTATAAGCTCGTTACGGGACTCCAACATCACTCTCAAATCTGTCATGCAAAAATAATTAGGACGCCATTTTGTTTGGTTAAATATTCGATAAATTTTGTTAAACCCAAAGCAAATTTCATTATGCTCGCGCAAGGTATTCAAGTCCTCAATACGCATACTAGGACCGTTTCCGATAATGAAACAACGCTTCCCTTTGTGAATATCTTTAAATCGCGCCAGTTCCGGATGATAAATTTCCGCGACATATTGATCTACATAATAAGTGTATATGAGTTCAAACGAGCGGGTATCTCGTTCAAGTTTTTTTAAATCTTTGATATTCGAGCGCTGCTCATTAACGATAATGCAGTCTGTAATTTCCAAAACATCATCAAGTGCTACGCACGGAATTCCCACAGAACGAACATAGTTTGTACTAGATGTTGGAATCACGCCGACAATATTTTTAAAATCATTCTAGAATGCAATTTCTGCAATTAAGTATGGAAGGAAGTAATTGTCACCATAGATAGCGATTTTTTTATATTTTGAAATTCCTTGCAATGCAAGTACCCTGACATATGGCACAGAAATGCTATATTTGTACATACTGTAAGAGGGATAAATTTCCAAAATTTTATGTGTATCAGTTTCATGAAATACAAAATATTTATCCACATCGTCAGCCTTCAGCTGTGCGACCATTTCTTCATAAAATTTTTCTGACGCAACGACAATAATATAGTCGCCCTCCGCCACCATTTTGAGCATTGTATCGTAGGAAACAACATTTTTGTTGTCAACTGGCTCACACGGGCTATTTGCGGCAAAACACGCAACCCGCCAATAGTCGAGAAAGTAAAGCGCTCTCCTACCCGTCACACCCGCGCCGAAAATTATGTATTCCATAAATACTCTCCATTTCCCCAAATACATTTTGCCAAATAAGCAAAAAAATTCCTCTCTACAATCTACCGTCTAAAAATTTTTCAACTCTATTATTCCAATACTCTCTTTTAGGAATAAGCCAATAATTTAAGTTAAAATCATTCCTCATATCCATAGAGAAAAAATTTTTTCTGTAATCGTAGTATCTAACTTCATATGTATCGCTCAAAATGGAAATGATAGCGTCTTTATGAGCGTTATTTTCGAGCAATATCACGGGTTTACACTTGCTTATTAACTTCATTGCGCCCATAATTCCCTTCTCCTCAAATCCCTCGATATCCATTTTTATAAACCATATATCGTTTAAATCAAAAAACAGATCATCAATTTTTTGGCATTTTAAATCGCGCACATCAATAGGACATTCTAAATTTCTGCCGTCAATAAATTTTTTATAAAAACTGCCGCTATATCTATCGTCTTGAGGTTGATACCACTTCAAAATTTCTTCTTCATTGGATATTCCTACATTTAACACATTTATACGCTCCTCATCAGAAAGCAATTTTTTCATATTTATCAGTATATTTGCGTGATTAGGCGAAGCTTCAACCGAGTAAATATTACAATCAGTCATATAATAGAAAGCAAACATACTCTGCCCGTAATTACCGCCTAAATCAAGTATGGAACCTCCAAGATACATTTCATATAAAGCCAAATAGTCCTCATCGTGATAATAAAAATTAGTAGACCAATTTAAATTTTGAACAAAAGTATTCTTTAAAACACTGTCATTTACAGTTTTATACCAGTCTGTCTCTTCAAAACAAACTGAAACCCAAGGCACATATCCCCAATGTTTAGACAACGACAATTTATATATATTCATATCGTCGCTATCTATCATCCATTTCGCGCTATCCGTACCACATATACATTTATGTGGCTCATTGGACTTAACAATATTATCAATGCTTAATTTCCCGTTCTTATTATATGTATTGCAACAGGATAATTTAATTTCCAAGCCTACGCAATTTACGAACTCGATTATACATTCGGTTTTATCATCGCATAAATACCAATTCTTTATAACTCTAATCCTTTTATCCTTTTCAATAACTTCTTTCCACTTATTCAATAAAGTATATTGGCAAATAATATGTTTCACTCCAAAAAATTGTTGTTCTAAAAACTCTGACGGAATTATTTGGTATGATGAAAACCCCATATTAAGACAAATATCATAAATTTCATTAGAAAAAGTATCGCTACCTATCAAACAAAACATATAATCATCAACATTTATGCTATCGGGTGATAAAATTGTTTTCTCCGTATAAATATCATATTGGTATACCCCCCCCCCCCGT
>JAGBKP010000072.1 GCA_017635875.1 Selenomonadaceae bacterium | reverse complement strand
TATTTTGAGCGCGGGCGTTTTTAACATAAGCGGAAATTGTCGTTATTCCGATACTTTTATTGCCGTCGTCCGTCGGAAGCACGCGAGAGTGCATATCGTTTGTGTGATAGATAACGATTTCTTCCGCGAAGGCTTGAAGCGGCAAAACTACAAATACCGCCGCTATGAAAAATGTGAAAAATTTTCTTAAACTCAAAATAATAACCTCCTATTTTTTCGCGTCGCCGCGAGATATTTTTATGCGACAACCCACGCTTTGAACGCGTCTTGTCAAACAACTTATACATTCCGCCGCCTCGTCGCCCGTGCATATCTTATTGTCGTACAACAAATATTTTTTCCTCACGGTTTTAGGCGACAGATTAGGCATTATTACGTTTGCGCCGGCTAAAATCCCTTGTTCTCTTCCCGCAGGCGATATTGTGCCGAGAGCCGTTGTGGCGGGGAGCAAAACTTTCGGCAATATTAAACGGATAATTGACAATAAGCGCAGAGTTTGTTTTAAAGAGCCTGCTTTTTGGTCTTTATATTCCGTATCGTGATGCGGTATAAACGGACCGATTCCCACCATATCCGGCTTAAACTTTTGCAAAAAGCGAATATCCGCCAAAAGATGTTCCTTTGTCTGATAGGGAGAGCCTATCATCATTCCCGCGCCAACTTGATAGCCTATCTCCTTTAAATCTTTCAAACATCTTACGCGATTTTCATATGACATTTCCGGCGGGTGAAGAAGATTATAATGGGCAATATCCGCCGTTTCGTGGCGGAGAAGGTAGCGGTCTGCGCCCGCGTCAAAGAGTTTTTGATAGCTTTCCCTTGTTCTTTCCCCAATGGAAAGGGTAACGGCGGAATCGGGATATTTTTCTTTTAAACTTCTAACAATATCCGCAAGTTTTTCATCGTTAAAATACGCGTCCTCGCCGCCCTGCAAAACAAATGTGCGAAAGCCCAAATCGTGACCGTTTTTAGCGCATAAGAGAATTTCTTCTCTTGTAAGACGATACCGCTCCGCGTTCTTGTTGCTTCTTCGTATGCCGCAGTAAAAGCAATCGTTTTTGCAGTAATTAGTAAACTCGATAAGCCCGCGAATGTAAATATCGTTGCCGTAGTGTTTTTGTCTTACGGCGGCGGCTTTTTGAAAGAGATACTCGTCGATACTTTCGTCCGCAGAAAGCAGCGTTAAAAATTCGTCGTCGGTTAAATCCCCTTCGAGCGCTAGCTTATCTACCGATTTTCTTAAATTTTCCATATTTGAAAAATCTCCAAAAAATACGCAAGCGATGCCGAAATAGCGTTGCTTGCGTATTTAACATAAGGCAATCTCTAATTTAGATGTGCCATTAAATTTCAAACAACTTCTTGATGTTTTCTTCCATAGTTCCGTTTTTGGCGAATTTTAACGTATCGCAAAACTTTATGTTATGCTTTTTTATCTTTATCTTGTCGCTAAATCCCAATATATAGCGAGTGCTTATGCGATATATAATCTCTGTCGGAGCTGCGCCGTAAACCTGCTCGGCGAAGATATGATTAAGCCTTTCTTCGTCTTTGGGATAAATTTTTTTCATCTTTTCGCTTTGATAAAGCCTTGTAACTATTTCCGTTATATACATTCCCGATTTTATGTATAAATCCGCAAACTTTGCTTTCGGATTGTCAAAACAGCCCGGATTTTCTTTTTCTAGGCGGTTTATCATATCCTTTACAACTTTTTTCGGCGTAAATATCTGATTTGTGCGTTGCGGCGGTATGTAGTCAAATATATCTTCGCCGCTTTTGTCCGCGTCGAAATAGTTCGCCAGTCTTTTGCGCCGTTCGTTGAAATCTTTTACCGCGTCGTTAAACACCGTTTCGTCAAAGAGATGATATTTGTCCCTTAGTTCCCGAAAATCTTCGACGGTTACGCCTTTTCCGTTCTGCGGGTTTTTCGTCACTTCAAAGAATATATCGGGATCTGCGATTTTGTCAAAATTTTGCAGAGCAGTGCTTTCGTCGCCGTACGCCATAAGAAACGCCGGAATTGTGCGGGAAAATCCCCTTAAATGGTCGCGAACGTTCCCCTCTATCGTTTCCTTTTGCGTTTTTGACTTTTCCGTTTCCACGGTTTCAACGATTTTTTGCGTCGTCTTATTCCATATTTCTTTATCTTTTAGCTTTTCTTGAATACTTTCCATCATATCCTGATGGGCTTTTTTTCGTCTTTCGTCGTATTCTTTGTCTATCTTTTCAATATCCTTCAAACTCTTGCCCGCGTCTTGGGCTTTTTTTATTTTGTCCTCCTGCTCTTTTTGAAGTTTATTGTCGCGCACCGCAAATTTGCCGTATTCCGTATTGACCAGAGCCGCGGTCGTATTTTTAATCTGTCGCTCCAAATTGTTTTGCGTGGATTTTTTCAAATCCTTTCCGTACTGCTCTTTCGCCGTATTTAGCAAAATAGCGGTCATAGGCTCCGCAAAATTCTTTTGAAGTCGCGTTAAATCCTTCTCGTTTGTTTTCGCCGCGTTTTCCGCGATTTTTGCGATTTCCGCTTCCGTTTTCTTATAAATCTTATCGCCGAAAATTTCCGCCGCGTCGCCTATAATCACTTTTTCGGGGATTTCTACTTCTCCGTTTTCGTTTAAATTAAGCTCCGCCTTTGTGTTTTCGTCTATATCGGCGGGAGAGAGTTTTTTGGGTTCCTCTATTGCTTGCATATTGTTTATAAGCTCAATAATTTCCTTCGGCGCGGAAAAAATGCCGCCGATATTGGAAAAGAGGAAATTCGACATAAAGCCCCTATCCACAACTTCCCTCGCGTATATGCGGCGCGGAATCGTCAAAACTTCCTCCGCGTTTAGCTCCGTCATCTCGCCGACTTCGTTCTCTGCGTACACCGGAAAGAAATTCAAAAGCTCTTTCACATTGTTTTTGCGGTTGTCAAAATTCGTGTTATCGCTCGTATTTTCGGGAATTAAATCGTTTGCAAACTTTTCAAAAATCGTGAGCGTGCGGGCGGGGTCAAAATCAAAGACATAAGCGTTCTCTTTTCTGAAAGTGTTTCCGTCATTATCCGTAAAAAGGCAAGGATTTTGCGCGCGAAAAGCCGCTTGCATATATAGCGCGGGACTTGACATATTTGAAAGCATCAAAACAGCCGTCCACTCGGGAATAGTTACCCCCGTTGTAAGCTGTCCCACCGATAGTGTTATTGTTTTGTCGCGTTCTTCGATAGCTTTTTGCACTTTGTCGAAGGATTTTTCGTTTTCCTCGTC
>JAGBKP010000071.1 GCA_017635875.1 Selenomonadaceae bacterium | reverse complement strand
GATAGACGCGAAACTTAAAACGGGCGAACGATTTATGGCAAAATCTATGGGCATCGGTTCGCCATTGTCGCAGATAGCGGGGATATTTTTGCCGCTTGAAATCGACACATATTGTAAAACCGTGATAGGCTTGCATTGCTACGACGCTTATATGGACGACAGGGTAATCATTCATCGAAGCAAAGATTATCTATGGCGACTGTTAAGCGAGATTAAAGCGATAGCCAAAAGTTTAGGCGTGTTTATCCATGAGGATAAGACGCAGATAATCAAACTTTCTCACGGGTTTACGTTTCTAAAAACGAAATATATCATCACAAAAACGGGGCGAATTATAAGAAAAATTCCGAGGGACGTTGTGACAATACAGCGCAGGAAGATGAAGAAACTTGCGCAATTTGTCGTTGACGGGGAATTGTCTTATAGGGCGTTTTGCAGTCAGTACGAAGGCTGGCGGGGCGATAAAAAGCATTACAACGCTTATGAAACCCTTGTCGGCATGGATAAACTTTACAGGAGGCTTCAACGATGGATAAGGAAATCTTTACGCTAAAACTTGAGGGGCAAAACAAAACTATAGAGATTAACAATCTCACAATGAACGGTACGAACTATGTATCTGAAACCGAAGTTGATACTTCTGACTTACCTAAATGGTTCAAACTTACGGCGACGAACCAAGAGGGGCAGATAAAAGAAGTAATGGAACACGCAAGATTATTGCAGCAGGAGCAGTATGACTGGGACGGCGGGAAATTCTATCTCGCGTTTGCGCCGGTATCGGAGCAGGAAATCAAGAACGCAGAATTTAAGGCGTATCTTGAATATCTTGCGATGATGACGGATGTGGATATGGAGCAGTAAGGGGAGGTTTTAACGATGAGTAAGAAGTTTGAAACGGTAAAGGAAAACTATGACAACGGTTTTTGGAGCAAGGCGAAAGTAAGAAACGCGGTGGTAAAGAATTGGATAACCGCCGCCGAGTATGAAGAAATCACAGGCGAGAAGTACGAATAAGGGCGTGTTTCTAATGGGACTTGAAGAACTTGAACACATAGCCGTAATTTTAGGCTTACTCGGGGGGTTATTTCATTTTGCCGTGCTTCGACCGCTATATAACGCCATTACAAAGTTTGAATTGGCGATTGAAGAATTAAGGGGCGATATACGGCGAAACGAAGAAAGGTGGCACGTTTTAAGCGTGAAACTTGCCGAACTAGACCAAAGGGCGAAAAGCGCGCATCATAGGATTGACGAATTTGTAAAAGTTTACGAAACTACGTATAACGTAAAAATCCCGCACCCGCGAGATAAGGAAGTAACAAAGGAGGACGGCGAATGAAAGACGTAAATGTTGTAATAGCTTGGTCTCTTGGCATAATGGGTTTTACTGCCGTTGTAGGTTGGATAATCATATCTTGGATAACGGGGACTTCTAGCGGGACGGAAGTCCCTATTTCAGTTATCAGCGGTTTAAGCGGAATTTTGACGGGTAAAAGTATGACAGAGGCAAAGTTTAGAAAAGAACTTGAAAAGAACAAAGAAAATTTTGCGGATAGCGTCAAGCAGGGCGCGGAGTGAATTTAAGCCGTCTTATTCTTAAGGCGGCTTTTTATTTGCAGACAAGGAGGCAGTTATGGAGCGAGTAAACATTGTCGAAACAAATTTAGAATTTGGCGAGTTATTAGAGCGTGAATATACGGACGCTATAGTAATTCACCATACGGGCAACCCTACCGACGACGATTTGAGCGCGGAAGAAATTCACCAGTCACACTTAAATCAAGGTTGGGTGGGTATAGGTTATCACTTCGTCATAAGAAAAGACGGAACTATCGAAAGGGGCAGACCTGAATGGGCGATAGGTTCTCACGCTTACGGCGAAAATTCGCATACTATTGGTATTCACGTTTGCGGAAATTTTGAAATAGGCGCGCCGACTGAAATACAACTCGGAAAACTTGCCCACCTTATCGGAAACCTTTGCGCGGACTACGATATACCAACGGATAGGGCGCATATCGTAGGACATAGGGAACTAATGCCGACGGCTTGCCCTGGTAAAAATTTATTTTCGCATATTGATGATATTGTGGGGAATGCGAATTGGTACCGTTACGGCGCGGAAAAAACTTCACAAACGCAAAATAACGAAATTCCCGAAGTCAAAATATGGAACTTCTTTAAAAGCAAAAAACTAAACGATTATGCTGTTGCAGGCATTATGGGGAATTTGTACGCCGAAAGCGGACTAATCTCAAATAACTTACAAAATAGCTATGAGATTTTGGGTAGCGACGAAGAATACACGGCGAAAGTCGACAGCGGCGAATATAGCAAGGAAACGTTCGTGAACGACGGCGCGGGATACGGTTTAGCACAATGGACATATTTTGCAAGGAAAGCGGCTCTGTATGATTTTGCGAAACAAAAAGGCGCGAGTATCGGCGATTTAGATATGCAATTAGAGTTTTTGTGGGCGGAGCTTTTGGATAGCTATGTAAGCCTTGTAAACGCGCTTATGGACGCGCAAAGCGTGAAACAAGCGAGTGACGCGTTTCTTTTGGATTTTGAGCGTCCGGCAGACCAGAGCGAGGGGCAAAAAGCGAGACGCGCGGGGTATTCACAAGAATTTTACGAGGATTACGCAGGGAAAGCAGGGGACGCAAATATGAGTGAAAAAAGATATAACACGGTTGACGAATTGCCGGATTGGGCAAAATGGACTATTGAAAGAATGATAGAGCAGGGAATAATCAACGGTGACGGCGCGGGGCTTGACTTGTCTAAAGATATGCTCAGGACTTTCGTTATTGTTGAGAGAATGTTGAGAAGATGAAAACAAAAACGCTGGAAGAATGGGCGGATTTATACGAGAAGAAAACGGGCGATAAACTTGACCGTTCGCAAAAAGCTACTTTTTATTTTCCCGATAAAGGCTTCGGGGTATACAGCGTAGCAGATGATATGATAGTTATTCTTCACGTTTGCGGTGACGGTGTTTTTTGGCGACAGATAGGGGAAGTCCTCGCTATTGAGCGGGGACTTCATAAGTTAGGGGCAATATGCGTGAGGAAAAATATAAAAGCGTATTTACGATGTTTTGATATGAAAATAACAAATGAGGAAATTCTAAAAGACGGCAAGATTAGATATTTCTTCGAGCATAAACATACGGGGAAACTCGGCAGGGCAACGCCCACAAACGGAGACGAATATTTAATCACTTGGGAGGTGTGACGATGTTACATTTCAACTTGCAACTTTTTGGTGGAAAAGGTGGCAGTACTACAACA
Source organism: Selenomonadaceae bacterium (assembly GCA_017635875.1). Classification (GTDB taxonomy): domain Bacteria; phylum Bacillota; class Negativicutes; order Selenomonadales; family Selenomonadaceae; genus RGIG9201. Next base: position 11,392 of record JAGBKP010000071.1, on the reverse strand, counting down.
GTACAAGGGCGAGATTTAACTCCTGACGAAATACGGCTTATCAAAGCGCAGGCGGACGCGGCTGAAGCGTTTCAGCCGAATATTTTAAGGCTTAATCAAACGGCGGGAGACCTTTTATACGGAACGCTAGGGACTGTCCCCGTTGATTTCAACACGATGAATAACGACGCGCAAAGCAGGATAAACACGGCGATAAACGGGCTTTATGGTATGACGCAGACCAACGAAAACGCTATAACAGATACGAATAACGCGTTAAACGATATTTCGCGAGCGTATGGCGAAGAAGCGGCGAGAAATTACGGCTTGTTGTCGGGGCTTGCGGACAGATACGAAACTTCGGGAAATAAAGCGGCGAACGCTTTTGACAGATACATAGCGCAAAACGATGACGCATTGACCACGGCGGAAAAATCTTTGCTTGCGCTTCAAAACGGAGAGCTTCCGAGCGCATACCGTCAAAATATGGAAGATACTATAAAATCCGTGTTGAAAAACACAATCGGCGAAAATGTGAATAATTTAGCGCAAAGGGGCGTGTTGAACAGTTCCGTGACGAATTCCGCGCTTAACGCTATTGAGAGCAACGCCGCAACCGCGGTGGCGCAAAATTATTTGCAAAACTTAAATACAGTAGGCAATTTTGCGAATCAGCGTTTCCAAAACAGCGGAGCAACCACGGGCGCAAACGCATCTTTGACGGCGCAACAGCTTGGGAATATGCAAAACACGCTTAACAGTTTAGGCAATGTTTACGGTCAGCAATACGCAAATCAAATGGGAGCATTGGGTCAACAAGCAAATTTAGCGCAACAGCAAGCAGAAAACAAAACGAATGTAAACAGTCAAAACGCGGGGATTTACGGAAACCTTGTATCGCAAGCGACCGCGCCAATTACAGCGGCGGCGGGAGCGCAAGAAGCGGCGCAAGCACCCGCAAGAAATTTGTGGGACGCTTCTATGGGTCTTACATCTTCAAACAACGGAACGCTTGCGGCTATCGCGGGAGCGCAACCTCAATCGCAGACAACTACTACAAGCGGCGGCGGTGGATTTTGGGGAGGCTTGTTAGGCGGCGCGGCTACCGTGTTCTGTTTCCCAAAGGGTACAATGGTACATATGGCAGGCGGAGAAAAGAAAGATATTGCAGATATTGTTGTCGGCGACGAGGTCATTGACGAGGACGGCAAGACGGCGAAAGTTATTTTGTTATTGCCGGAGCATAGCAATGAGATATGGAAACTTATCACAAAGAACGGCGCAATAGTGAGAACAACTTCAACACAGCCTTTCTTTTTGGAGGACGGCAGTCAAAAAGAATTACGCTATCTTACGCCCGATGATACGCTTATGAATATGGGCGAGATTATAAGCATAGAACGTGATGGCTACGAACGGGTGTACGATTTTGAAACCGACGGCGACAATAACTATATCGTAAACGGTGGCTTTGTAGCGCAGGGCGGCGGCGTTGAATGGTGGAAGGGGTAATATTATGGCGTGGATTCCTCAAACAATGCAAAATTTACAATTTCAAGAAGCATTAAAAAAATTAGAAGAGCAGAAGCAACGAGACCGAATGGCAATAGGACTAAAGAACTATGCGAAAAGTTTACCCGCGACGGCGGGGTATGTCGCAGGCGGGCTATTGGGTGATGCGTTGAATAGGTGGCTTAATCGAGACCGACCTGTTTATAAAAACGGAGTGCCTGTCACAAACGAAGATATAACGCAAATGAGAAACGCAGGGTTTACTTTTGGAGACGGCAATGAAACAAGTCCCGAAGGAGCGGAATACGGAATCGGCGACGGCAATATAAACATTCAAAATATGACCGCGAATGACGCTAAACTTTTAGGAGATAATCTTTTTTCAAATTATTCAAACCTTGAAAACGCTTTTAAAACTTTTCAACCGCAAGGGGCATCCAACTTATTGGGAGCAGGTTTTTCAACGGGTGGCAGCGGTAATGTTGCAAATGTAGGCGAAGCCGTGAAAAACTTAGGAGAAGAATTTGACCTTTTAAAAATGTTTGGAGGGAGATAATATGCCGATAATACAGCAACCTACCTATGAAGACCAATTACGAGCCGAGCAGGATATAATCAATAATTACGGTGGTTTTCAAAACGCTCTCACAGTAGCACGAAACATAGCCGACGCGAAAGCCGCCTATGCTAATGCAGCGGGAGATATGCAAAAACAAACGAGCGCAAACGAAAGCGCAAATATATGGCGTGAATACGCAAAGAAGAACGGCATAGACACTTCCAACATTGACAATATGAATGCAAATCAAGCGAATGCGTATGTGAAAACGCTTGAAAACGAAGCGCGGCAAAAGTATTTATACAGAGATACACCCGAACAGATGAACGCCAAAGCAATACAAAACTATTTGAAGCAAGGCATAAAGGAAAAAGACGCTATACGAATGGCGTATTACGATACTTTGCCTTATGCGGCGCAGTACGCGGCAGAGGGCAAAATGCTTTTCGGCGATAGAGGAACGACGAACAACGCCGTAAACACGAATTACGGCGTGCCGCTTATGATGTTGTTAAGCGATACCGCGCCCGAAGTAGCGCAGATAGCGGCGGCGACAAACGCGCTGCCTAAAGATAACTGGACGGCAGACCAAAAAATAAGGCAAATGTTCACGGCGGGAGATATAGCAAGCGGGCAATCGGCGCAACAATACAATCAAAATTTGGGACTGTTAGGCGCAAGGATAGCGGGGCAACGCCAACTTCAAGGCGACGCGCATAATTATAAAATGGACGAAATGGCTCTTAGCGCGAATTTAGATATGCAAGCGTTACAAAATAGGATTAGTGCTATGTCAGCCGCAGAGCGAGAAAGATATAATTATCTTGACACTGCTTTGAAAGATAATTTTGGAATAACAGACCCACAATTAAGGGCAATGTTAATATTTGGATTTAACGGTGGGCAAAATAATGGAGGAAATAGCGGAGGAAGTAGCGGCAATAATGGCGCAAATGATAATCAAATAGCAATACGAGCGGCGCAGAGTAAAGAAGCCGCCCAAAACGCATTAGATGAAATAAATTTCAAAAACAAACCCAGAGAAGCGGCAAGTTTAATACTGAAAGCAGAAGAATTTAGACCTATATTGCAAAATGCGAACATACCAAAAAACATATTAGAAGAATTTGAAAAACGGCAAACTGATTTAAAAAATGCTTTCAAAAGCAAATACGGAGCAGACTATACCGAAGCCTTAAAAGACCCAAACTTTAAGGGAGGAAATGAGTATGAATAAAAACCCTCAAAAAACGCTTGCATACTATGAAAATTTAGGAGCGCAACTATCAAGACCGCAAACATTGAGCGATTATGAAAAATTGGGAGAGTCCCTTATTCCAAAACAACCTCAAAATATATTGTCACCTGTCGCGTCCGGCAGACGACAAAACAATATAGTGGAAGGATTTATAAGCGGAGCAAAAGCACAAGGGAGCGGACTTTTAGGTGGGCTTGCCAGTTGGGCAGGCGGGGAAAATGCCGTTACAAATTATCTTGACGAAGTTATGCGGGATAATCAAAGAGATAGAGAATTTGACGGTTATTCGTGGGATTATTTCACAGACCCTTCCGGCTTTGCTTATGATTTAGGCGGTTTATTAGGTTCGCAGGGAGCGATGGCGGCGGTCACTCTTCCGCTTATGGCAATACCCGGGGTCAATGCTGGAGTTGCAGGAGCGGCGAGCGCGTTGCCTCGTTTATTGGCAAGCCGCGCAGTAACGAATAAAGCCGCTCAATACGGACTAGAGAACGCATTGAAAAAAGGTATTCAAGCGTCAACTGTTTCAAGCCCTCTCGTGAAATATGGTATAACGAGCGCACCGGTTGAAGCGTTTTCAGAAGGCGGTCAAGCGATAAAAAGAGCGGTGCAAGAAGGGTATGAAAATCCTTATATGCAAGGGCTTGAAGTTGCGGCTAAAAATATGCCCGTTTTGCTTGCAGGTAATGCGTTAGAAATGGGACTTTTAGGCAGAGGTTTTGCAGGATTAAAAGGCGTAGCAGGAGAAAGCATAGGCAAACGAGCGGCAAAAGGTATTCCGCACATAGCGGGTTACGGCGCGGCGCAAGGTTTATTACAATCGGGCGAAGAAGTTATGCAAGAGCGGGCGCAGGAATCTACTTTCGGTGACCCGACAGGCGGATTTTTGCCGTCATCGTGGACGGAAGACGAGAAGCAAGCATTTCAAGCTACTTTTGCCCCCGGCGCATTTATGGGAATGTTAGGAGCAATTCCCGGCGCAGTCAGAACACGCCAAAATAAGAATTCAAACGATGCGGTAAATAACAGCACAAATAATTCTTTCGACACAAACTTATTCGATAAATGGGAAAGCAGACCCGGGGCAACCGACCTTGACAATGTACGCCCCGAAATAAAAGGCGCGTTGAATAGTATCGCGCAAGAACTCGGCAACGGCGGGAAAATAACCATTACGGGCGGCGCGGAAAAAGGTTATCACGCAAGCGGAGAGTTTGGACACGAAGGCGGGTGGAAAGTTGATATTGATAAAAATTCAATAACCGACCCGCAGAAATTCTTTGCGTTATGCGAAAAATACGGTATAGCCGTAGGAGATGAGGGTGACCATTACGACCTTTCCGCGCATAAAGAAGGAAGCACAGGCGGGAAACGCGTTGCAACGCCTTCGACATTTTTAAGCGATATGGTGAACGGCGGGGAAAATGTGACCGCAGGCAAACGCGAGGGACACGAAAACGCTTGGGCGATTTATGACGTGTTCCGTGAAGCGGGATATAGTGATAATGCTATCGCGGGTATTCTTGGGCGCGTACAGCAGGAGCATAATTTTGATACGAGCAATGTTGAAGAATACGACGACGCAGAAACGGGGCTACATCTTGGCGGTTATGGTATGTTCCAATGGAACGGTGGACGTACAACCGCCTTTTTGAATTGGGCGAAGGAAAATAATCTTGACCCGCAAAATGCGAGAGTACAGGCGCAGTATGCCCTTTTGGAAGCTAGACAAAGAGGACTTACGCCGGAGAAGATGAATAGTCTTTCTGATGAAGACGCGGCGACGCTTTGGACAGACGAATGGGAAGTAGGCAAACACGGGAACGAGAGAAAATACGCCAAAGAATGGGCGGAGCGTATAGCTAAAGGCGGAAATATAAACTCGCAAAATAATATTTCGGTAAATAACAATGTCGATACTTCGCTTATAGACGGCGCAGAAACGGCACAGGATAATTCTGCTCTTATGAAACAGCTTAATGATATTATGGCAGAGGGCGAAATAGGATTATCCCACGACCAAAGAATGGCGTTAATAAATATGGCGACGGAGCAAAAACAAATTCCATTGCCGAACGCAACGCCGCAAGAGGAAGAAACGTATTACAGAGAAATTGACGACGCTATAAATAACGGCGATTATAAAACCATAGCGCGAATGTTCCCGCAACAGACGGCGCGAATTTTGGGGATAAATCCGATAAATACTTCCACGCCTAAAATAGACGCATTGAAACAGGCGCAGGAAGAACAGACACAACCGCAACCGCAAATTGACACACAACCTTTAGCGCAAATTCAAAAGCAACAGCAACAGCCTATAGAGCAAAACGTAGTCCCGCCTATGAGCCAAAACATAGCGGGGGATATTGAAAATATAATAAGTCAAATTCGTTCGGGAACATTTAATACGGGCGCGGAATTAAATACAAATCAGCAAGCCGTGTTAGACTTGTTAAGCCAACCCGCACAAAATGTTATTCCGACACAAGACGGATTATCAGCGGGATTGACGGCGGCGCAAAAAGTAGCGCAAGCAAACGCGGCAATAGCGAATTTCAGAGCAAACGAAGAAGCGAGAGCGCAAGAAGAACAGCCCGCGCCCACCGTGAGAAAATATCATTTTGACGGCACACAACAGGCGCAGGAGCAAGCGGAAGAAGCCGCGCCTATTGCAACACAAGACGAGATTATCCCGCAAGAGCAAGCCGAAACACAAAATAAAAGACAGCTTCGACCTATGCGGGAAATGTACGACAATGCAAAAAATGTGTTTAAGAATTTTAGGGACGCGAGCGACGCTATAATTGCAGGGTATGAAGGCGGTTATGTCGGCAGAGACGAAGCGGAAGAAATGCTACGGCAGGGACACAGCGATTTAAGAGGGAATTTGACCACGAAAAAGAACGCATCCGCATTCAACAAACTTTTGGATGCTACCATTACAAGATTGAACGCTACACAGCCGCAGGCGCAGACGGCGCAAAGCGAACAAGAGCCACAGAGACAATCGAGTGAAACGACTGAAACGAGTGGAGCAAATCGTGTAAACGATATAAGGGAATATTACAACGACCGCAAAGAGGAATACCGTACATTTGAGCTTGACGAATTAGAGGCAAGGCGCAAGCGTTATATAAAAGAGAGGGTAGACCATTACAATAAAAACCCCGGCGGGCAGGGGACAAATTCTGTTTTGCTTGACGCAGACGGAAATCCGGTAAGTGGAGCGGATGTTATAAACGCAAGAAAGCGAGTGACGGAGAGCAATAATCCTGAATGGTATCAAAGAGCCTACGCAATGTTAGGGAGAAAGCCCGCGAAGAAGGATTATGAATATATAGCGGAGACAGACCTTTCCGAATGGCAACCCGCAGAAGTGCAAGCGGATTGGCAAGCGTTAAACGAGGTTATCGAAGAAAAGAAAAACGAAGAGCAGATAAAGGCAGAGCCTAAGAATGTGCAGAAGTTTAGGAAAGATGTCAATCAGAAGGTAAGGGACTATAAGAAAAGGATAAAAGACGCGAAAGACAAAAAAGTATCAAGGGAGAATTATCTTGCGAAAATAAAAGAAATGCACGATAACGCTTTAAGAGTAGCAACGCAGGACGAAACGCGAAAGGCTATAAATAAAGTATATTATGATGCTGTATCTGCAATAGGGCGCATTTATGATGATATGGTTGTGGACGAAGCAGAGGCAGAGTATCTTAAAAGTATAATGAGTGAAAGTGCCGAAGAGTATATCAATGAACGTCACAAAGACCAAGCGCAAGCAGTTCGCGAAGCTCTTTATCAGGTAGGCTTAGGGGATAATGGGGAAAGAGTTACTACGGCTAAATTTATAGAAGACCTCGCAAAGACTTCGGGCATAACCACTTATTATGAGCCGCCTAAACAGAATGGACTTGTTGGCGAGGGTGGATTATTTGTTTTTCAAAATGACGAAATGAAAAAACAAGGTCGTAAGGGTAGTCTTGATATGCTAGGTTATGACTACTTGAAATATTTACTCGACAAAAATGGGAAAAATACGGCACAGGTGGAGTCTATCAAAAATGGCGGTATTACTTCCAAAGTTGACGATGAAGAATATATTTATTTTCGAACTGATGAAGGGCGCGTTGGTCGGCAAGTAGTTGATAGAAGAAAAAGTGTTGTATACAATGGGAAAAAACTTAAATTAACAAAAGAAAATATATTGAATACAATCAATGAACGTGGATTTACAACCATTTCTGGAAAAGAATATCAAAATGCAAATGAAAAATATGAACAAGAAATTGAAAAGCAAAAGCGAGAACGATCACATAAAACTCTCTTACGTAGTTCTATGGAATTATTTCAATGGCTAATTGAAAATAAAAGAATTGAAGATATTTTTAGAATATTACTCGATAGTGCTAACAGAATATACATCGAAGCCGCTTCCAATGTAATGGGGATAAAACTCAGTCATAATCAAAATAAACGTGAGCAACAACTTATTGAATACTTCGGATACAATCCTTACCAAAATAACAATGTCGCTTCCGAAGCGACAACGGAAAAGCCGCAAACTAAAAAAGCCGCCAAAGAAGGCGGGCAGGAAAACGTAGGCGAAGCGTCGAATACTGAAAATAACAAAACCGAAAAGGGCGGGGTTGTTGTGACAGGTAACGAGTTCGGCGAATATAAGGATATAAAAGAATTACGGAAAAAAACCGTAGATTATTATTCTAAAAATCTTCAAGGTACAAGTGTTGAAAATAAAACATTAGGTAGAATTGACATTGATGAAAATGGGCTTGTAAATTTCACGGGCGCAGGAAAGCGCGAGTTTAAGAGCACAAGTGCAAAAGCGCATAAATTATTGTTGGTAAAATACTTACCGACTTTGATTGAAAACGCTACAAATATTACGTCAAACAAAGCAGTAAAAGAACGCCACGCAAATGAAACTTTTTATTATCTTCACACCGAAGCAAGTATTGAAGGCAAAAATACGCCTGTTGAAATAACCCTCGTAAAACGTAACGACGGCAGTATTCAATACTATAATCATACGCTCCCCACAGAAGAAAATAAAAACGACGCGCCAGTATCTCCGGGACCAGTATCTTCATCTAATGAAGCCCTCGGCACCCCAGCCGTTGGTGCGTCTTCTGTTGACTCTACTATACCACAAACAGAGCCAACAAGCAAGGATAAAAATTCGACAAAACAAGATACCAAACAAAAAGAGCGTTCTCAAAACGAGGACGCTCTTTCTGATGTAAATAAAAATATAACAGCTTCTTATAGCGATAAAAGTGGTGTTTGCAAAGGTACATTAAAAAATGGCGTTATAACAATATGGCGTAAAGATATGAAAAAGGGAGAGTGGAATTTTACTGTTTCAGCTGATGAAATAAATAAAATAATGTACGGGAGCGATAACCCTTATGACAATAAAAAGGCTTTTAAATCCTTTGAAGGCAAAAGGATATCCGGCGGGAATGCGAATATCAATTATTTATGGCATACTATAGCAAAAGCAAAAGTACACGATACTAATGAAAATTGGATTGAAGGTTCTAAGACGGACAAACTTAAAGGAACACGTCGTAAATATTACGAAGAAAGCGGAGGTAAAGATGCTATAGGTACGCAAAATCTCGCTGAATCCGCCGCTAGAGTTATGCGTAATTTGTACGAGCAAACGCAGGGCGCACGACTTAAACAAGACACACGCGGCATATACGACACGGCTAACAATATCGTGACGCTAACCGAAAACGCCGACGAATCCACATTCATTCACGAGATGGGACACCATTATTATAATGTGTTGAAACAAGCGGCAAAAATAGCGGGGAAAAATTCGCAGGCGGCAAAAGATGTTGAAACCATTGATAATTGGGCGAATTATAAAAAAGGAATGGCGGCGGAATACGAAGATACCGCAAGCGAAAAGGAATTTGCCGACCTTGAAAAAGAAATTACCGAAGCCGAAGAAAAAGGCGATACGAAGAAAGCCAACGAATTAAAAGCAAGGTGGGGACAAGAACGCTGGGCGCGGGGAGTTGAAGAATATTTTAACGAAGGCATCGCGCCCACGGCGAAGTTAAGAAAGATATTCGACAACTTCAAAAAATGGTTGAAAGAGATTTATCGAGGATTGAGGGGAGCGGGGGCGAAACCTTCCGACGATGTACGCGCAGTTATGGAGCGTATGATTGCAAGCGATAAAGAAATATTAAGCGGCAAAGCGAGCAGATTAACGGGGGACACAAAAGCGGCGTACGATAAAGCGTTGGCGGATTTAAACGCGGCGGGGGTAAAGAACGCCGAAGCGAACGCATATATAGCGGCGAAAATGGCGGAGAGATTATCGAACGCGTACAAAGAAGCGGGAGAGGATAGAAGCGCAGTTTCTTTGTTGCCGGAAATACAAGCACAGGAGAAGTCCGCCCAAAATGAAAAAGAAGCAGTACGAAAGAAATACGAAGGAACTAAAAAATGGTTGAAAGCCCCGAACGGCGAAGATACGAATTTGACGGAAGACCAATGGTTGACTGTAAGAACGCCGTCTTTTAAGAAGTGGTTCGGCGACTGGGAGAACGACCCGAAGAACGCAAGTAAGGTTGTTGACGAGAACGACGAGCCTAAGGTTATTTATCACGGGACGGCGCGAGCCGACCGTGTGGGCGATATTTTCAGACCCGATAGAGCTACATCGGGACCAATGGCGTTTTTTACAGATTCGCTTGAAGTAGGTACAAATTATTCAAGAGATAAAGCGGACACTTCTCTTTCTCGCGAGGATTTAGACGAGTATAAAAATCAATTTACTGTTGAAGTTAAAGGGCGCAACGGTAAATCTGAAACCGTAAACATAGTTGATTATTGGAAATATCTTTCTCCTAAAGAGAGAATGAACATTGCCAAAAAAGCCGAAGCAATAGGATATAATGACGACTATGAAATAACTCTTAAATCGGGGAATAAACACGGCACAGGGGACTATGTACATTCGTTACGCGAAGCAAAGGGAAACCATTTAGAAGCACTTATTAACGAGTGGTTATATAATGGCAATCTTTACAATGAAGAAGGAGAGTTTTTAGAAGTCTTAAAATTAGCCGGAGTTGAAAATGTAAAATACAACGACCCTGATTATAGAGAAGAAGCGGTTTATTCTGTATTTATGAATTGCCGTAATCCGATGAATACGACAAAAATTTCAGATAAGTTGTACACTAAATTGGAAGAAGCGTCAGAAGAAGCGCAGGAAAACTATGACCCCGATGAAGCGTATGGAGCGGATATGTGGGATAAAACAAATATATCCCCCGAAGATTGGATAGAACGTTTATCTGATGATAGAGAGAATGAAACAACTTACGCGTGGACTATTATTCCCGATTGGGTAACAGAAACTTTGAAAAAAGAAGGTTATGACGGGATAGAAGACGCAGGCGGTAAATACAGTGGTTTAGAACATACTGTATATATTCCGTTTTCTTCAACACAAATAAAATCCGCAACGGACAACAACGGCGAATTTAACGAGAACGACCCTAGCATACTTCATCAATTCGCAGGAGAAAAGTCTAAAACGGCGAATATCAGCAAGCTAAACGAAGCGAAAGAAATGGAGGAGCGCGGGGAAAGTAAAGAGAATATTTATAAAGCTACGGGGTGGATTAAGGGCAAGGACGACAAATGGCGGTATGAGATACCTGATAATCTTGATAAAATTGATTTTAGCGAATTGCTTTTATTAAACGACAACGAAGGTATATCTCTTGATGAAATTTATGACAATTATGAATTATATCGCGCATATCCGTGGCTAAGAGATGTTCCCGTTATGGTGACGGAAGGTGAGGAAGGGACTTTTATACAGACAAAGAAATTCCCTCAAGGCGTTATTCGTATTGGTAGAGAACATATTGATGGCGATACGAGCGATAATAAATCTGTTTTAGTACACGAAATTCAGCACGCTATCCAACACTATGAGAAATTTGCAACTGGGGGAAGCTCCGAAGGCGTTAAATATCTAATCAGAAAAGAACTCGATAATTTGTATACCGGATTGGAAAAAAATAATGCCGAAT
>JAGBKP010000070.1 GCA_017635875.1 Selenomonadaceae bacterium | reverse complement strand
CGGTATTTCTTGGTCAAAAAAACAGGTAATGCCATTTATGAGTTTTGAGGAAATTCCACAAGATAAACCTCTTTATTTAGTGGTGGAAGAACATAAGGTAAGAGATTTTGGCAAGATGAAAAAAATCGCCGATTGGGAGCTTATGATGACTTCTACCGAAAAAGATAAAGTAGTTTGGCTTTATAAGAAAAAGTAAAATTAAGATTTTTTTTTAGTAACATTTTCTTTCTCTCTTTTCTTCTTTGTTACTTTCTTCTTCAAAAGAAAGAGATAAAAGAAGAAAGTAAATATAAAATAAAAAATCACAGAAAGGAGAATGAATTATGATTAGAATTTTTATTCTTGTTTTAATTTCGGTTCTCCTTTTTTTCGTTTTCAACGGAGCTTTAGAATTTACCGACCCCGTTGAAGGAAACTACGTGCAAACTGCTAAAGAAATGCTCGCATCGGGAGATTATTTTTCACCTCGAATTTACGGAAATTATTGGTATGATAAGCCTGTGTTTTTTTACTGGGAACTTATGCTTGCTTTTAAAATTTTCGGCGTAACGGAATTTGCCGCAAGATTTTTTCCCGCGCTTATGGCAACTTTTGGAGTTATCGCTACTTATCTTTTCGGTAAGAAAATTTACGATAAAAACATTGGCTTTATAGCCGCAGTTATTCTTGCCACTTCACTCGAATTTTGGTATCTTTCCCACGCGGTTATAACCGATATGACCCTCTTTTTATGCGTGTCGTTAACGCTTGCGTTTTTCTTTGTGGGTTATAAAGAAAATCGCTCGCTCTGTTTTTATATCGCTTATACTTTTTCCGCCATCGCGGTACTTACAAAAGGCCCTATAGGTTTAGCACTGCCCGGACTTATTATTCTGCTTTTTTTGCTATCCGAAAAAAACATTTTGTATTTAAAAAAGCTCTGTATTCCAACGGGATTTATTTTATTTTTTGCGATAATTTCCATTTGGTATTATCCTATGTATAAAATACACGGTTCGGATTTTATACTTACTTTTCTGGGCGTGCATAATGTCTTAAGAGCGTCCGTTTCGGAGCATCCCGAAGTAAATGTTTGGTATTATTATACGCTCGTTTTTCTCGCGGGATTTTTCCCTTGGAGTTTTTATATTGTTCCTAAAGTCATTCGCGATTATTATAAAAAATTCAAAGAAAAAACAGATAATAAATTCGAAATTTTAAAGTTTACCAAAGAACAAAAATTTCTTCTTATTTGGGCTGTTTCGGTTTTTGTCGTATTTCAAAGTTTCGCCACAAAATATGTTACCTATACCCTACCCTATATGATGCCGATTGCAATTTTATTCGCATTGATTTTAAACGAAAATATAAAAGTTTTTAAAAGTATTTCCGTTGTTATGATTATTCTTTTGCCCATACTTTTGCTTACCGTAGCCGTTCCGATTTGCAAACAAAACTCTGAAAAGGACGCGGCAGATATTATGAAAGATTACGCCAAAAACGGCGCATATTTAATCTCTATGGGCGGGCGTTACCCCACAACTCTTGTAGCGTATTCCGACGAAGAAATAGTAAGAGTTGACAACAGAAAAAGAATAATAGGTTTAAGACCAAACGGTATTACTTGGAAAGCTACAAATGTGATGCCGACTCTTCCTATTGACGCATTGCCAAAAGATAAAGATATTGTCGCGTTTGTACGCAAAAAACAAAAGGACGAATTTTTGCGACGCGTTGAAGGCAAGTGGAATTTTATAAAAGAAACGAGGACGGCTTATATATTTGAAAGAAAGCGTTTAATAGTTCCAAAAGAAAGTGGAGAGGTTATAAAATGAACGAAAAGGTTCCTGTGACTTTGGGGGAATCTTATGAAATTTTTATAGATTCTCTCGGATCAGTCGGCGAAGGCGTCGGACGCTACGAAGGCTTTACGATTTTCGTTGACGATGCCATTATTAAAGAGCGGGTTTTGGTAAAAATTTTTGAAGTAAAAAAGAATTTTGCCAGAGGAAAAATTGAAAAAGTTTTAGTTAAAAACGTGGCAAGGCGCGACCCTATTTGTCCGCTTTATAACGAATGCGGCGGTTGTCAATTTCAACATCTTTCCTATGAAGCGCAACTTCAATATAAATACATTCAAGTTGTAAGCGCGATAACGAGAATAGGGCAAATAAAAGACGCGACCATTTTCCCCGTGATAGGAGCAAAAAATCCTCTGCATTACCGAAATAAAATGCAGTTTCCGATACGATTCGACGGCGAAAAAGCCATTATCGGTTGTTTTGCCAAAGGCACTCATAATGTGATAGATACCGAACATTGTTTTATCGAAGATAAGCAAAACAACGATTTGCTCATAGTCGCCAAAGAACTTATAAACGAACTTAGAATTCCCGTTTATGATGAAAATACGCATCACGGGGTACTCCGTCACATTATGGGACGCGTCGGCGAGGACAATACGTTAATGGTTGTGATTATAACCGCAACAAAAGAACTTCCTCGCGAAAAAGATATAATTCGTAAATTAAGGGAACGACTTCCAAATTTAGTAAGTCTTCATCAAAACGTACAACCGCAACACAATAACGTAATTTTAGGCGAAGATACAAAAAAACTTTTCGGTAAACCAACTATTTACGGAGTTGTGGGAGATTTTAAATTTCATATTTCACCTAAATCTTTTTTTCAAGTAAACACCGAACAGACAAAAATTTTATACGAAACCGCCCTTGATTTTGCGAACTTAACGGGGCGGGAAATCGTTGTTGACGCGTACTGCGGCACTGGCACAATTTCGCTTTTTTTGGCGCAAAAAGCGAAAAAAGTTTACGGTATAGAAATTGTATCTTCCGCCATACAAGACGCTAAAAAAAACGCGCAGGAAAACAACGTAAGAAACGCAGAGTTTTTGGTGGGAGATGCCGTAAATGTAATGCCCAGACTTTTAAAAATGGGAATAAAAGCGGACGTTATAGTGCTAGACCCGCCGCGCGCAGGTTCAAGCGAAGTCGTTCTTGAAACGTGTGCCGCTATGGAACCAAAGCGCATAATTTATGTGTCTTGTAATCCTCAAAGTTTGGCTAGAGATTTAGCGACGCTTCAAAATTTAGGATATAAAACTGTAAAAGTGCAGCCTGTGGATATGTTCCCGCAGACAAATTCCGTTGAAAGCGTCGCGCTTATCGAAAAAGCATAGAGAATGCCGATTTATACTCATCTAATCGGTATTCTCTATGCTTTTTTTATGACGAATTTACAACATATTTTTATTTTTTGACTTTTTAACTATTGACTTTTAAAAAAAAAGTGGTATCCTATAATCTGTAATTAGCACTCAAAGAAAAAGAGTGCTAACAAATTCACATAATAGTTTCAAAAACTTGCGTTTTTAGAAACTTAATAATAGGAGGAATGAATTATGATTAAGCCTTTAGGCGAAAGAGTGGTTATTGAAGTTTCGGAAGGCGATGTAAAAACCGCAAGCGGAATAGTGCTTCCGGATACCGCAAAAGAAAAACCTCAAAAAGGAAAAGTTATAGCGGCAGGTCCCGGAAAACTTTTAGATAACGGCGAGCGCGCAAAAATGGAAGTTAAAGCGGGCGACGAGGTATTATTCTCTAAATATTCCGGCACGGAAGTTAAAGTTGACGACAAAGAATATCTCGTAGTTCGCGAAAGCGATATTTTGGCTATTCTCTAATTTATAAATATACATTAAGAGGTGTAAAACGATATGGCAAAACAAATGTTATTTGAAGAAGACGCGCGCCGCGCTCTCGGTCGCGGAGTTGACGCTCTTGCAAACGCGGTTAAAGTTACCCTTGGTCCTAAAGGCAGAAACGTAGTGCTCGATAAAAAATTCGGCGCTCCTACCATCACCAACGACGGCGTAACCATCGCTCGCGACATAGAGCTTGAGGATCCCTTTGAAAATATGGGCGCGCAGCTTGTTAAAGAAGTTGCGACAAAAACCAACGATATAGCGGGCGACGGCACCACTACCGCTACTCTTCTTGCGCAGGCTATGATTCACGAAGGTATGAGAAACGTCGTAGCCGGCGCAAATCCGATGATTATCAAAAAAGGCATTGAGACCGCCGTTGATACCCTTGTAAAAGAAATTCACAGCAAAGCGAAAAAAGTTGACGGCAAGGCCGATATAGCGCAGGTTGCTACCATTTCTTCCGGCGATGAAGAAATCGGCAAACTTATCGCCGAAGCTATGGAAAAAGTCGGCAAAGACGGCGTTATCACCGTTGAAGAGTCGAAGTCTATGACGACTAATCTCTCCGTTGTCGAAGGTATGCAGTTTGACAGAGGCTACATTTCCCCTTATATGGTGACCGACGCGGACAAGATGGAAGCCGTTATGGAAGATCCGTACATCTTAATCACCGACCGCAAGATTTCTTCCGTTCAGGACATTTTGCCTGTTTTGGAAGAGGTCGTAAAAATGGGCAAACAGCTTGTCGTTATCGCGGAAGACCTCGACGGCGAGGCTCTTGCGACCATCGTTGTAAACAAACTCCGCGGCACGTTTAAGGCTCTTGCGGTAAAAGCTCCCGGCTTTGGCGACAGAAGAAAAGCTATGCTTGAAGACATCGCTATTCTTACCGGCGGCAATCTCATAAGCGAAGAGCTCGGCAGAAAGCTTGACAGCGTTACTATCGAAGATCTCGGTCGCGCTCGTCAAGTTCGCTCCACCAAAGAAGAAACCACTATCGTTGACGGCGTAGGCGATAAAGACGCTATTAACGCCCGCGTAAATCAGATTAAGAAACAAATCGAAGAGACCACTTCCGACTTTGATAAAGAAAAACTTCAAGAGCGTCTCGCAAAACTTTCCGGCGGCGTTGCTGTTATTGAAATCGGCGCGGCTACCGAAGTTGAGATGAAAGAAAAGAAGTATCGCATCGAGGATGCGTTAAACGCAACTCGCGCGGCTGTTGAAGAAGGCATCGTCGCAGGCGGCGGCACCACCTTTATCGACATTTTGCCCTCTCTTGACAAATTAAACGCGGAAGGCGACGTTAAAGTCGGCGTAAATATCGTAAAACGCGCTATTGAAGAGCCTGTTCGTCAGATTGCAAATAACGCTGGTCTTGAAGGCTCCGTAGTTGTCGAAGCCGTTAAGAAAGCGGGCGACGGCAAAGGATTTAACGCTGCGACGGGCGAATACGTGGATATGATTAAAGCAGGTATCGTAGACCCTGCTAAAGTAACGCGCTCCGCGCTTCAAAACGCGGCTTCCATCGCTGCTATGGTGCTTACAACCGAAACTCTTGTTGCGGACAAGCCCGAAAAAGAGCCTCCCGCTCCGATGGGCGGAATGGGCGGCGGAATGCCCGGTATGATGTAATTAAAACCGAATAATTATAAATCCCCTCTTAAATGTTTAGCATTTAAGAGGGGATTTGCTTTTAAAATGCCGTAAATCCGTATTATTTTTTCGTCAGAAAAAATAATTTCATTCGTCAGCATTTCAACAAAGCGTGCGGGAGGAGGGAGATTTAAACTCCCCCCCTTCCTCCGATTGACACCCCCACTTTAGAAGTGGGGGACATCTAGCTTTGTTATATTAAAGTTTTTTCTTTCCCTTTTTTACCTCCGCAAGGGAGGACAGGCAAAAAAGAAAGAGAAAAAAGAAAGTAAGGTTTTCATACTCTAACAAATTCTCATG
>JAGBKP010000069.1 GCA_017635875.1 Selenomonadaceae bacterium | reverse complement strand
GATGTGACGAGAGATTTTGTCGTCTGACAAGGAAGAAAAAACGAAGTCGTAGCTAGGCTACGTCGAGTTTTTTCTGACGCAGTTCAGGCGGCAAAATAGCCGTCAAAGCGCGTTGGCGGGGTTTACCAACACGCCCTAATACATATTCGGAAAAGTTTTCTTAATATATTCGGCAATAATTTTCCCCATACGTTCCTTTGCAATATGATCGGGATGTATTCCGTCCGTCGTTAGTCCCGCATAGAGATAAAGATTGTCGCCGCAAAGGGAACTTGTTACATCTATAGCATACTGCTGATTCATTATCCAATTATTTATTGTCCTCAATATTCTCGCATAGTCATCGGGCAAATCTGTGCGAGTTAAAGAACGCCAAGTTAAATCCGGGTTTATAGGAGTCGTAGTAACAAAAACGGGAATAATGCCATTTTTCGCGCACATATTCTTAATTGCCGCCAAATTATTTATGGTGACAGTCGGTGAAATTCCTTCTCTTATATCGTTGACACCGCCCATAATCAGCAAAATTTGAGGGTGAAACGGGAGCACATCTTTTTCAAAGCGATTTAACATATCTTCGGTTTTATCGCCGCTTCTGCCTAAATTTTTTATTTCAATATCGGCATACGCTTCATAACGATATATAGGAGAAGACGGAGGTACGGATATTGCGCCGCCGCCGTGAGTAATGCTATCGCCTAAAGCCGCTATTTTTACGCCTTTTTTAACAATAAAAGTCGTATTTTCAGACCAATCGCTTGTTGGTTCACCGGTTAAACTTATGGCTCTTACCCGCCAAAAATAAGTGTCGGGATAAGTAAATCCCGCTTTTTCGTAAAGAGAATTTGAGTTTGTGCGAAGAATATGTATGAGTTGATTTTTTTCACGCTTTCTATAAACTTCCACTTCGTAATTTTTTTCACCGAGCATTGGAATCCAAGAATAAACCGGGTACAGCGGCGCGTCCTCATCTTTGCCCAAAAGCGCGATAGGTTTTGGTGAAGTCGTATTTATTTCCCCGCTTACTATCGGGCGCGGTTTTGAAAATTTTTCTATAGGCATACCATCGTAATTCAACGGACAAACTTTATAATATAAATTTTTAGCGTCCGGCTTATGGCTTAAGCCTATTTCTATACCGTTATTAAATACTTTGTTAAAAACAACTTCAATATTTTCCGACGTATCCAACTCGCTTTTTAAAATAACCACTTGATAATAAACGGCGCGAGGGCTTATTTCCCAAGACAGGCGCACTTTATTGATTTTTTCTTCCGTTCCTTGAGCGTGATTTACGTTTATAAATACGAATTGCAACAATAAAATCAAAAATAGAGCTTTTTTTATCATATAATTGCCTCACCACAAAAAAAGCGGGGATTACCCCCGCTTAAAACATACCGCCTATCGTAAAGTGTACGCGACCTCCGTTTTTACCGCGACCGTAGTCCAGGCGCAATGGACCAAGCGGAGTATTGAATGAAAGTCCTATACCTACGCTGCCGTTAAAGTTTTGCGGTTTAAAACCGTCGTTCCAAGCCGCGCCCCAATCGGTAAAGAGCGCGCCCTGCACCTTGCTTACAAGCGGGAAACGATATTCAAGCGTTCCCAAAAACATACGGTTTCCTCTGAACTGGTCGTCCCTATAGCCGCGCAAAGTGTCCTGACCGCCGACCTTAAATTGGTTGAATTCCGAAATATCGCCTTGACCTACGCCGTAGGCAAGTCTTGTTGCCAAAACCTGCGCCCTGCCGACTTTTCTGAAACGCGCATCTTCAATGCTTGCCTTTTTAAAGTTAAATCCGCCGCCAAAACCTGCAATTTCACCGGTAAGACTCACTTTGCCGCCGCTTGTCGGTTCGTATATATTGTCTCTTGTATCGGTAATATGCTGAAAAATAACGCTTCTCGTCGTGCCAAAGTTTTTGCTTCTCCAATCCTTTCCGTATTCGCCGCTTCTGTCCGGCACATTACCCGTTGTTATATGCTTAATGTATCGGTCTTTTCTGTTTCTTATGGTGACGTAGTTTGTAGAATATTCGCTCATAGGGCGGGAAAAAGTAACTTCGCCGCCTGAATATTTTCTCATATATTCTTCTTTTAAATTACCGTTTGTATCGTAATCATTATATTGATAAGTGCGATTATAAAGGCGAAGTGTGCCGGCTGTTTCTCGCTTATCAAGCCATGGACGCTTATAAGTGAAACTGTAGCCGCGAGCGTCCCTGTCGTCGCCCGAAACCTCGTATACTATTGAAATAAAATCGCCTGTGCCTCTGAAGTTAGTGTCGCTTAGGCTCACCATACCGAGCGCGCCGTCTTGGCTGCTGTAACCTGCGCCAATACCAAAGGTTCCGGTACGTTTTTCCTTAACCTCTATTTCCATAACCACAGAGTTAGGTTCTACGCCGGGTACAAGGCGAGTATGCACATCTTCGAAAATCCCCAAATTGTTTACGCGTTGGAAACTTCTTTTGGCTTTATTGGCATTAAAAGGTTCGCCAGGTTTTTGACGCATTTCCCGAAGAATAACCCGCTCTTTTGTTTTAGTATTTCCTTTTACGC
This sequence comes from Selenomonadaceae bacterium, assembly GCA_017635875.1. GTDB lineage: Bacteria > Bacillota > Negativicutes > Selenomonadales > Selenomonadaceae > RGIG9201. Next base: position 17,079 of record JAGBKP010000069.1, on the reverse strand, counting down.
GATAACCTTCCAAAATACCCTCGTTTATTTTCACTTCAATGACGCCGTTTTCAACGCGTCTCATATCGACTATACGAGCTTGAATATAGCCGTCTTTTTTATAAATACCTTCGATATCTTCCATATTTTTATGGAAAACCACGCTGTTATAGCGTTCGCCCGGTTTTAGAGTAATTTTCTTCTCTAAATCTTCGGTTTTTACCATCTTATTTCCTACGAATTTGATGCCGTTAAACTTAGGATATTCTTGCAAATGATATGTAAGTATAACGCCTTCCGGCACTTCCTTAAATGTAGGATAAACATCAACAAAATAGCCCGTCTCCATAATGGCGGACGCGTCTTTTCCAACCATATCGACAGAAAGGCTGTCGCCTTCACGGGCGGATATTGCCGCTCTTGCCGTAGGACGAGTTTCGTCCGATCCCCCAAGAACATTTAGTTCCGCAACGGTTCTCCCTTTAAATTTTTCTATCGCGCTCATTATCTGAGCATCGCTGGGGCGAGCCGGATCGGAAAGTATCGTTGAAAGCGCGGGCGCGTTGGCGTTTGCGTTTTCAACGGGCTTATCGGTTTTTACCTTTTCGTTGTTGACTGCCTTCGTTTTATCCGACGGCGTACTTTTATTCTCATTAACTCTTGTCTTCTCAGCTGCGACACCTTGATTTTTTGATGTGTTCGTATCTGTTGAAGTTACGGTTTCTTTTGAAACGGTACTTTCCGAAGCGGCGTCTGCCGGAACACAAGAAACTCCTAAAGAGAGCGCGCAAGCTATACTTAGAAAACAAGATTTTTTTAAAACAGACTTTTTCAAGATAGTGCCTCCATAGTGAAAATGTATTTTCACATTATAGCATTTAGTCGATAGTTTCGCAAGAAATAAAATTTTTCTCGGTAACTTCGCTCATAATTAACTCAGATTTCCCAAAAATTCGATATTCACCCATATCAGCAGGTAAAAATACGGTATCTCCCTTGGTTAAATCAAGTTCTTTTTCATCTTCAAGCAAATTTTCATTACATACGCGTAACTTAACGCCGCCTCCTATCACGGTAAAAGTTTGAAAAGTCTTCTCGCCCGCGAAAAATTTGGCGTTTCCTGCAAGATTAATATATTCGGCTCGAAAATGTTCATTATTTCCTATTTCCGTTCGAATTGCATCGTCAACTTTAGGAAGTGGAATTTTTTTTTCTTTGTTTCTTTCGGGCGGCTGAAGTTTTGCAACTTTTACCGCCTCTTTTATGTGCAGCGTTCTCGGTTTGCCGTCTTTTCCGCGTCTATCATAGTCATAAGCGCGATACGTAGTATTTGAATTTTGCTGTATTTCTATAAGTAAAATCCCCGCCCCTATAGCGTGGAGAGTGCCCGGAGTTACCAGCATCACATCTCCTTTTTTAGGATTTACATAGTTGCATTTATCAAGAAGAGTGTTGTTTTTTATATGCTCCGCAAATTCCTCGTTGGTCATAGGCTCTTTTACTCCGTATAAAAGTTTGGCATTTGGAGCAGCGTCTATTATGTACCAAAGTTCTGTCTTTCCCTCGGCGCCGGGCAAAAATTTTGCTTCTTCGTCAGACGGATGCACCTGCACCGAAAGAATTTCTTTAGCGTCCAAAAGTTTAACCATAAGAGGAAAAGTTTCAAATCGCGATGCATTCTTGCCCAGCGCGTCTTGTCCGACTTTTTTTATGTATTCTCTCATTGTTAAATTTTTATATCGACCGTTTAATATAACGCTTTCGCCTTCATCTCGAGCGGCAAGTTCCCAACTTTCAGCTACGCTGTCCATATCAGTTTTTTTATGAAATTCGTCTATAAGCCGTCTGCCTCCCCATATATAATCTTTTAAAGCGGCAGCAAGTTTTAAAGGATACAGCATATAAAACACCTTTCAAATTTTTATTGTAAGACTATTTTATTACTATCCTGTAAAATTTGTCAATTATCTTTTACTACACGCTGACAGTAGGGAGCGAAGGAAGCCCCGCGAGCAAATATTTTGCGGGTACGCCTGTTATGGGGAGTTCCGGCGCATTTTCCATTATGCTCTGTTTTATTTTAATTTCGCGTGTTAGCGCTATTTCTTCGTTTATTTCTTGTATCATCTCTCTCTTTTTATGTATAATTTCCTCAATTTCCGCTTGCATTTTCTTTTTTAACAAGCGTTTACTCGACCAAAATCCGCCGTCTGATTCTTTGTCAAATCTATCCGATGCAGTTTCTTTACTTCCGCCAAAGTTTTTTGAAAACCCTTGAGATTTACAGCCTTCACCGCCGTCAAATTCCAGTATCCAATATACGCCGCCACTGTCTAATCCCGAACCATAATATGGATTGGGGTACATTCTGCCTTCTTTTATTATATTCATCATTTTTTCTTCATACTCGAAGTCTTCTTTCATACGCTCGAAACATTTTTCTGAAATTTTTATGGTTTCATCGTCATAAGGACGCGTAGGGCTAAATGGGAATGAATCTATCCTATCCCAAATATAGGCTTTATATTCTTCTATGGTCATATCTTCAGAAGATTTTTCCGAAAAAGTGTCGATTTCTTTTTCAAGTACGCTTTTGTACGAGATATTTTCAAGATTACTCGCCAATTTTTTTTGAATATTGGAAAAAACTTTGGCTACTTGCATATTGCTCGAATAAATTCTGGAATCCATATTCTGATTTCTCCTTTCAAAATATCTGTTATTCTTGTTATCGTTTATCTTTGATAAAATATTAACAAAAAAATACGGTTTGTAATTTTCACCCAAAATCACAAGCCGTATTTTTTTTATTTATATCGCCATATTAACCGCCATAACGCTTTGCTCTTCGGGCGTAGGCGCGCGGTCCGGCAGTTTTGCCATTTTTTCTTTAGCTTCCGCCAAGAGGTCTTTAGCCTTTTCCACTTCCGCCGCATCGCACATATTGTTTTTAAATCCGTCTTCAAGGGTTTTAATATCTTCTTCTATAAGGGCGAGTACGGCTTTCATATCTCCTTTTGTGGCTGCCGCCGCCATTTGCCGCTTGAGTTTTTCGCCGTTAAAACCGACGGTGCTTTTTGAAGATTCCATCGAAACTTCACCGTTTTCGTCTATTTTAACGCGCATACCCTGAAATCCCACTTCCTTTTGTCTTGCCTTTAAAGTCGCGTCAGCCGCGGATAAATTGTTAAAAAGCGATTGCATTTTCTTTTCGTCTTTCACGCAGTCCTTAAGATATTTTGCGGAAATTTTCGTCATACCGCCCTTTACGACGTCAAAAATTTGAAACAGATACTTTGAAAGTTCGTCGGTATTTTTAAACGATATGTTTTCCGAAGTTTCGCTCAGAGCGAGAGCTTTGCCCTCGCTTGAAATATCCAAAATAGCCGCGCTCTTTTTTTCTTCCGCTTTTGCTTTTGCCTTTTCCAAAAGTTTCTCTCTAGCCTCTTTTAAAGGTGAGGATTTTTTCTTTTTAGCGGTATTCACCAGCATTTCATCGAGCCAACTCTTTTTATTCTTCTTATTTAGATTGGCGATATTTCGCCCGTTGCCGTCGTTATGTTCGGATACGCTCCACGCCCTGAGTCCTCCGTCGTCTCCTATAATAAAACCACCGGATTTTAATTTTCGCCCTTGCGCCAAATCCGTATTTGCAATGTCATAAATAAGCGCCTCGTACTCAAGCCTTTTTTCCGGATCGTTTTCCATTTGTTTTAAAATTTTCGATGAAATGGAAACATTATTCGTCCCCGTACCCGAAAAAGGTTTTGTCCCCACCGTAAAATTCACGTTGGGAAATTTTTCTTTCAAATTTTTAATAACATCTGAATCTTTATTTCCTTCTTCCGCCTGCGCTTTTGCAAAACTTACCGCCGCCTCAGACACATAACTTCCTCCGATTTTTACCGGCATCGTTATTCCTCCTTTTGTGTATTGTCTACTTTCTTTTTCTCTCTCTTTTTTGTAAAAAAGAGAGAGAAAAAGAAAGTAGCAAAGAAAAAGAGAGAGAAAAAACTTTAATAAATAAAAATTACTTGCTTCTTTAACAGTTATATCGTAAAATTTATTTACTGCTTAATAGCGTCGGAGCGAACGACTGATTTTAGGGCGCGAACAACTTTTATTTTAAAGGCGATATGATTATGAAATTTTTAATACCGTTTTTGACAGTTTTTTTATTGCTTGCGTTGGACGGATTTATTGTGAGCCGTATAAGCGAGCCGTATATTTATCAAAACGACAAAAGTTTTAAAATTTCATCTTTTACCGCAAAAGATTTAAACGGAAACGCGATTACGCAGGATATATTTGCAAAAAATTTTACCGTTGTTTGTCTTTGGGTGACAAAAGAAGCGGAAAACAGTCGAAAAGTTATGGCGGATATTGAAAATTTAAAAAATTCAACTTCTACGGATTTTCAAATAATCGGAATTGTCGGAGATTTAAGGGAGGACAGCGACAAACAAGAATTTGAAAACGCGCGAAAAATTACTCGCGATTTTAAGAATGTTTTGCAGATTATTCCAAACGATGAATTAATAGATATTTTAACCAAAATAAGAAACGCCCCCACCGTCTTTTTCGTTGACGATGAGGGCAATATAATCGGTCAACCGATAGTGGGAAATGAGCCTACATTGATGAAAAAAGAATTGTTTAGGCTTACGAATAAATATTCGGAACAGGATAAATTAAAAGAAAAAATTCATGCGAATATATTTTACAGTTTTTAATTTTTCTTATATAACATCACAGTCAACTGAAATATTTTTTCTTCGGCTTTTTTTGCAACTGAAATTTCAATATCGCCTTGATATTTTCTCGCCGTTCGTCTGATATTTTCAAGACCCAAGCCGTGCAAACTTTTATCTTTTTTAGTTGTAACGGGTAAATCGGAATTTTCTTTCCAAAACAAATTTTCGTTAAAATTATTTTTTACTTCGATAAAAAATAAACTTCCGTTTGTATATGAACGAAGTGAAATACGGGAAGAATTTTTTACTTTTTCGGCGGCTTCCGTTGCGTTTTGCAAAGCATTGTTAAGTATTACGCTTATGTCGTATATGTCAAAATCTTTGCTTGTGGGATAGCGGAAATTAAAATTCACGGAAATATTTTTGCGTTTCGCTTCTTGCCTAAATCGGTGCAAAATTATATCCATCAACGGGTTTTCAGTGCGGTCTGTAAAGTCTAATTTAGCGACGGTTTCTTCCATACCTTTAAGATAATTTCCAAGTTCTTCGATATCTTTTCCGCCGCGATTTCTTATATACGCCGTTATGCTTGCGACGTGACCTCTGATGTCGTGTTTTAGTCCGCGTATGTCCCCGTAAATATTTTCAAGTTCGGCGATTTGCGTATGGATTTCCGCTACGCTGTTTTCAAGCAACATTCGCTTTTGTTCTTCCGCTTTTCCTTCAACAAGTCCGCGAAACAAAATTACGGAAGATACGGCAAACCCAAGCAAAAGTAAACTTACTGCAGGAAGAAGTATAAGCGTTTCGGGTACGCGCTCATAAACGAGCATTAACGCGCTGTTGTCCGCAGAATAAGCTATCAGTCTGAATGTAAGGTCTACGCAAAGTATCGTTGCGGATGGCGCAATCAAAAATACGCTTTCTCTCGCGTTTAATTTATAATCCGCGTTTACAAAATTTTTTCCGATAAGTTTTAGATAAATATAAAATACGGCGAGTTGCAAACCGCGACAAATTACAAGAGTTGCAAAAAGGACGATTTGATTTATTACGGGCATAATTTCAAGCAAGCGTTCTGCCTTTATTAAATTTTTCTCCGTAAAAAAGTTTACGAAGAAATTAAAAACAGAGTTCCAAGCTCCCAAAATACTGTGCGCCAACGGACTTGCGGCAAACCTTAAAATTTCCCAACCCGCGATAAAACTTAAAATGGAAAAAACTTGTCTTGAAATATTTTTTTCAAAGAAAGCAAATTGCAACGCGCCGAATAAAATAAGATGAGGAATAGCGTAACTGAAACGATTGTAAAAGGGAAAATTTTCCGCAAGATTTCCGTAAATCGTTTTCGCCAAACAATAAAAAAATATCCAAAGTATCAATGATTTTTTTCGATTTTCGTACTTTCTTTGCAAAAAAATTTCCGAATACCTAAAAGCAAAAAACGCGATTAAAGTATTTACGGCAACCGTAAGAATATATTCCTCAAACATTTACTGCGCCTCCCCTTCTTGCGTATGCAAGATAGGCTTTTACGAACGAGGAATATTTTTTCTGTGCGAGCATTATTTTATCGCCGTTTATTATTTCAATTTCAGTTGAAGTATACGAAGATATTTTCTCAAAATTCACCAAATAACAACGATGACAGCGATAAAAGCTATATCCCAAAATCCGTTCATAATTCTCCATTTTTCCTTGAATTTCAAAAGTTTCTTCGACTAAATGAAATATAACTTTTTTATTGTTGCTCTCCAAATATAAAATATTTTTTAGTTCAATTTTTCTATTTTGATTTTGAATTTTCAGCAATATAAATTTATCTTCATAACGTCTGCGGCATTTAATTTCATTCATAGCATTTTTTAAAACTTCAATGAATTTTTCTTTGTCTATAGGTTTAATCAAATAATGAAACGCTTGCACGTCAAACGCTTCCGCCATATATTCGCTATAGCCGGTCACAAATACGACAACGCTTTTTTTGCCACCGTCTTTTTCTTTCTCGCGAATTTTACGGGCGATATTTAACCCCGAAATTCCTTTTATATCAAGAAAATATATATCGAAAAAATGTTCGTTTGACAATAATTCTTCCGCAGATGAAAACATTTTTACGGACATTTTCGGCATTGAGTACGTTATTAAATTTTTTATATCCAATGCAATTTCCGCATCGCTGTCGCAAACGGCAATATTCATAATTATCGCGCCTTTTGTTAGGGAAACAATGATTAAATCGCATTTGCTCTTTTTGGATCTTTTTGGATCTTTTTGGATCTTTTTGGATCTTTTTGGATCTTTTTGGATCTTTTTCCGTCTTTTATATCGTAAAATTTGTTTACTTCTTAATACCGTTGGAGCGAACGACTGCTTTTAAGGTGTGAATTATTCAATGTCAGAGATACCGATTTCACTTACCGAAGTCGTATCGCCGTCGAAAGAAACTTCCATATCGGTTTCAAGTTTTGGCATTTCTATCGGCTCTACGCTATAATCTTTCGGGGTGTTTTCATAATCTCTTGCGGCATCGTTTTCCCTTGAAATTTTTTCGTCCTCTTCATCGTCTTTTTTATTTTTTCGCGCTTTTTCCAAAGTCGCGGCTATTTTTGCCATTTCGTATAATTCGTGATTAAACTCCATCAATTCTTTTTCGTCCGCAGGCGATACCTTTCGCCCGTGCATTATGCGCGACGCTGTTTTCATAACGCGGGACATTTTAGCGTTCTCTGCCGCCATAGCGTCGCTTGTCTGCCTGTTTTGCGCCGCCATTTGCATCATCATATTTTTCATACCGATAATTTCGCGTCGCCTTGTTATCTCTCTCTCCGACGACAACAGTTCGCTTTTTATGTCATCGGTTAATTCTACCTGTTTTCCTTCTATCTCTAAAAAGCCTTGTTTAACGGCGCGATGAAGCATAGCCGAATTTGCAAACCCAATGCGGAAACGATTTTCTCCGATTTTTGTCAATGAAAATTCTATATTAGGCTCTTTTTCACTTTTTGAAAGTTCCATAGCTTCGTTTGAAATTGAAACATAATCGTTTGAATTTATATTTTTTGATAATGTTCCTTGAGTTTTCGTAAAAATCGCCGCCGCATCGCCATCCCCTTTTTCAATATAAACTCCGTCTTTTTTTATGCGCTCGTTTAAAGCCTTCGCTGTCGAATTAGCCGCATACGCGTTTAACTCGGCTTTTGTAATGTTTTGCAAGATATACATAGCATCCTCCCTTAATTCAGTATTCATCCTTTACAAGCCTTCTTATAGTATATATCGATATATTTATAAATATCTTAAGCATGCGCGTTCATATATATTTTACAAAGTTTCATAAATTTATACGCTTACATTATTGCATTTATAATTCTCATAATGTATAATTATAACTAAATTTTTATTCATTTACGGAGGTTCTTTATGTTAGGCGAAGTTTTGCGTAAAGCTAGAGAAAATCAAAATTTAACCATAGAAGATTTGGAAAGAGAGACAAGTATCAGGAAGGCGTATATCGCGGCGATTGAAGAAGAAGACTTCGACGCGCTTCCTTCCGATGTTTATATTAAGGGATTTATACGCAATTTATCGAGATTTTTACATACGGACGGCGACGCTTTAATAAGCGAATTTATAGATATGAGAAAAGCTAAAATCAGCGAAGAAAAAGGCGAAGTTCCCCCGAAAATCGAAGAAAACGACATTACCAATAACATAAAGAGCGAGAATATATCGCTCTCCATTGCGCAAAGGCGAAGCAAAAAGGTAAATAAGAGCAATTTTTTTGTTGCCGTGCTTTTAATACTTGCGCTTATCGGTGCGGGCGCGTTCTATTTTATGAATAAAAACGAGGTAGCTTTACCTTCTTTAAACTTATCGTCTAATGAAAAAACAGACGATGCAAAAAATGAAAAAAATAAACAAATTGAAAAAACTCAAAATACGGAAAAGAAAACAGAAACTCCCGTTAAAACAGAATCTCCAAAAGTAGAACAACCGAAAGAGACGCAAAATACGCAACCTGCGCAAAATGCGCCTTCTGTCGCTTCGCAAAATGCGGCAACCCCCGAGAATGCTCCTACTAAAGGGGTTGAAGTAGTCGCAGGTTTAGAGGGAAATTGTTGGGTAAGAGTAACTGTTGATGGTAACGTTGTCTTTGAGGACATTGCCGCAGACGGTAGCGTTCATACTTGGAAAGGAAACGATAAGATCGAGATTATCGCGGGAAACGCAGGCGCTATGAACATTACTCATAATGGAAAAAATGTTGGGGCAATGGGCGAATATGGTCAAGTAGCCGAAAAGGTATTTACGAAATGATAGGATTTTTACCTGTTTCAAAAGCGGATATGAAAGAAGCGGGTCTTGAAATTTTAGATTTTATCTTTATAACCGGAAGCGCGTATGTAGACCACCCAAGTTTTGATGCGGCTTTAATCAGCCGTTTGCTTTCGGCGCATGGATATAGTGTCGGAATAATCGCTCAGCCGAATCTTGAAAAAAATGAGGATTTTACTCGTCTTTCAAAGCCTCGGCTGGGCTTTTTAATATCTTCCGGCAATTTAGATTCAAGCCTGCGTCTTTACACAAGCGAACACCATCGGCGCCATTTTGACGAATACAGCCCCGGCGGAAAAATCGGACGCTTGCCGAACAACGCCGTAATTTGCTACACGAAAAAAATCAAAGAAATCTTTCCCGAAACTCCCGCTATTATAGGAGGCATAGAAGCGAGCTTACGCCGCCTTACACATTATGATTATTGGGAAGACCGATTAAGAGAATCTATACTCATTGAAAGCGGCGCAGATATTTTAGTTTACGGTATGGGGGAAAAAGCGATTCTTGAAATAGCGGCTGAACTTCATCGCGGCGTACCGATTAACGCCCTTCAAGACATTAAAGGAACAGCAATAAAAGTCCCCTGCTTTGACTATATCTATGATTATGTTAAACTCCCCTCCTATGAGGATTGTTTAAAAAACAAAAAAAATTTTGCTCTTCAAGAAAAAATAAATTATATGGAGCAAAATCCTTTTTTGGGAAAGCGGTTGGCGCAAAAAGTCAAAGACGCTGTCGTTGCGGTAAATCCTCCCGCATTGCCGCTTACAACGGAGGAAATGGACGAAGTTTACAATTTGCCGTTTATGCGAACATATCACCCGATGTACGAAAAACAAGGCGGCGTGCCTGCTATTGAAGAAGTGCGTTTTAGCATAACGGCGCATCGAGGTTGTTTTGGCGGTTGCAATTTTTGCGCCATTCATTATCACGAAGGACGGATAATTCAAAAAAGGAGCGACGACTCAATATTAAGTGAAGCGAAACTTTTAAGCGAACTTCCGAATTTTAAGGGCTATATTCACGATGTGGGCGGACCTACGGCTAATTTTCACCGACCTTCCTGCGAGGGACAATTTGAAAGAGGCGCGTGCAAAGGAAAATCGTGCATCAACTGTAAAAATCTCAAAGCCGACCACAGCGAATATATAACGCTTTTAAGAAAAATGCGCGCTATTTCCAAAATAAAGAAAGTTTTTATCCGTTCCGGTGTGCGTTACGATTATTTGCTCAAAGCCAAAGACGGCGACAAGTTTTTGGATGAGCTTGCAAAATATCACATAAGCGGTCAACTTAAAATCGCGCCGGAGCATATCTCAGATTCTGTATTAAAGGCTATGGGAAAATCTCCGAAAACATTTTACACCAAATTTATCGAAAAATTTACAAAAGTAAACGAACGCATAAAAAAGAAGCAATATCTAGTCCCCTATTTTATGTCAAGTCACCCCGGCGCGACGCTTAAAGACGCGATTGAACTTGCCGTATTTTTAAAAAAACATAATTATAAAATTCGTCAAGTACAAGACTTTATCCCGACCCCTGGTACGATTTCAACGGCTATGTATTATACGGGTATAAATCCTCTGACAGGCGAAAAAATATACGTAGCGAAGACAAAAAAAGAAAAAGCGATGCAACGCGCTCTTTTGCAGTATTGGGACAAAAGAAATTACGCTCTTGTAAAAAAAGCGTTAATGTCGGAAAAGCGTACGGATTTAATACAATTTTTATACAACAACGCCAAAAACTCCCTATAATCAACTTTTTAAAGATTATGGGGAGTTTTTTATTAAAAAATCTTGCGAAAACTTTGATTTTATTGTTTAATGTTTTAGAGGTGAAAATAATGTTCATCGAATTTCAAAATGTTTCGTATCAAATATCAAATAAAAAAATATTGCAGAATATATCGTTTTCAATAAATAAAGGCGAATTTGCCGCGATTTTAGGCGCAAACGGCTCCGGAAAATCCACGCTGGCAAAACTTATGAACGCTCTTTTATTGCCAACGGACGGAAAAGTTTTAGTAAAAAATCTTGATACCTCTGAGGAAAAAAAATTACACAAAATTCGTCAAACTGTTGGAATTGTATTTCAAAATCCGGATAATCAAATCGTTGCGACTACGGTTGAAGACGATATAGCCTTTGGTCCGGAAAATTTGAATATAGACGGCGAGGAAATAGAAATAAGAATAAAAAACGCTCTTAAATTAACAGAGCTAACGGATAAAAGAAATTTTTCCACCAATATGCTGTCGGGAGGTCAAAAGCAAAAAGTCGCAATAGCAAGCGCGCTGGCTATGAATCCGGAAGCGATTATATTTGATGAAGCAACATCAATGCTGGAGCCAAAATCAAAAAAAGAAATTCTTGATAAAATTAAAGAACTAAATAAAAAAAACGGTATTACAATAATATATATAACACATTTCATCGAGGAAATATTAGATGCGGATAAAATTATTGTTTTAGAAAACGGAAAAATAAAAAAAACAGGTAATCCTACTGAAATATTTACCGATAAAAATTTTATTGAAAACATTAAAAATCAACATCTTAACTTGCCGTTTGCGTATAATTTATCGGAAAAATTAAGGGAAAACGGAATCATAATTTCAAATAAAATATTTGATGAAAATTCTTTAATTACAGAATTAAAAAAAATATGCGAGGAAAAAAATGTCCATTGAATTAAGAAATGTAAATTATTTTTACAGCGATAATTTGATAAATTCCTACCAAGCGCTTGACAATATAAATCTAACCATAAACGATGGAGATATTGTCGCCATAGCAGGAGAAACAGGCGCGGGAAAATCCACTTTGGCTGAAATTATTGCAGGTCTTTTAACCCCGACAAGCGGAAATGTTTTCGTTGACGGCGCGAATATCTATGCAAATAAAAACAAAAACGAAAAAATTTTAGCAAAAAAGGCAAAACAAAAAATAGGTATGGTTTTTCAATATTCGGACCGTCAATTATTTGAAGAAACCGTTGAAAAAGATATTGCTTTTGCTCCAAAAGAAATGAGATTTTCGGATGAAATCATAAAAGAAAAAGTAAGTTGCGCTATGAATTTAATGGGAATTTCCGAAGATATGAAAGAGGCTGTTCCGTACAATCTTAGCGGAGGAGAAAAAAAACGAGTAGCTATTGCTGGAATACTCTCTTTTTCGCCCAAATACCTTATACTGGACGAACCTACCGTAGGACTTGATGCGTTTTACAGAGATGAAATCTTAAAACTCATCTTGCATTTAAACAAAAAAGAAAATACCACTATTGTTTTAATATCTCACAGTATGGAAACAATCGCTGAAATCGCAAATAAAATAATAGTGATGAAGGGCGGAAAAATACTTAAACACGATACGGTTTATAATATTTTTAACGATAAAAAACTACTTAATGAAGCAAAATTAAAACAACCAAAAATTACCGCTTTTTTAAAAAAATTAAAAGACGTCGGTTTAAACGTAAAAACCGATATTATAAAATTTGACGACGGCGTTAAAAACATTATCGAGGCGTTAAGATGAACATTACTTTAGGGCAGTATATTGACGGCGATTCTTTTCTTCACAATATGGATTCAAGGGTAAAATTTATTCTCATCGTGATTTTGATCATAACCTTGTTTTTATTTAATATTTATCTGTCTTTATTTGCTTATACTATTTTAACCATAATACTTATTTATATTTCAAAAATTCCATTAAACAGCGTAATAAAATCTATAAAACCATTATATTGGATTTTGCTTTTAACGCTTTTAACAAATCCGTTTTTTCACGAAGGAAAAAACATTTTTTCATATTCGATAATATCTGTTACGGAAGAAGGAATTTTAATCGGAATAACAATGACTGTTCGCTTGTTGTTGTTAATTATTCTTTCGTCTTTATTGACGTTTACCACAAAGACGATAGTACTTGCAGATGCTATAGAAGATTTATTGAAACCGTTAAAATATTTTAAAATAAACCCTCATACTATCGCTATGATAGTCAGTTTAGGACTTCGATTTGTACCTACCACAATAAAAGAGTTTGAACAAATTGTAAAAGCTCAAAAATCCAGAGGTATGGATTTTGACGACGGTAATTTAATCAAAAAAATAAAAAATTTCATACCTATTATTTTTCCTTTAATTTTACTCACTTTTAAAAGAGCCGAAGAACTTTCGTTGGCTATGGAGGCAAGATGTTATACCGAAAATAAAATCCGCACAAGAAGAAAAAAATTAAAAATGACAGTTATAGATTATAAAGCCGTTTTATTTGTTTTTTTATTTATTTTAACGCTTATAATATTGCAAAGTTGTATTTAAAAAAGGGGTTGACTATGCGAAATATTGCGCTTGTTTTATCTTATGACGGCGCTGATTACCACGGATTTCAAAGACAAAAAAACGCCGTCGCCGTTCAAAACGTATTGGAAGAAAAGCTGGCTTATATTTTTAACGAAGATATAACGCTTTCAGCGGCGGGCAGAACCGATACCGGCGTTCACGCCCTTAATCAAGTAGTAAGTTTTTTCACCGAAGGCAAGATACCTACCGAAAAAATTGTTCAAGCGACAAATGCTATTTTGCCAAAGGATATTGCAATAAAAAAATCCATAGAAATGCCTATGGATTTTAACGCAAGATATTCGGTTAAAAGAAAAACATATTTTTACAAAATTTACATAGGAGATACGCCAAATCCATTCTTTAGAAACTACGCTTGGCATATTTCCAAACTAGATTTAAACATAATGGAAGAAGCATTAAACATTTTAAAAGGCGAGCACGATTTTTCAAGTTTTGTAGCCGCAGGGAGCAACAAAAAAAGCAATGTCAGAAATATGTATGAGGCAAATTTAACGCAAAATTTCGATATAATAAAATTTACTTTTACCGCCGATGGTTTTTTATATCATCAAGTAAGAAATATAATCGGCGCATTGAAATTTTTGGGGGAAAAGAGGTTGACTTTAACAAAATTCAATGAAATATTTCAAGCTAAAAATCGCAAACTTGCGCCGCCCACAGCTCCGCCAAACGGACTATATCTTGCCGCCGTCGAATATGACGAAATGATTTTTAATTAAGGGTAACCTCTAAAAACCTTTTTTTCTTTCTTTTTCTTATAAGCAAAATAAAGAAAAAAATTTTAATATAAAAATATAAAAGTGTAATGCTTAAATTCAGATTTTAAGCTATTAAAGTTTTTTCTTTTCTCTTTTTCTTTGTTACTTTCTTTTTCTCATTTATTTTTTTCAAAAAAGAAAAGAGAAAAAGAAAGTAAGGTTTTTAGAAATGACATAAACATAAAAAAGCAGCAACTTCAGTAAGTTAAAAGAAGTTGCTGCTTTTTATTATATTACGCAGAAAAAATTTATTCATCCTCCGTGATTTTGGCGATAGCGACTCCTGCGTGAACCATAACATAATCGCCCGGTTCTAATTCGTCGATTAGTTCTCTTGAAACTTCCCGCCTTGCACCTGACGCGTCAATTATCGCCATATCCTTGTCGAAACTTATAACTTTTCCCGGTAATCCAACGCACATATTTTATCACTTTCCTTTTTGCAAATAAACCATAGCGGCGAGCGCCTGCCCAAGGGCAATTCCTCCGTCGTTCGGCGGAATTAGCTTGTGAGTTAATACCTTAAAATCATAATGCTCCAATAAATTTTTAAGTAAAATCGTAAATAGCTGATTTTGGAAAACACCACCCGATAGAGCGATTTTTGAAATTTTTGTCTGTTCTCTCGCGTAAAGAACAGCGCGAAGCGTTTCCGCGGCAAGTGCCGTATGAAATAAATACGCAAGTTTTTCGGAATTTTCGCCGTTAAGTCGTCTTTTTATAAGTTCTTTCATAATGCGGTTGGTTTTGATTATGCTGGGAGCATTTTCTTTATTAAACGCTTCGTCTAAAGAATTTTCCAAAATTTTTTCTGCTAAAACAGGCTCGCGCTCTTGAAAGCGTTTTGCGGCAAATTCCAAATAAACCGCGCCTTCGCCTTCAAAAGTCGAAACTTTTCTGATGCCTAAAATAGCGGACGCGCCGTCAAAGAGCCGTCCCGCGCTTGTGCTTTTTATCGCGTTTACATTGTTTTTAATCATAAAGCAAGTGGCGGCTACTTCGTCTTTACTTGCGATATTTAGCTCTTCGGCAATTTCCGAAACTTTTTCTATATTATAATATTCATCATACAAAAAGGCAAGAGCGATTCGATATCCTTCCCTTGGAGCTTTATCTCCGCCCGCTTGAATAAACGGCTCTATATGCGCAATTCGTTCAAAATTTTGAGCGTTAGTAGCGAGAATTTCACCGCCCCAAACGGTTCCGTCCGTTCCGTAACCCGTACCGTCGAAGGCTGCGCCTAAAACGGTATCTTTTTCGTTATTTTCCGCTATGCAGGAAAGTATGTGGGCGTAATGATGTTGAACATAAAAAATCGGCAAATTTAATTCTTTGGCAACTGCGGTTGTGTTATATCTTGGGTGCATATCGCAGGCGACAATTTGCGGTTTTATTTCAAGAAGCGACTCCATTAAATTTACGCTGTCCTTTAATGCTTCAACGCTTCTTAAATCCGTCATATCGCCGATAAAAGGGGAAGGATAAAAGAGTTCGTCTTTAGCGAGGCAAAAAGTATTTTTAAGTTCGCCGCCTATGCCTAAAACTTCGCCTTTTAAATTTCCATGATAAATAAACGGCAAAGGAGCGTAACCCCTGCTCCTTCTAATCATATACGGCTCGTCTTTAATTAAGCTCATCACGGAATCATCGGAACGCAGGCGAATCCTGCGATTATTTGACAAAACAACATCCGCGATACTTAAAAGAGCGTCTCTCGTTTCTTCGTCCGTATGGCAAATAGGCGCGCCGGAAGGGTTGCCGCTGGTCATAACCAAAACCTTCGGAAAATTTTCGTCTGCTTTGCCGTATTCAAAGAGCAAGCATTGAATGGGCGCGTATGGAAGCATTACGCCTAAATTGGGATTATTTTCCGCGATATTTTCGGCTATGGGCGCGTTTTTTTTGCGGGGCAACAGTAAAATAGGTTTTTGCGGCCCCGTTATAATCGGAATAGCGCTTTCCGGAATATCTACAATTTTCTCTAATGTAGCTATATCCTTTGCCATAAGAGCAAAAGGTTTCATAGGTCGGCGCTTTCGTTCTCGAAGTTTTTTTACAGCATCAAAATTATTTGCGTCGCAAGCCAAATGAAAGCCTCCGATACCTTTAATAGCGGCGATACCGCCGTTTTTAATAACATTTCTTACTTTTAAAATAGCAGTCTTGCCTTTCTCCACACCGTCTAAAACATAAACTTCCGGACCGCAGTCGTTGCAACAAACGGGTTGCGCGTCATATCTTCTGTCGGTTTCGTCGAAATATTCCGATTCACATTCTTTGCACATCGGAAAATCTCCCATAGACGTTCGTTCGCGATCGTAAGGCATCGCTTCCATAATGGTAAGCCGCGGCCCGCAGAGAGTACAGTTTATAAATGGGTGCAGATAACGACGGTTATCTTTGTCAAAAAGTTCTTTCTTGCAGTCCTCGCATATAGCAATATCCGGCGACACAAAAATTTTGCCGTATTCTTTTGCGCTTTCGATAATAGAAAAATCTATAAAATCAGCGTCAATCGTTTCAAAAATATCCATAGACAAAATAGCGGCTCTTACGGGCGCTCGCGTTTTCAACTCGTCTTTGAATTTACTTAATGCGTCATTATCGCCTTTGGCAAAAATTTCAACATAAGAGCCTTTATTGGCAACCGTACCTAAAATATTATGTTCCCTCGCAAGTCGCGCCACAAAAGGACGAAATCCCACGCCTTGCACTATGCCGTATATTTTAATCCGATACATTACGTACACCTCCCAAGGGTGGTTTTAAAATCAGGGACGTATTGCAGTTGAATATTTCCCAATATCGTGATAAAGTCCCGCTAATCTGCCGAAATTTCCCTCATCAAAAGCAGCGGCAAAACATTCTGATAGTTTAGCGGTTCCTTGGAGATGGTCGATTAATTTTTGTTCTCTTTCGTCCTCGT
>JAGBKP010000068.1 GCA_017635875.1 Selenomonadaceae bacterium | reverse complement strand
CGCGGGCGTTTTTTATTTTGGTGCGATAGACGCAGTGTCGCGATTTGTCAAACGATTGCTTAAGTGCGCGTAACGCGCCGTTGTTTTTGGGTCGCGATGACCAAGTACATCTTGCACCAAGCGTAAATCTTTTTTCGCCGCGTATAGATTTGTGCCGCAACTGTGGCGCAAAATGTGGCAGGATTCGCCCTCTATCTTTATACCGCAAGCCCTTAACGCTTTGTTTAATATGTATCTCAGTCCGTCCCTTGATATGCGCTTGTATCTTGTGAATTTTGCGTTGGACAAAAAGAGCGGCGTAAAATTCCCTTCTCTGCCTATTTGGCTCATATTCGGACAGGCGTTTATATAATCGTTGATTACATTTAGCGTTTCGGCGCAGGGATAGATTTGCCTGCCGTGACCTTTACCGTGAATTTGCATTATGCCAAGCTCAAAATTTATATCTTCGCGGTTGGCTCTGTGCACCTCAACGCAGCGAAGCCCCTCAACCGCCATCAGATAAACGGCAAGTGTTCCGCGAAGTCTGACAAAATCGTCTTCTTCGTCTTTAAAGAAGTCGCATAACGCTTGAATTTGTTCGTTTGTATAATATTTTATCATCTCATCTTGCGAAAACGACGAGCTTGTCGATATGTGCTTGCAAGGATTTTCGGGTATAAGCTGAAGTTTGAACGCCACTTCGTAAAACAGGCGCACGGCGATAATTTTTACTGCGATGCTGTCGTCTTTATAGCCGTTGTCCGTAAGAATCTGCTGATACATACGAAGTTGATAATCCCTTAAATACAGCGGATGGGCGTTGCTGCTTCTGCACCAGCGCAAAAATTGATTTATTGAAGACGTGTACGTAGAAAGCGTATCGGCAGACGGTCTGCCGCGAGATATATACATAGGAATAAATTCTTCATAGTGCAGCGCGTAATAATCCGGCGTAATGATAGACGCGTCCATAGGTCTTCCCAATTTCGCGCTTGTCAGCGGCGTGAGCTCCTGCATACTATCACCTCTCGTTTTGCGTGGTATAAGCGAAACGTATTTTTGACGTTTTTTTCATTTTATCACATTTTTTTCAGAATTGCACTATCTTTTTAAGATTAAATCCGCCAATTCTTGTCGCATAACAACAAAAAAACGAGAGTCCGCGCGAACGAAACCCTCGTTTTTTGTTGTTATGTATTTTTTTAATCTCGCCTAGAACCGCGACCGCCGCGTTTAGAATCCGTTTTTCTTCTTAAATCCGTGAGTCTTTCGTCGCTGTCTTTTAAAAATCTAGAGAGTTTGTCTTCAAAAGAAGGGGAAGTCCCTCTGCCTCCTCGCTTGAAATCTCCGCCTTTTGCAAAATTCTTTACGGGTTGCGGCGCTTCTTCCTTCTTTTCTTCGGCTTGTTTAATGGAAAGCCCTATCTTGCCGTTGCCATCGATGTTTAAGACTTTTACCTTGACTTTATCGCCTTCGGATAAAAAATCTCTCACCTCTTTTACATAGACGCTCGCAACTTCAGAGATATGCACAAGCCCCGTCTTTCCGCCTTCAAGCTCTATAAACGCTCCAAAGTTCGTAATCCCCGCGACAACGCCTTCCAACACACTGCCTACTTCAATGGCCAAAATATTTTTCCTCCCTAAATTTTATCATTTTATCATTTACTTTCTTCTTTTCTCTCTTTCTTTTGTAAAAGAAAGAGAGAAAAGAAGAAAGTAACAAAGAAGAAAAGAGAGAAAGAAAACTTTAATATAAAATTTTACAATGTTTGAGCTCCAAACATTTATTATCTATTTTTCTTGACCAAACTATACGGTATTTCTCCTGTTTTTACCATACCCAGTTCTTCCCTTGCGATTTTTTCGATGTAATCGCGATTGTCCAGGAACGCGCGTTCTTTTAAAAGTTCTTCGTGTTCGCGCTTGGCAAGCTCCAGCCTTGTGTCCGCCGCTATTTGGTCGTCCGCTACTTGGTTTAAGTGAAATTGTTGCGATATAAGTACGGAAGAAAAGTAAATTACGAAAAGGGCGACAACAATATACCAGCGATATTGTTTATTCTTTTTCTCCTTCCTTTTCATAATTTCACTCCCTTAAATCATTTTTCGGACCATTGGAAATAGTTGGTAGAGGCTATGCGTCTAAAGACGGAATTACACTCGTTGCACTCGAAATGATCCATAACGTTATCCATATCGGGTTTACCGTCCACAATTCTTACCGGCTGACCTTCCACGAAATTCATACGCTCGCCGCAACGCGGACAAGTCGCTTTTCCGTCCGCTTCTCTTTTTAGCTCCATAGGAGGAATATCGCCCGTGCGGAGCAGTTTTTTCTTTGGTTTGGGGAGCGGGAAAGAATCATAATACCCGGAATTTAAGAGTTCGCGATAAAAAACTTGGCACTTTTCGCAGATATATTTAGGAAGCGCCGCGTCCATATCCGCCTTGCCGTTTACAATAGTAATAGGGCCGCTCTCTTCGTACTTTAAAGAGCCGCCGCATTCGGGGCATACAAAAGCGTTGTCCTTTTTTGTTAGCTGCACAAGCGCCATATATTCATCACCATATCTCGCGAAATAAAATTATTCGATATATACTAAATTCAATACGATTTTTAAAAATCCTCTTTTGTCGGAAAATTTCGTAAAATGTATCATACGAAAAATCGTGTACATATTATCGCTTTTTATTTTGAAAAAACTCTGATAAAACTTCAACTATTTTTTTTGAAGCGTCTTTTTTTGAAATCGCCCTTGCGGATAATTTCATATTTTTATAAACTTCTTCGTTTGTTAAAATATTTTGCGCTTTTTCTAAAATGGATTCGCTCTTATGCACCCAAAAAGCCGCGCCGAGTTTTTCAGCGTATAGCGCGTTTTTCGCCTCGGGACCTGGGATCGGTTCGTGCAAAAGCATCGGAAGCCCTACCGAAAACGCTTCCGTCATAGTAAGCGCGCCGGGCTTTGTGAT
>JAGBKP010000067.1 GCA_017635875.1 Selenomonadaceae bacterium | reverse complement strand
GTTTTAAGTTTCGCGTCTATCTCTTGATACTCAAGCGCGTTAAAAACCCTATCGATATAATCCTTGTCATTGGTGAACGATATATCAATTTCGTTCGCCTTTAGGATTTTGTCTACAGTCGATAATACAAGCGGGTCATCGATGAGTTGTTTCAGCTTCTCTTTTAATACATCATGGCGAATATTATCAAAATACTTGCGAAAGTCTATCTTTAAGATGTAACCTTCCCTGCCGTATCTTCGATAATGCCAACAAAGATGTTGCTCAAAACGCTTGCGGGTAAAAGATATTCCCTTGCCCTCCAAACTCGCCCCGTTATCGTGAATGAGTTTTGGCGTTACGCTTGGGATTAACACGCTGTCGCAAAGGGAATGTTGCGCCGTCATATCCTTGACGGTCAAAGCTTTCACAAGTCTCAAATGTCCTTGTTCGCATTGTGTAAAGACTGCGCCTTCTCCTTGTTCGTAGGTTCCTCCGCGAAGGTCTTTTTGTGACTTTCGGATTTCTCTCAAGAGATTAATCTCATAACGCTGTACCGCGTCTTTCCAACCGCTTGTTTTCTTTACCCGTTTGAACCCGCTTATAAGATTATCGGCTGATGTAAAATCTTCCATGTAGCCGCCTTTCGCCTTGCGAATAGTTTCAATATCCGTAGATAGAAACGTCAAGACTTTATTTACCTTGTCGGACGGACATAGGCTCATTCCCTGCCATGAGGCTGCCGCTTTTTGCGGTTTGCCCCTACGAGAAGCGGGCGGATGCCGCCGTTCGCGCCCGCGTTGGAAGCGACATTGATGTTCGCATTGCCGTTGCCGTGCGCAAGAGCGAAATTGGAAGACGACGCCACCGCTATTAGCCTATGCCCTATGAAATTATTCTTCTTTTGAAGTTTTGCTTTCCTTTAAAGTTTTGTTTTTCTTATTATCGGCTTTTCTCCAACCCTTTAAGAGAGATATTTCCTCTTCGACCATATCCACATAACGCATATATTTTTCAGCTTTTACGGGTAATACGTCTATAACGAGTTGAAATTCTTGCAAGAGATTTTCGCAAGCCGCTATCGCTCTGTCTTGATAAATTCGCCGCTCATTCGCTTCCGCTTCGTTCGTCGCCCATATTGTATAAGCCTTTGTAATGTTTATGTGTAAATCCCTTAAAATATCCCACACGCTGTCCCGAAACTTTTCTATAAGCCATAGGGGAAAATCTCCGGGGAAAGTCGAAAGCCCGTATCGCTCCATAATCCCCAAAAGTAAATCCGCGTCTTGCGGCTCCATTTTGTCCGTGTTTATGCGGTAGTTGCGAATGGTTTTCTTCGCCCCGAAATCCCTAAGCATTAACTGAGTTATTTCTTTGCGCAGTTTCAGAGCGTTGGTGTAAAACTTATACTTCGACTCTCTGCGAAATCTTGCTAAAACTGCCAATAATAAAACCTCCTTTAATGTTTGTTCCTGCTACCGCCGCCCCACAAGGGGGCGGCGTATAGGTCAGCGGAGCAGGGAATACGGGCGGATGCCGCCGTCCGCGCCCGCGTAGGAAGCGACACGGATGGTCGCAATGCCGTGGCCGAGCGCAACAGCGAAATGGGAAGACGACGCCACCGCTCGAAGCCAGAACCAGATTCTATCGTACAAATGCGAACACTTTAACGTAAACAAAGGAAGCTGTCTTGGGAAACTGCCCACATCTTCCGCAGAAGAAGCCCATACGTTACCCCCATAAACCATAGGCTCATTAGGAATATTGACTTCAACTTTCGTCCATGCCCAGTTGTTACTGCAACCTTTTGAATTTGGTATACCTCCGCTTACTGCGTTGGTATCAACCGAATTAGACAATTCATCCCAATGCGGCAAAATATGACTGCTCCCGAAGGCGTTCTTTATTCCCGTCGCCCAAGCGGGAATATGTGTTTTCCACATCTTACTCCCCAGATACCCGCCCGACGTTGTGTCCGTATCGTTCATGCTTACGTTGCGTTGCAAAGTCGTGTTGGGGATAATAAGTACATGGTGTTCCGTAGTTTCGCCAGATTTGCCGTCGGTATTGTTCGGGTCGTAACCGCAATGCAAATGCGGGTCAAACGCCGCCAACAACCATTTTACATCGTTGTACGTCGTACCCGACGCGGTAACGCTTTTAACGATATAGTCGCCTATGTGCATACCGACGAATTTACCTGCTTGTATATTTGTGCTCATCAAGCCGCTATCCCAGTAAGCGGTTAAGTCTGCGCCCCTGAAATCGCTGTTTTGATGCGCCGCGTCATAGATACCGTCCGCAAGACTGTCAATCATCCATGTTACAGTACCGTCGGTGATAAGCGCGCCTTCGTCGGTGCTTGTAATTGTAAGCGCCCCGTCGCCGCTTGTACCCGCTTTGACGCAAACAAGCCGAAGATACGCGGGTAATGTTTGACTGTAGGCTATATCGCCTACAGAATAAGCTGTTTCGTCCTTACGAAAGCCATAAGTTATATCTCCTGTATTCCCTTTATCGCCCTTCGGAAGGTCAAGGCTTAAAATAGGATTTTCTGCCGTACCTGTTATAGTCGCCCCCGCAACGCTCCCCGAAACTACTGTGCCAATTTGCAAATCAGGTGTCGCTCCAATATCGCCTTTGGGTAAGTCTAGACTCAATATAGGATTTTCTGCCGTTCCTGTTATAGTCGCTCCTGCAACACTACTCTTCGTTACTGTCCCTATCGTTAAGTTAGGCGTTGCTCCCGTATCTCCTTTGTCGCCTTTGTCGCCTTTGGGTAAATCAAAACTTAACACGGGGTCTTCCGCTGTTCCTGTTATTGTTGCTCCTGCAACGCTCCCCGAAACTACTGTACCTATTGTTAAATCAGGTGTCGCTCCCGTGTCTCCCTTGTCACCCTTGTCTCCTTTGTCGCCTTTCAAACTTGCAAGCCATTCTGTAACTGTTCCTCTGTACCCGTTTCCTTGCGCCACTTCATACGCGGATAATCCGTTGCCGACGAAACTCTTTTCCTCGATGCCTTCCAACGCGTCCGCTATTCTTTGATGTGTCGTTTCTTTCGATAAACTTCCTACAACTGAAACATTTGCATTTATCGTTTGAAGCGTTGTATTTACGGCGTTAATCGCAGGCGTTAAATCAGTAGAAGAACCGCCTCCACCTTCCGATCCGCCACCTCCGCGCGGTATGTTCGTTTCTACGGCTATTGCCGCAGGTGAGGTTGCATTTTGTTCTCTCGCCGCATAAGTTGTACCGTTGAATATGTAACGTTGTTGAGGATATAAAATAATCCCCGTACGCCGTACATTTTGAGATGAAATTTCCACGGGAGTATTGGATATGTTTTCAATTACCCCGCTTGTTTCCGTGAGCTGAATAAAATCGTTCGTCAAATCATATCTCGCCATATCCCGCACCTCTACATATTTGTCCCCATAATCTTATTTGCCGTAGCGCGTAATTGATTATACTGCGCCTGCGTCATTTTCCCGGTATTTAACAAATTTTGTACCATCTGTTGAGGGTCGCCGCCTTTAAAATTCTTCGCAAAAGCGTTAAAATTTTGCATAAATGTAGCAGGATTCATTCCGCCTAAATTCACACCCGAGAAATTCATTTTGCCCCACTCTCCTTCTTATTTGTTTTCAACATTTCCATTATTTTAGAAAGGCTTGATTGCACTTCTTCAAATTCCGCTCTTGAAACTGCGCCGCCTTGCGCTTGTTGCGGCTCTGGAATTATTTCTTCAAATTTGAATTTTCTCATAGGTTGCGGAACACCGTTTGTATCCGTTGTTTTTATCCAAAACGTTTTCTCGTTCCAGTCAACGGCAAAAGCGGTATTGCCCGCGCCTACTGGGTAAGACATTGCGCCTATTTCTCCCGCTACGGAAACGACAAACATTTCTCCTTGCGGTCGTTGCTGTTGTGGCAAATAATATTGTGAATTATTTATCGGTTGCATTTGCTTTTTCTCCTTCTTCGTCACCGTCGTGAATTTTTGTGCGCTCATAGTCTACGCATTGAGGGTTTATACAATATCCGTCCTCGCGGAGCTTTTTCCCGCAAAAAATACAGCGTTTCACTCTTGCCATAATCTACCCTCCAAATCCTTCAAATCTTTCTTGTACTGTTCCGTTCGCGCCACGCGTTCTTCTCGTAATTCCGCAAGCAATCCTTCATCATCTGCGGCTATCGCTTGAAGAATATCCGATTCAATAGCTTTTAAATCGTTCTCACATTCATAATATAACCTTGCCGCCTCCTCCGTCTTCGTCGGTATATGAGGTGGCGCGTCGGTAGGTTTTCCGTCTATGCCGCGAATGTACCCCGTGCCGTGACTTCCCCCGTTATCGGATACATACAATTTAAAATCTTCTGCTGACACTTCCGCAAACCCTTGCTCTATAAGTTCCTGCTTCCTTCCTTCACTCATCAATTTGTCTATAGGGTATGTGTCCCCTTTACGCCCGCTTTCATCAAATTTGATTAAATATTGCATTTTCACGCCCCCTTAACCACCACGACCAAAAGCCAAATATTGAAAATATTCAATACCCTTTACCTTAAACGACGAACCGCTTATATTCTCAACCGTTACTGACGCGGGGTCTGAAAGCGCGTTCGTAACCATAACCACATAATTATTTTCGTCCAGAAAATTTATACCAAAGGATAGAGTGTTCCACGAATTAGGATTTAAGTTGCCACCATATCCGCCTTGTAACACAATCGCGTTTTTGAATTTCACATAAAATCTGCTGCCTCCCCACTCATACGCAACAATCTCCAACGCTTCTTCTGCTCTGTCTAATGCGTTGTTTGCTCTGCTTGTAGCCGTATTTGCCGTGCTTTGCGCTGTGTTCGCCGCACTTTGAGCCGTGTTCGCCGTATTTTGCGCTGTGCTTACTTTGTTTTCAATATAATCGTCTTTCCTATCAAGTTTTTCTATTGCCTGTTGCACCGTATCAGTTCCCACTATCGCGGCTACTTCGGGACTTTTCAAATAATCAACGAACCATACAAGGTCAGCGTCTGTTACGGGTCTTAATTCATCGTAATGAACACTTCCGTCCGTTTCCCTACCGTTCGGCACAAGCATTGAATTGCGAAGAATTTTTGCGGGCGTTACAACAGGGACTGTTTGATTAGTCATCTTTCGTCGCCCCCTAACCGTTATATGTAGAGCCTAAGCCAAGACTTCCGCTTGTGCTTCCTTCGCCCGTATCGTCTCCCGTATCTTCGCCGCTATCGTCACTTGACGGCGTATAATTTTCGGGTAATGTAAAATGAAAAGTTACAAGCTGCGTTTCATCGTTTCTCTCTATCGTCACTTTTGCTTCCGTTCCTTCAAGTTTAATATCCGCCGCAAGAGTTTTCGGATAACCGTCCGCACCCTTTAAACTCTCTAGCCATTCCTCTTCCGTACCTTCGAAGCCGTTTTTCACCGCCACTTCATAAGCGGATAATCCCTGCTCGCCCTGCAATACAACGCCTGTCTCCACAGTAAAATCCGCTATGGGAGGTTTTTTGTCTCGGTCGTGAGGAAAAGGCGGTTTACCCGCGCAAATGGGCGGTCTGCCGTGTTCGCGTTCAAAATGATAATGAATATGGTCGTTCATAACAATCAGCCTCCTTGTACGCTAGGCAATATATGATACTGCGCGGGACCCGCTACGGTGAAATACTGCCCTTCTTTTAACCTTACTTTTATATCGTACCAATAAACGCCAAAAGGAAGTTTTGCCGTGTCTTCGTGAAACATTACAAAATATCCGTCCTCTGTTTCCTTTTGCAAAACAAAAGGCTCATCTTTCAACTTCTTCTTTATGGTTAGCGTAGCCGTGTCTCCTTCGCGAAAACGAAAAGGCGGCGCGTTTTCATAAAGTCTCATCAGCACGCGAATTACTCCAGTATCTCCCCGCCTGTGTAGAATGTTTCCGTGTTCTATGATTATGACGTTCAC
Organism: Selenomonadaceae bacterium; assembly: GCA_017635875.1. GTDB lineage: Bacteria > Bacillota > Negativicutes > Selenomonadales > Selenomonadaceae > RGIG9201. Next base: position 12,241 of record JAGBKP010000067.1, on the reverse strand, counting down.
AATCTCACCTTCATTCTTCGTTAAGACTATGCGAGCCGTTATAATCGTTGCTGACGGGTTTAAGCCACAACACCTCTTTATATGGCGTTCGCTCTTCCGATATAACCACTTCAAAATTTGTATCGCCCGTTCCCATAGCAGGCTCAAATTCTTCTTTTTCTGCGTTATACCATATAAGCTGACGATTCTTTATGCCGTCGAGGTTGAACACATAACCATTCACCCGCTCCGCGTCCATACTGCCCTTTGCACCAAAATACGGCGCATTTTCGCCCATCTTGTTCCATTTCTTATTGGTAAGGTCACGCATCCATATTACGCCGTTAGCGTCCACATACCATTGATTAGGCACGGTTGCTACTTCCGAATTAAACGTAGGAGCTTTCAAATTTCCTCTGATAGAATTTATCGCGTTATACAAAAGTATAATCTCTTTTATATATTTCTCTGTACCGTCGTGTACGGTATCGCCGCCACGCCTAAAATCTATGGGATATTTTTGTTCTATCTCCGCCATTGTCACACCTCCGCTATTTCAAAATTTATACCGTTAAATATCAACTGCCCGCCTTGCCCGTAACTTTCAACCTTTACGGAACGCAAACGCTCTATAAACCTATCGTCTGTTCTAAACTGATTAAGGCTGAACAATTTCGTCTCATTCTCAAAAAGGTATTCGCTGTTTAAGAATAATTCATCACTGCTTAAATATTCGGCGTTTATAGGCGGGGTAAAGAGTTCTCGCTTGTTGTAATACAGCGGACTATAATCCTCATATAAACAATGCGACAAGTTTTGAAATGAGCCGTGTAATTCCGCTTTGCCTATCACAAAAACACATTCGTGATAATGGTCGATTATAGGCGTTATATCCGCTCTGCCGCGTTTTACAACATACGCATTGTTAGACACAAGCGTCTTTGCCCTCCACCGCCATTTCAAAAAATCGTCTTCGTCAAATTCGCTGTCCGAGTCTAGTATCTGTATCTTGTCTTTCTTTAGCGCAAATACTTTATTTCCCTTATAGCAAACGTCCATTAGCGCGGTCGTATACTCTCTTTCAAAATATGCATTATTGTCCAGCTCCAAAAATAAAAACCGTCTGTCGCCGTCAACAAGCCATATTTGATTATACGGCGCAACATAGCGAAGTTTTACCTTCTTCGGCAACGCGGCTATCTCGTTTTTCACTTTCGCGCTTATGTCCGTTGCGTGCATATCGCCGTAATCTTCCGTTGTGGAAATAGTTTGCATAAAACTATCTCCTAAAATTACGGCGTTATTGATAATACCCACGGAAGCGCGATAACCTCTACAAGTGACTTCTCTGCTTACTTCTTTTACCGTCCAATCGGGATATTCTCCCGAAAGTCTGAAAACGTGTCCATTGTCTTTTACAATAAGCACATCGCTTGAAAGAGAAACAACTCCGACAATTTCCCCGCCGTCTTTATAGCCTATAGTTATCCATTGAGCGGTTGAAGCATCTGCGGGGTCTGATACCCAGCTTTCCTCATCTCCCACCGCGGAAGTATAGAGAGTATCACCCGAATAAGTCCATACCCTGCCGCCGCGTACAAATACGCCATTGCATTTCACAAGACTGGTTTCGCTTATGGTATGCACTTCGCCGTTCTTAAAATATTGCAACGCTCCGCCGCTTGCAATAAGTAAGCCGTCCTCCCACAAACAAAACGAAGGCGTAAGGTTGCCCGTAAGCGTCCCTATTTCTTGTAAATCGCTTTCTTTCCATATATTCAAAAGGTATTTCGCTTTTTGGTCTATCCATTTTGCTTCTATTGCTTCCGATAAATCCGGCTCTTTCCAAACATAAATCTTTTTGTCAATATCGCATACGACAAACATATCTCCTATCTTGTCATAAGCAATATCCGTAAAATACGCTCCTTCTTTTTGATAAAGCGTTCTCGTTCCCGCTACTGTCCTTATAAGCCCCGTCGGTTTATCTATTTCTACGTTTATTGCTCTTGCGAGTTCGTTATGCGCTATCATCTCGCTTGCGTTTGATGTGTTTAACCCGCCGCTGAAATCTCTGTATTCTACAATTTGTTGGTTAGAGTGTTTGGTAGACAATCGCATTACCAATACCCCCTAACCTGCGCCCCTGACGGTAAAAATGCTTTCAATCTGTCCTCTATGCCTTGACGGATTATCATTGTAAACTGTTGCTCTTCCTGCGTGTTAAACTCATTCGTTACGCTCGCCCGCATTATGCAATATTCAGATACGAAATCTTCATAATCTGCGGGAATCGGCAATACGTCTTCCGGCTTTTTAAGCGGGTCAAAATCTTGCACGCCCGCCACTTCATAAAAAACAGGGCGTTTTGGCGTAGGCACAATGCGGATTTTATCCATCCCCAAAAGATACCAACCGAAAGGCTCGTAATGCTTTTTTTCATCTTCCGAAACAGGATTTACAACTTTTAACCGCTTACCGTTCGCTTTCACACTCAACACGCGAATAGGCGCATCGTAAAGGTAAATAGTAGAATGCGAAGGGCGTAACCAACCGTTCATAAGCATATCGGCAAGCGCGAAAGGATAAACGTCAAGAATAGTACGCCTTACAAATTTCAAAGCGTCGTTTGTAAATCTTATCCAATCTTCGTCGCTATATTCAATTTCTCGCTCGTCGTGCGTCATAGCCCGAAGTTTGACGATAAAATCCGATAACTTCATCACGCTTCCACCTCCTGCCAATAATACAAGGGGTTTTCGTCGCCCGAATCCCACGTGTCAAAATAGTTGCCGTCAATAACCGCGACAACGTGACTTCCCGTCGCTAATAAATATTTACCCTGCGGGTGTTCTTCGCAAAAACTTTTCACGCTATAACAATCTGGGCAAGTGTCGGGCAAATTATGCTTACTATACCCGCGACTTTTCACATACGCGCCCCATACGTGATTAGCGGACGGCATATCGCTTAACAGATAACCTTGCATACATACGCCTATATAAACCTGTTCCCAACTTTCCCCCGTAAGTTTAGCTATGGCGCGGATAACACAATCGCCCACTCTTTTTTGAAGCGGATTAGGATTATAATAAATATACATATAATCACCCTATACACAACAAAGGCGAGAAGTTTAAACTTCCCGCCTTCGCCGATAATAGATTATTGTTGCTCGACGTATCTAAGCCAAGAGTCTACCATATTTCTCTCTTGCTCGTTATGCGCCGTGTTTTTCATCTGTTCAAGCTGCTGCATCATCTTACCTTTAAGGTCGTGTCCGCTGTAGCCGCTGTTATTGCTTGCGCCGTTGTAAGAGTTGTAGGAATTGTAAGAATTGTCGTAAGAGCGATTTGAATTTCCCCTATAGGAATGTCTTCCGTAAGAGTTCCCTTCTTCGCTATAACCTACAATTCCGTCCGTAACTCTGCTTATCTGCTCCAACACGCATAAAAGCCGTTTCGCCGTTTCAAGGTCGCTGCTGTTTAGCGTCTGTTTATCCGCCAGCTCTGTGAGCGCATTTTCTACTTTATATTTTAAATTTTCAAGCGTTCTTTTATCCATAATCTCACCTCCACGCATTATAAGAGCGTTCCACTACAATATTTGCCGCCGATACCAATATAGGCTGACTGCTCGTATTCCTGACGGTCAAAGTTTGACAACACCGCGCAAATGTTGAAACATTCGACACTCGCGCCACATTGAAGAACTGGTTGACCGCCGCAGGCGTTACTTCCATTGTAGTTACGGGAAGTGTTGCGCCGTCTAACGCTAAAGCAAGCGTAATTGCTCCTACCGTTCCGCCTTCGGGAATAGCAATATTCGCGCCAAAACTTACAAGGAAATTATCCTCTTTTCGCCTGTTGCAATTACACCCACGGGGAATTAAAAGAAAATTCCCCGTGCCGTCCGTATGATGAACGATAATATCCCTATTCTGTACCGGTGATTCGGTGAATATAACAGTTTCGCCGGGAGCTACTGTTTGAACTCCCGCATTTGTAAACTCTGCCATATTAACGCCCCCTTTAGGCTGCGCCGCAACCACCGAACCCGCCAAAACCGCCGCAACCGTTCGGATTCGCTACGGGGTATGCGGGAATAGGAGCGGGCGCGATTCGCTGAATGAGAGCCGCCGTTTGAGCGTTGTTGTCCTGAATAAGCTGCGCCGTCTGCGCGTTCTGACTTGCCGCAAGGTTTGCCATATTAAGCTGCGTTCTTAACTGTTCGTTCTGAGATTTTAAGCTGTCAATTTCCATTTGGCATAATTTGTCTTGAATGCCTTGGAAACCTTGATTCTGACTTTGGATAATGGCGTTGGTGTTCTGCGTGTTCTGCGCCATAAGGTCGCGTATGCCGTCGGAAATTGCCTGCCTATCTGCGCAATTTTCAGTGGCGATTGTATATTTGAGGTCGGCTATTCCCAAACGATTATCTGCGCCGTTTTGCTGCAATCCCATTGCAATCTGATTCATAGACTGCAAAGTGTTCGTCTGCGCATTGCAGCGGGCAATCGCCGCGTCCGAAAAGCCGTTGGCAAGAGTCGTATTGATATTGCCGAGAACCGTCTGTGTTGCCTGATTGTCAAAGCCACGTTGCATCGCGCTCTGCGTCGTTTCAGTCATCGCATAAGGAAGCATAGCATTATTGATACCATTGCCACCCCAATTTCCGCCGTTCATCAGAGCGAATAAGAACAAAATCAAAATCCACCACGCGCCGCCTCCGTTACCAAAACCGAAGCCGTCGTTGTTGCCTGTGACCGCCGCTATATCTGCGGGGGTCATACCGTCTGACAAAGCCATAAGAAATCAACCCTTTCAAAAAAATAAAAAATGTTATTTATAAATAAAGAGCAGATAATACTTTATCTGCTCTTTATTTATAATATTGTTAGTCGTCAACCGCCGAGGTAAGCACGTTGATGACGCCGAAATCTGTGTTATTCGTGCCGTCGTATTTGAACTGCGAACGCTTTAAGCCGAACATACGCCCGAAACTTACGCCGTACTGGTTGCCATAATCGAAAGTCTTTTCATTCCATTCGGGAGCTTCGCCTTCTGCGAATACGCAAGCCTGCGCTCCTAACAAAAGCGCGTGACCGACTTTCACATTGTTGCTGTTTTCCGTGCGAGGAATACGGTTGTTTTCGTGAATAACAACGCCGTCCCATATACCAAGCGCGCCGCTGAAAATAGGGTTTTTCTCTCCGCGTACGTTGCCTTGCTCTTGCGCTTCCACCCATTTCTGGTCGTTCTTTAAATCGCGCGCTTGATACTGATTAATAACCATTACAAATGTCTCTTTACCGTTAATATTTATCGGGCGAACTTGCTGGTCGGTTGTTTCTAACGCTTTGCGTTTCGCCTGCCCTATAATGTCCGTAGAGAATGTATCAGTTGCGGCTATAAGGTTTTCATTTCCTAAATTGTTTGCAATAAGCACGCGGTCTGGTGAAGGTGCTTCCAACGGGAATGGGAAATCAAGCTGCGTCCAATTCATATCCGTGTTTAATACACCCGTCAATACGGAGAAAATAGCGCAGTCAATATAACGCGCAAGCCAATCCGCCAAGCCGTTTTTAGCGTCAAGTCTCATATTGTACTGTGTCTTGTGTTCCTCAAATTTACCCGCGATACGAACGGCGTTGCGAATACGCTGCAATTCAACTTTGAAATCTCTGTAAATGAGAGCTTCTTCATTGCCTTCAAGCATATTGTCGCCCGCGATACCTGCGCCTTTTAACGGTAAAAGCAAAGGTATCGTAATCGACGTGCCGTCGCCTTTGGAAAGTTCTTCTTTTACGTGAATAATGCTGTCGGAAGCTTTTCCCATAAATTTATTGAAAAAGGTCTTTTCTTTTCCCGCGCTATAGGTGTCTCTCGCCCACGCTTCCTGTTGCAGCGCAGGAGTAATATAAGTTAGTGCCATTTAAATCAATCCTTTCAAGTTGGTGCGCCCAACATCATATCTTTATACGGTTGTGGAATTTCGTCCCACTTTTTATTACGGAGCATCGTCCTTAGCTGTTCTTCCGTCACGCCGCCGGGGTCGGTCGCGCCCGTTATATTTTCAGAACGCGGATGCGCCTTTGGCGGTGCGCTCGTAGCTTTGGGCTTTGCGCCGCGCTTGTTGTAAAAATCTGCTTTCGCTTGCTCGAAATAATTACGAACGAGGAAATAATCCTGCGGCGAAGCTGTTTGCCTTTGCGCCCTTGCATACGCCCCTTGAAGTATAGATTTTTCTTCATCGGAAAGTTTCGCGGCATACCCGCTTTTATCGTCTACCGCATATTCGCTGATAGCTTTGAAATCTGCGTTCTGTTGTTCTTTCTGCGTATACGCGTTAAAAGAATTTACGCTCCGCTGATGTTCTTCCAAAAACGCTTTAGCCGCTTGCACTCTTTCAACCTGCGCCTTTTGAATTGCGCCGTAGACTTCGTTTTTCGCCATTTCAGACGCGCTTTTCCATTGGTCAATGCGCTCGTCGCCTTCGTCCATATATTCAATAGCGTCTATATCCTCATCGGATAAACCCGAAATCTCCTTTGCGCGAAGGTTTATAGCCTCTTTGATACGCTTTGCAACATTGGGAGAAAGCCGCTCTGTTTGTAATGTAGGCGATTGCGTCTGCAAAATTTGCGGTTGAATATCCTGCGTTTGTTGCGTCGGTTGAATAGGCTGCTGAATAGGTTGCTGCGCCTGTTCTGCTCCTACGGCATTTATATCGCCGTAACGCTGCTGATACGCCGCTAACTGCGCTTTTAGTTCGTTAGTCCTATCAACCTGCTTTTTAAAGCGCGCATAAGGAATATGACTTTGATGAGAAAGCCCTTCAGGAATGTTGTCGCTCTCCTGCGAAGCGGCGGCTTCTTCATCTTGTTTTTCCTCTTCCTGCTTTTGCGCTTTTGCCATAATATCCCGCGCAACGTCTTCGGATATTCCTTCAAGTTCGGGAGGAATTTCTTCCTTGTCGGTCGTTTCCTCTGCGGAAACTTCCTGCGTGTCGTTCTCTATTACTTCCTCTTCTGCGAAATACTGTAAATCAAAATTGAAATTCATATTGTTCTCCTTTTCTCTGTTTTACGCCAGTCGGCGAATAGCTTTTATCGTTAGCCATACGAAAATATATCAACCCTTATTTAAGGGAGGTCATCAAAGCGGCGATAGCGTCAAGCGTTTTATATTCGTCTCTCACCTGCCGCGACTTAACGTCTTCGCAAAGTTTTACAATTAAAGACACTACTGCTCTTTGCGCTGCCATTTGGTCAGGCGATATTACCGGTCTTTCTATATCCGATATTTTGCCAGATTCTGTTTGCTCTGTTTCTACCGTAAGATTTTCTTCTGCCACTTTTTCAGTTTTCGTTTTTGCCATTTTTACTGCTCCTTTACATCACGGGCATTGTCCCGCTCATCAACGCTTGTAAGGCGGGCTGTGTCATCTTTGGCAACTGCGCCCCACCTTGTTGCAACTGCGACACTAACGCGGGAGTTTGCCCCCCTTGCTGTCCTTGTTGCATTTGTTGCATTTGCGCCGCTTGTTGCGCTGCCGCTCTTTGCTTTGCCATTGCGTCCGCAAGTTGCGGGAACATCTGCTGAACACTCATATTTATTGCATACTCGGCGATTTGCGGGTCTATTAGCCCTTGTTTCGCCGCCATTGCTAACTGTATGGGTAAAGGCGCGTCTTTGAACGCTATCGACTGATTTATATTCTCGTTCTTTACCCTTTCAAGCTCTAGCATTGCTTGTTGTTGTTGCTGGGCGGCTTGTTGTTGTTGCGCCCACTTTTCTTTTATCGCTTGTTTATTCGGCAAGTCTGCAAGGTCAATAATCGACTCAAACACTAAATCGCCGGGTATTTGCAACCTTGACACCGCTTCAATTAAGCTCCACAACTGCGATTGCCTTTGCGTCGTACTCGCTTCCACGTCTGCAATTACGATGTCAAATTCCCCTTGCGATAAATCGTTAAGCGTTCTGTATATCGTATTGCCTAGCGGGTCTTGTTGTACGACTTGTTCATTTACTCGTATAAACTGTTGCCCGTTTTCTCCCTCAATACGATAAACTTTATCCGCCGTATAGTTTTGAGGAATTACGCCTGGCTTCCCTCGCTTACCCCATAAAAGATAAGTTATCTGCTTTTTGCTCTTGCGAAGATTATCAAACATAGGCGCGACGTGCGTTATCGCCTGTTTTTGCTTTAACTCAATCGCTCTGCCGCTTGAATTTTTCGGAATATCCACGCCCATTAAGGCTTCGTTTATCCCGCTAATTGCCGCTAAATCATTTGTCGCTTGCCCTTCCGCTTGAATGATTGAAGCAGGAGGCGCAGAAGGTTGACGCTCAATAATCTTCCCGCCGGTCAACGAGCCATTCTTCACTTTGTTATAATGCCCCGGGATAGCGTTCATTTTCTTAAATTCTTCCTCTTGCTCCGGAGTCATAGCGTCGTCTTCTATCCAACCGCCGCCATTACTGTTGGTATTCAATATATGCAGCTCTTGAATACGCCTGCGGTTAATCTCTCGTTGTGGGTCTTTCAAGTCCCGTACAAATCCTGCGGGTAAATCCCCAACGCCAAAGTGATAGCAAAACAACGGCACAAAGGGCAATTCGCCGTGTTCGTAAGGGCTTTCTATATCTTCAAGCAAAACCGTATCAAAAAAGACCGCAACCCTTACAAAAGTTGTCGGTCTTTCGTGAATAATGGGATTCCCCACAGGGTCAATAGCTACTTGCCCCGCATAAATTAAATCCGTTGTTATTTCCTGCTCCGGCACAAAACGCCCGTCAATAAGCTGTACTAAGACTTTTCTCCCGCGCTCTTTGTACCAACATTCTATCAAGCGTACTTTCTTCAATTCGCTGTTGTACCACAGCGGGTCAATATCCGCCGTTTGCCTCGTCCCTTCAAGTTCTGCGGGGTCGTACAAAGCAAATTGCGCTTCGATTTCTTCCGCTTTTTCGGGGTAAACGTCTTTCAATTCGTCTTTGCTTACCCATTTACCGCGACAAATATATTTTGCGTCGCTATAATCTTGTAAATGCGCTTCGGGGTCAACATATATACCAAAAGGGTCAACCCTCTTTACAAAGGCTTCTCCGTCCTCTAAATCCTCGTCGTATTTATATCCGACTTCAAACCAACCTAACCCCCCTATAGCCGCGTCCAAAAATACCGCGCTTTCCTCGCTCTCAAACATACAACGGTCAAGCACATATTTTGTCATTCCCTTGCGGATTTTACAGAGGTCTATATCGTCCCCCGTTCTAGGGTAAAATTCAATATCGTATCTATTCAACCTCTGATAGCCGGATAATACATTGATAAGGGGCTTTATGCGGTTTATCGTTATAGCGGGTCTGCCCGTTTCTTCAAAGTCTTTTACTTGGTCTTTCGTCCATTGCTTACCCGCAACAAAATCATAATCCTCTTGCGCTTCTTTTCGCCAATCGCTCATATGGTCAACGCTCGCCCGAAACCATTTGCGAAACTTGCTTATGCCCGGGTGATTACTTTCAAGGTCTATCGGAATAAAATTTGTTGGCATTTGTCCACCCCCTTTCAATGTGTTGATATCTTAGTTTATCCAATTAAGATAACTGAATATATCGTACAAGTTGAGGATTATGCCCTATAAGGTCAATTATTCCTTTTGCAATTTTTTCAACGGTTTCTTCATTGTCCGTTTCTTCGGTAAGCCCATTTTCAAAAAGCATAGCGTGTGTGACTTCGTGCATTAACACAAGTGGCACTCTGCCACCTGATATTTCTTTTTTGCTTAATGTGATTTCACATTTGTTATAATCACACTCACCACCACATTGTTTACCACCAACTATAATCGGCTCGTCTGTTTCCAAGATTTTATACCTTGCGGCATAAACTAAAACATTGTCGGGCATATCTTTCATAATATTTGCTCCTTAATAAGTCCACGCGCTCCGGTTCCCTCTACTGCTTGATGAAGCGTAAGCGTCGTGTATGGTTTTCTTTTTCCTCAACTTCACGGGCGTCCACGGACGCGATAAACAAAAATACGCTACGGCATCCGTGCAATGGTCTTCACCCCTCGTATCATAAGTTTCAGGCTTGCTTTTATCGTGCGAGAGCATCGGTATTGTCCGTATGCTGTTCACGCAAGTGTTGAAAAAATATATCGCCGGTTTATAACTCCCGTCTTTTTGCTCATTCCCAATAAGCCGTTGTTTTATCGCGTTCGCGCCCTCTATCCTTCCCTTACTGCTCTTGTTGAAAGTTGGAAGTTTATGCTTATACAAAGTTTCATTCAACTCTTCGGCTATAGTAGGTCCCGTCACGCCCGTCGCCGCCCAACACGCATTATCTAGAATCGCGCCATACACATTTTCTTTCCTGCTCTCAACTTCTGCTATCTTTTCCGCGACTTCTTTTGCCGTCTCTCCAGTCCCTACATTCGGCTTTCCGCCCCAACCATACAACTCTCTATAACAATAAGCGTTGCCGTCATAGTCAATAGCGAACCACAACACCGCGTAAGGTCTTGCGCTCCCCCAATCCATCACCCTTATTTTTACCCAATCCCTAGGTATCTTAAAAGGCTCTATAACGTGTTTTGCATTGCTCCATTGAGTGAAGAATTGCCCGTCTGCCAAACCCCATTCACCCAGCCCCGCCACTTTATAACGCTCCGGGTCGAACTCGCGCATTTCTTCAAACATCTCTTTATCAGCTTCGGACAACCATTCATTACACTTATATGTCGTTGTCATCGCCAATACATTGTCGTGCGGTGTATCAAAAAACCTATGCTTTATCCAGCACGAACTATCCCACGGATTCAATGTGATAATCCATTGAATATAATAATTGTCAGGCATTTTACCACGTAAACTTTCGTTTAACTTTTTAAAAGCCTCTTCATCTACCTCAAAAGCCTCCTCAAGCCAACCCCAACACAAATATCCGTACTTCACCGTAATAGAGGTTATCTTCAAAGGGTCATTAAGCCCGCGAAACATTATCTTTTGCCCGGTTGGTTTATACACAATTTCAAGCGGATTTTTCGTAGCGTTCCAATACTTGCCAACCTTCAACCGCTCTATCGCCCACAACAACTGCGCATAACAACTGTCTTTTAAACTTTCCGCCGTATTTCTCACTACAAGCGTATTCGCCAAAGGGTACTGCATCATTCTGACGATTATCTTCAAAGCCGCTGTTGTACTCTTCTTACTCGCTCGGCTTCCCTTAACAACAACATATCTTTTCTGACTGTTCCAAAACTCGCTATACCCTTCGCCGATTATATCCTGCAATGTTAATTCTTCTTTGTCTTTCCCCATTTGATAACCTCCTTCCTATAAATATATAATATATAGTATAAGTATATGTATATATATGTGTGAGTATGTGTGTGTATTTTGTGAGTGTTGTATATAGCATAAGGACTAGAAATTGGAAGGGGTAGGGGGGGTAGATATTGGCAAAACCCATAAATTGCTAATACCTACTCAAGCACCCTACTCCAAACTCCCACCACATAACCCACCACATCAGTATAAGTACATATACAACTAACAATATAATCAGCAACATATCACTATACCATTTCGTATACCATACACATATGGTATATAACATTATAATAATATACTAATGATATATATTGAATTGATACAAACATAACCAGTATTATCAAGGATTATAAGGTAATTGCCTACACATTTGCTTACAAAACGGTATTTGGAATAGCTTTTAGAATAGTGTTCGCAAGGTCTTATAAAAATAAGGCTCATAGAGAAGGCTATTTTTTACAGGTACAATCTATCGTGTAACCTTTTTGAAATGCAATACAGAGCTTCTCAGAAGGTCATTTTTTAACATTATCGACTAAAATGACAGGTAAATCACCTTCTACGGCTATTTCTTGTTTATCTCTCCAATCTTTAGCAGCTCTGTTAGCTAACCAATATTTAATAGCCGTAACATCACCGTCAAGGCATTTTTGGTATAAAGTAGATATAACTCGTTCGTTACAGACTTGTAAATTCTTCTTTAATGCGTTAAATATGTCAATATTATTTTTTGACCACTTATACAAAGTAGGTTTAGATATGCCCATTTTATTAGCAATAGCTTCAACAGTATGACCTTCTCTAGTCCAACCAGCAATAAGAGCAATACCGTCATCAGAGAACCAAAAATCTTTACAAGAGCGTAAATTTTTAAAGAAAAAGGCGTTATTTTCGTCTTTATCGTAATTTTTTTG
>JAGBKP010000066.1 GCA_017635875.1 Selenomonadaceae bacterium | reverse complement strand
TCGACTCATCCTGCCCGCAAGGCATTTCTTGACAACTCTTATTTTCTCTTCCGCTACTGCCTTCTGTTTGTGCGGCATGAAAAACTCCCCCTATGATGACAGTTTTGTTTTTTACTGTCTCTCATAGGGGGAGCATATCATTGGCTCTGCGTCTTTTTTTATTAAAGTTTTTTTCTCTTTTTCTTTTGGTACTTTTCTTTTTCTCTTTTTTTACAAAAAAAGAGAAAAAGAAAAGTACGGTTTTTAAAGACTATTTTTTATTGTTTTTGATAAAATTTTCAATACGCGCTAAGGCTTCGGAGATTTTATCTATCGCCGTTGCGTAAGAGCAACGCACGTGACCTTCGCCACATTCGCCGAACGCGCTTCCGGGGACTAACGCTACGTGTTCTTTTTGTAGCAGTTTTTCCGCAAATTCGTCCGAAGTCATTCCCGTAGACGTTATGCTGGGGAAAATATAGAACGCGCCCTTCGGCTCAAAGACTTCAAGTCCCATTTTCGTAAAGCCGTCGTAGATGAGATGACGGCGACGGTCGTATTCCGCCACCATTTTTTTCATATACTTTTCGCCGCGCCGAAGGGCTTCTATAGCCGCTACTTGCGCCGTAATGGGGGCGCAGAGCATTGTGTACTGATGAATTTTCGTCATAGCCGCGGTTATGGTGGGGTTTGCGAGGGAATAACCGATACGCCAACCCGTCATAGCGTACGCCTTTGAAAAACCGTTTAAGAGTATCGTGCGCTCCTGCATTTTTGGAAGGGACGCAAAGGCGACGTGCGTGTGATCGCCGTAAGATAAATCGCCGTATATTTCGTCGGATATAACGATTAAATCGTGTTTTTCGGCAAAATCCGCAAGTTTTAACAAATCCTCTCTCGTCATAATCGCGCCCGTGGGGTTGTTCGGATAGCCGATTAAGAGGACTTTCGTCTTTTCCGTAACATAAGGCTCAAGTTCGGCGGGAGTTATGCGAAATTCGTTTTCGATTTTAGCCGCAACGGGCACGGCGACTCCGCCCGCAAGAGTGGCGCAAGCCGCGTAAGACACATAGCAAGGCTCGGGGATTAAAACCTCGTCGCCGGGTTTAACAACGGCGCGAAGGGCTATATCAAGAGCCTCGCTTACGCCTACGGTGATTAAAATATCCGTTTTTGCGTCGTAAGTTATGTTGAATTTTCTTTCGTAATGCTTGGCGATTTCTTCGCGAAGTTCCATCATACCGCGATTTGCCGTATAAGACGTATAACCTTTTTCAAGTCCGTAGACGCAGGATTCCCTTATAGACCAAGGAGTTACAAAATCCGGCTCTCCGACGCCGAGAGAAATAACGTCTTCCATACTTGCCGCTATATCGAAAAATTTTCTGATGCCGGAAGGCTTTATGGCGTTTACTCCGGGGGAAAGACGGTCTTTCCAATTTGCAGTTTCTATCATGGCGACACCACCAATCTGCGGTCTTTTTCAGAGTCCGTCATAAGCACGCCGTCTTTTTTATAGGGTTTAAGCATAAAATGGCTGCGGGTTGCCGTGACGCCTTCGATGGTAGAAAGTCGCGTCGCTACAAAATTCGCCACTTCTTTAAGGGACTGCCCCTCGATTATAACGAGCAAATCAAAACTGCCGCTCATAAGATAGACGGTACGCACTTCGTCGTAGCGATAAATGCGCTCCGCGATAGCGTCAAAACCTACTTCTCTTTCGGGGGTAAGATTTATCTCTATAATGGCGGTAACGGTATCGTCCCCAAACTTTTCCCAATTTATAAGCGCGTTATAGGATAAAATAATCTTTTCTTTTTCCAAATCTTTCATAGATTTTTCAATTTCGTATTCGCTTTTTCCGAGCATCGCCGCAAGTTCCGACACAGGGCGACGCGCGTCGTGCTCCAATAATTCCAAAAGTTCTCGCATAAACATTGCTCCTTTCTGTTTTCATAATAATATCACAATAATAGTTTTTTTGAAAGTAAATATTACCATATTATTGTTAAACAAGCATTTTTTCTTAACCAAAAAAGCGAAAACCTTACGAATAAGATTTTCGCTTTTTTTAATCGTCATCGCTATGTGGAGTATTTACCGAACGACACAGAGTTCGCGGTTTCCGTCCCCTTGCGGGGATTATTTTTTTTAATCCTGTCTTTGGAAACCCGCTTCATTTCTGCCCTCAAAATCGCTTTTGCGTGAGAAAATCAAAACTTGCAAATTTCATCGCCGCCTTTTTTAAAAATTCGCTTTTAAGCCTTATAAATATTGACTCGGGGGAAAATTATTTTCCCCCTTCGCCTTTTTGCTTCAATTTATCATATTTTACTTAAAATATCAATTATTTTTTACAGTATTATCACCTCATCTTCTTCAGGCGGGCTTTCTTTTCCCCAAGTATACACCTGACTTTTGCTGTTTACCCTGTACACTCTGATACTGTCCTCTTCGCTCCCTACGGCATAGCCGCAATAATCGCCTCGTTCATCTTATCGTAAGAATCCCAATGCTTTTGCGTTATGTTTAGCCCGGTGTACTTAAACGCGTCTTTTAACAGCTGCATAATTTCTTCGGAATTTATGCCTACCTTTCTTTTGATTATGTCGTCCGAAAGGGAAACAATCTGATGAGCGGCGAGATTTCTTACATTCTTCTCAACTTCTCTTATTTTTTTCACGATGTTTTTCAATTTGGCGTCGGAAGAATATTCGCTTATTATCACTGTCAAATGCGAAGAATATATCTCTCTGTAGTTAAAAGGGATAAAATTCTTATTTAGAATTTTATCCAGTTCCTTGTTGTTTTGCTTTAATTTTCCCTCGTCCCATTTTAAAATATTATTCTGCTCATAAGAAAAATCCTTGATATTTAGCTTACAAGCATTTTTCAATATAAGCAGGAATAAATCCATAATAAGCGGCGAAATGGCGCGAATAAAGTCCGTCAGTTCGCCTTTTTTCCGCTTTATATCCATATTCAGCGCGTATTCAAAATATTTTTGCTTATCTTCCGATTTTATCGGGATAAAATCAACATTATGGGTTTTAACCAATGAGTTTAATTTTGATAAATCGAGGTCTAATCTCACTTTTGCGATTTCAAGCAGCGGCAGATATTTTTCGGTGTCGCTCTTATCGAGAGTTTTTGCAATTTCCAACGCCGCTTTATAGTCGTATACCTTAACCAGTTTTTTTATGATTTCTTCCTGTTTTATCTGCGCGAGAGTTGGGACTTTTATTTCCTCGCAACGATTTTCAAAATTTTCGTTGTTGTCCTCGTTCAGTTCCCACAGCGTTTTTACGTCGTAATTTTTATGATTATGCTCATTCATTGATTTTTGCGGCGTAGAAACTTGCACTAAACGGTACGGATAATCGCCCAAAGTCGCGAGAGCCAAAATCGCGCTTTTCATAGCGGGCGTGCCGGAGGATATGTTTAATAAAAGCGTGTCGGTATCGTCTAATTTTTCCCCGATTTCAGCGATTATTTCGCGAAAATCCCTCAAAAAATAATCGAACACCTGCACGTCCTTCAATTCGCCGCGCTCGATTATATGCCGCTTTTCCTCTCTTTTTTGCAACTTGCAAAGTTCGTCAAGGCAATACAGATAACGATTGTCTTTTTTATGAAATTCCAAAATTTCCGCTGACATATACATATAAACTTCGTCCGGCTTATAAACCCTCGATATATGGAGGAGCGCGCCGTCTTGGCAATTCGTATTGCTGATAGGGTCGGTGCCGCCCACTGGTGAAAAAAGTATGGTTTTGTTCAATTTCAATTCACCTCGTCTATCTGAAATTCACACAGTCCCATTTGCATAGTTTGACCGTCGTATTTGCCGAATTTTACTATATGCGGCGATACGCCCAAACTTCTGTCTTTATTATGCTTATGTTTAAAAGGTACTTCAGTATTGCCAAAAATTTTAACCACAGCGTCAATTCCGTTGCTTTTCCCCATTTATATAAAAAACGCCATATAAGGTATATACAATACCTATATGGCATTAATATTGTTAGTTTTCCTCGTATCTACCTTTAAAAACAGACTGTCTGTGAAACTTCAAATATTCTTTTCGTTTATCATCAATAGGTAGATTTTCAACAAAAACATCGTTTTTTAAATTTATTCTTTTCCAAGTATAAGATGAAATGCAATTTGATAAAAGAATATGCCTATCATCGGTAAATGTTATAAATCCTTTATCAAACAGTTTATCGTACATTGGTGAGAGTATATAACCATTATACGGGTCAATTTTTTCTTTTTCATTTGAAGCCGCCCAAGGTTTTATATGACTGGCTATTAAAAGTCGCTCATCTGATATCATCATAAACGGACAATAATGACACTGCATAAGCAACTTTTCACGATATTTCTCTTGTCCCGTTCTAGTTTTTTTAATCTCTTCTTCTCGTTTGATTTTGAACTTTTCCTCTTGTCCCAAATTATTTTTTTGCTTACCATAGATAAATACTAAAGGCAAAGTTTTTCGTTCCCAAATAGCTTGAAAATCTACAAATAATCTCCAATAATAAAGCGGACTATCTATTTTTCCAATTTTTTCAATGTATATGTAACTTACTAGCGGCAATGCCAATTCTCGAATAATTTTATAACCCAAATCATTAGAATTTACATAACCGCGAGGTCCAACTATTTGATATTGATCTTTGACATCAAAAAATATTATATCGTCTAATTTATTTACTTTTTCCATACGCTCTTGCCATAATTTATTCATTATATCTTTATCATAGTAATTTTGTGAAGGAGAAAAGTATTCAGTTTTTATATTTGCCATATAAATTTGTAAATCGGATTTTAATAAAAAGCATTTTGCAATAAATTTTGTTTCACCATAAAAATCGTACATATCTTTTTTGGATGCTATATATAATTTTGCTTCACCGTGTCCTTGACCTAATTTATTGCTTTTTACAACCATACAATCAGGGACTGTTATCATTGATGGAAACACCGCCAATGAAGAAAAATTTTTACCGTTAATCTTCATAATTCACCCCATATTGCGTTATATCTACCTGTTTTAAAATAGCAATTAAAACATCAACTACTATACTATTGCCTGCCTCTTGATACAGTGAAGTATCGGAAACAACTATTTTAAAATCATCTTTAAATCCCATTAAACGCAAACATTCCCTAGGCGTTAGTTTTCTTATTCTTCCCGTATGTGTGACATAATTATCCACTCCAGAACGGTGCATTTTGTGCATTGTATTTAAAAGAGGTCTTGCAACCTCTAAATCGGTTTTTACCGAAGTGTGAAAATTCTTTGTTCCGCTAGCCAAAACATATTTGGCAACTTTATCGGACAAATAATACTTTTCTTCGACATCTTTTACATCGAATACAAATTCATCGAAATCTTCTTTAGAGTCTGTTTCTTCAAACACAAAATCTCCATGCCAATTAAATTGTTGATTGCGTTTTTGACAAAGCGCAACATTGCCATTTACCTGCGTATAATGTTTCATTTTGTTTTTATGACTTGTAACAAATTTAATTCCTTTATCTTTTAAATAATACTTTGTTGATACAAAATCCTCCAAAAAATCAAACATTTTATATTCTAATTTTATTGGTGCCGGAAAAAAAAATTTTCTAGGTTTACGAAATCCCAAACAATATAAACGCTCTCTGTTTTGCGGTATACCATAATCACGACTGTTTAAAACACGAAAATGAATATCATAACCTAGAGAGATAAAAATGTTTAAAATTTTTTCCCAAGTTCTGCCTTTATCGTGTGTTAAAATACCTTTAACATTTTCAAAAATAAACAGCTTAGGTTCTGTTTCTTTTATAATTCGCGCAAATTCATAAACCAACTTTCCACGCTCATCATCAAAGCCTAAACGCTTACCTACTGCAGAAAACGCTTGACACGGTGCGCCCCCCACCAATAAATCCACTTTTCCTTTGTATGTTTTACTGTCAAAATTTTTTATATCAGAAAACCAATTTTCTTCCGATATGTCATAATTTGCAAAATAACTTTTTTTACAATTATTGTCAATATCTCCAGCAAAAACGATTTTATTTTTGATATTTAACCTTTTAAATGCGTGTTCAATAGCTCCAATACCGCTAAAAACCGTTGCCAACCTAACAATATTATTGGGAAATTCAAAAGCGAGTTCTTTCCATTTATCCTTTGATAACTCGCTTGGTATATTGTACTGTGGAAATAAAAAATTATCTCCTTTACCAATGTTAGAATTTTCCATCATTTTCAAGATATATCACCTGCTAAAAGTTTTCGTTTGCTTCATATTTTTGACTTATAATATAGATTATTTTTATATGTATGTCAAACAAAAGCGTCAGAAAAACAATTATGCGGCGTCGTAGCGACGCGCCTTGCTCTCGGCGATACTTTCCGCCCGCGTACGGTAAAGCTCCGCGTAACTTCCTTCGGGTTTGTTTTGAAGGTCAAGGGAAGAACACGGCGCAAAGCCCATAGCCATAAAGAGAGCGATGTCGAAACGATTTATAAACCATTTATTAACGGAATTGCAAAAAGTTTTCAAAGCGTTTCTGATGTTTTCCGTATTGGCAACGAGTAAATCTGAGCCACCGCCACCGTTGTAGAGCAAATTGGCGCGGGTATAACCCAAACTCTTTAAAAGTTCGCTTGCGATATGTTCGGTCATAAAATCGAGATAAAAAGACCTTGCCCTTAAGTTTTTCAGAGCGTTTTCCGAGTGAATTGTGTAAATAAAATTCTGGATGCCCGACAAATCCAATTTAACGAGCAAAAACGCCTTTTCCTCATAAAATTTTTTAGCCTTCGAAAAGAGCGTTTGTCGATAATCCGAAATATTTTTCTCTTTTAAATAATCGTAAACGGAGGCGGCAAAAGCGGCGGTTAATTTTGAGTGATTATAAAGGGAAATATCCGCCACTTCTTTTCGAGAAGTCGAAGAGGGCACGAACAAAAGATTGTCCTCCAAAATTTCAAGGAGCGAATGAACATAATTAGCTGTCCAAGCTATTCCATTTAATTTATCGCCGATATTTGAAAGTATCGTGCTATACGCTTCGGGCGTAAATCGCGGCGCATTTTCGCTCAAAACGGGATAATTTATATCCGTTTCGATGTTGGTGAGATACGGATTGTATTTTGCGTTGCCGTTATTGTTGTTCAAGAGATTAAATATGCTCTCAAGCGGCAAATCTTTTTGAAAGCCGCCTTTGCCGCCGTCGTTCTCCCTTCTGTCTGTCGCAGACGCTATGTTGTCCGCTATATAAACGATATACGCCAAAGAGTTGTACGCGATTTTAGCCGATTTTATTTCATCGTAATGATGATATTGAACGCAATCCAAAATATCGTCTGTGATGTTAAATTTTTTTAAATAGTCACCGCCGCTTTTGGAGTGCCTTTCGTTCACCCCCGTCCTGTGAAGAACTTTTCCGATATCGTGCAAAAGCCCTCCGATGGTTAATTTAATTTTGTTTTCATCCAAGTTTCATTCCTCCCATACCCATAGCCGTTTTAATGCCAACGCCGGAAAATTCGCCGAATTTCAGAAGCATTTGCCAGTATCTTGCCATAGTCGCCGTCCCTTTGCAGCAAAACGATATGTTTCCGACAAATCCCGGGATATTTTGCCCTTCTGCGGGAAAGACGACGGAGCGCAGATTATGCCTTGTAATAAAAGTGTTTGCCGTAAGTTCGTTAAGCGCGTCCGTATCCGCGCCGTCAAAGTTTTCCAAAACCGCCGCGTATTTTGACATCAAACTTTGCGCCATAAGACGAATATCCGGCAAGATAACGTATTGTTTTTGACTTTTAAAAGCGGTTGGCGTTAAAAACTCTACCGCAAATTTATTTTTAGCTTCCGAAGTATAAAAATCCTCCGTTAATTCTCTTATTGAAACGTTTTCAATTTGCACGCCAGTAATTTTTAGCTTTTGCCCGCCGTGTTTTAACGTAATTTCGTCGCCCTCGTTAAAATGCGGCGCGATTTCGTCAAAGGCTTCTTTATCAAGAGTGTTTATTATCCATTTGGAATCAAAAACATATTGACTGTACGGATGACGCTCTTTTTTATGCAAAAATTCCGCGTATACGGGGTTTATTTTTTCCATTATAACGCCCTGCAACAGCGATGCTTGATGAAAAGTCAATTTTTTATCGAGCAGTATACATAATTTTGTCAGCATAGTTTCTCCTTTTTTCAGAAATTTCTAACGGTTTTTACTTAATCAGTATTAAAGCATATTTTTAATATACTAACAATAAAATTTTTTAACAGCCTTAAATAGTTTGGCGTTTCCTTCAAAAAAAAATTGACACTTTACCGCTACTAGAGTAAAATGAAGGAAATTTGAATTGAAGGAGCCTCGTTATGGAGGAATATTTGTTGGCGTTTTTTGCGACTTTGTCCATAGTCCTTCTCATAACGCCTTTTGTTATTGAACTTGCGAAAAAAACGGGCGCGCTTGATGTGCCGGACAAGAGAAAAGTGCATAAAGAGCCTATAGCAAGAATCGGCGGAACTGCGATATATATCGCTTTCACTTCCGTTGTTTTGGGTTATTTTTTTATAAACGGCGACCTTGCTTTGGAAATTTCAGGACTTCTGGTTTCCGGCACATTTATTTTTTTAGTGGGAATTATAGACGATTATAAAAATATTCCCGCAAAAGTAAAATTGCTGGGGCAAATCGCGGCGGCTCTTATTTTGGCTCTGTTTTTTAACGTTCGCATAGAGTTTATTTCAGATCCTTTCGGAGATTATCTCTTTTTAGAAGAATTTGCGATACCTGTAACAGTGCTTTGGATAGTTTCCTTAACAAATACGGTGAATTTAATAGACGGACTCGACGGACTTGCGGCGGGCGTCAGCGCTATAGCTTGCGTCACTATATTTCTCGTTGCGCTTGAGCAAAATGTATTTGTGGTGGCGTTTTTGACAGCCGCGTTAGCCGGTTCCGCATTTGGTTTTTTGTATTATAATTTCAACCCCGCGCGGATATTTATGGGAGATTCCGGCAGTATGTTTTTAGGATTTATTCTCGCCGGTATTTCCATTATAGGCTCTGTTAAATCCGCCGCCGCTCTTTCCTTAATCGTGCCGATACTCGCTTTGGGGCTTCCCATTATGGATACGGCTTTTGCGATTATAAGAAGAAAGCGGGCGGGCGTGCCTATTTTTAAACCCGATCGCGGGCATCTTCATCACAGACTTTTGGATTTGGGACTGTCGCAGAGGCAAGCGGTGCTTTTAATGTATGTTATATCTTCGCTTCTTGGAATGGCGGCAATTTCAATAACGCTTGTGAACAGCGGACAAATAGCGATGATTATAATTGTCGCGGTGCTTTTTATGGTGCTTTACGGAGCAAAAAAAATCGGTATCTTTAGAATGAACGAACCGCCAAAAACGCTTTAGATTTTTTTTAAACCGTACTTTTCTTTCTCTTAAAAGGAAAAGAAAGAAAAGTACCAAAAGAAAGAAAAAGAATTTTAATAGAAAAAATAAAAGTGTAATGTTTAAATTTAAATTTTAAGCTGATAAAGTTTTCTTTCTCTCTTTTTTCTTTGCTACTTTCTTTTTTCTCTCTTTCTTTTTCAAAAGAAAGAGAGAAAAAAGAAAGTAGGGTTTTTAAATATGCCCTTAAGGAGGAAACGGGCTGTGGAAAAGTTAAAAGTAATGTTCGTCTTCGGCACGCGTCCGGAGGCTATAAAAATGGCGCCTGTGGTTAAAGAAGCGTGCAAATACGAAGAAATAGAGCCTATAGTTACCGTTACCGCCCAACATCGCGAGATGCTCGATCAAGTTTTGAAACTTTTTAGCATAGAGCCGGATTTCGATCTTGATATTATGAGCGAGGGACAGACGCTTTTTGATATTACGACTCGCGCTCTGTCGGGGCTTTCGGATGTTTTCTCAAAAGTTACGCCGGATTTGGTGCTTGTGCACGGCGACACTACGACGACTTTTGCCGGCGCGCTCGCCGCGTATTATCATCAAATTCCCGTAGGACATATTGAAGCGGGGCTTAGAACGGGCAATAAATATTCGCCTTACCCCGAAGAAATGAATAGAAAGCTCACGGGAAGTTTGGCGGATTTGCATTTTGCGCCCACAAATACTTCAAGAAAAAATCTTTTGGCGGAAAATGTTCAAAGCGAAAATATTTTCGTAACGGGAAATACCGTAATAGACGCGTTGTATCATACGGTAAAAGACGATTTTGTCTTTGAGGATAATTTTCTAAAACGAGTGGATTTTAAAAACAATCGCGTGATATTGGTTACGACTCACAGAAGGGAAAATTTGGGCGAGCCGATGCGCCATGTATATAAGGCGTTAAAGGATTTGACGAAAAAATTTGAAGATGTGCATGTAGTTTTCCCGGTGCATAAAAATCCGAAAGTTCGCGTCGTGGTCAACGAAGAACTTGGCGGCGTTCCGAAAGTGCATCTCATAGACCCGTTAGACTACGAGCCTTTTGCAAATCTCATCAACCGCGCTCATCTCGTTTTAACGGATTCGGGCGGTATTCAAGAAGAAGCTCCCGCTTTAGGCAAGCCCGTTTTGGTATTAAGGGACACCACGGAGCGGCCCGAAGCCGTTGTCGCAGGTACTGTAAAA
Organism: Selenomonadaceae bacterium; assembly: GCA_017635875.1. Lineage (GTDB taxonomy): Bacteria > Bacillota > Negativicutes > Selenomonadales > Selenomonadaceae > RGIG9201. The sequence goes on along the minus strand of JAGBKP010000066.1, from coordinate 19,725 downwards.
CTTATCGGCACGGATAGGGACAGAGTTTATGATGAAACGGCTCTTTTGCTTTCCGACGAGAGCGAATACAACCGTATGGCTAAAGCCGCCAACCCTTACGGCGACGGAAAAGCGAGCGAGCGTATAATGAGAGCCATACTTAAATATTTCGGGCGTTCAAACAAAGATTTTGAGCCTTTTAAATCTATAGACAATGAATAAAAAAGAAGGATTTTTGCAGGCGGTTAAAGCCTTTTCCGTATTAGGCGGACTTGGAATTTATTTGGCGGTTACCGTTGGCTTGGTTATTTATTTGGGACATTTGTTTGACGAGCATTTTAATACGCATCCATACGGCATTTTTGCCGGTATAATTTTAGGGTTTCCCATAGCTGTTTACGGTCTTTACAGAAGATTGAAAGAGTATTTATAGAGGGATGCGTCCCTCTTTTTTCTTATTTTTACTCTATTGGAGGTGAGAGAAGTGGAAGCTAAAGAGCTTACGATAGATATGATAATATCCGCTTTAAAAAAATATCAAGTAACGGCGGACACTTCTCTTGTTATGAGGGCTTACGAGCTCGCGAAAGACGCGCATAAAAATCAAGTGCGCTCGTCAGGCGAGCCGTATATTATACATCCGTTAAACGTGGCGGATATTTTAACTCAACTTAAAATCGACGATATTACGATTACCGCCGCGCTTTTGCACGATGTTGTGGAAGATACTACTTATACGCTTGAAGAGATGGAAGAAAAATTCGGATACGAAGTCGCTATGTTAATAGACGGCGTGACGAAATTAGGCAGGATAGAGTATAAGTCAAAAGAAGAACTTCAGCTTGAAAATTATCGCAAGATGTTTTTAGCTATGGCTAAAGATATAAGGGTAATAATGATAAAACTGGCCGACCGTCTGCATAATATGCGCACGCTAAAGTATATGCCGGAAGAAAAGCAACAGAGGATCGCAAGAGAAACCATAGAGGTATACGCGCCGCTTGCAAACAGGCTCGGTATATCAAGTATAAAATGGGAACTTGAAGATTTGTGTCTTCGCTATTTAGAGCCGAATGTTTATTATGAGATGGTGGCTTGCGTAAAAGAAAAAAGAGCAGAAAGACAAGAGTTTATAGAAGAATCCATAAAAAATATCGAGGAGAGGCTGGAGGCCCTGCATATTGAAGCGGAGATAAGCGGCAGACCGAAGCATTTTTACAGCATATATAAGAAAATGAAGCGATATAATAAGGATATATCGGAAATATATGATTTATCCGCAGTCAGAATACTTGTGCCCACGGTGCAGGATTGCTACGGAGTATTAGGGGCAATTCACGCCATGTGGAAACCTATCCCGGGGCGGTTTAAAGATTATATAGCTATGCCTAAGAGCAATGGTTATCAGTCCCTCCACACCACGGTTATGACGAAGGGCGCGCCCCTTGAAATTCAGATAAGAACGCTTTCTATGCATCAAGTATCGGAATTTGGTATCGCTGCGCATTGGAAGTACAAGGAAAAGGGAAAAAACGTAAACGCATCAAGCGAAACGGATCAAAAGATGAGTTGGCTCCGTCAAATGGTGAGTTTGCAGCAGGAACTTTCCGATTCAAGGGAATATTTCGAGGCGTTAAAGGTTGATGTGTTCTCCGACGAAGTCTTTGTGTTCACTCCGAACGGCGACGTTGTGAATTTGCCCAAAGGCTCTAATCCCATAGATTTTGCTTATCGCATACATACGGAAATAGGTCACCACTGCACAGGCGCGAGGGTAAACGAAAAAATCGTGCCGCTTGAGTATCAACTTCAAAACGGGGATATAGTTTCCATACAGACAAATAAAGCGAACAGCGGTCCAAGCCGAGATTGGCTGAATATTGTCGCGTCAAGCGAAACAAGGAGCAAAATTCGCGCGTGGTTCAAAAAAGAAAAACGAGAGGAAAATATCGAGCGCGGTCGCGAGATGCTTGTGCAAGAGGCAAAACATTTGGGATATAACCCCAAAGAAGTGGTGAAGGAAGACAGACTGCAGCTTGTGGCGGATAAGTTAAATATTCTTACTGCAGACGATTTGCTTGCCTCGATTGGTTATGGCGGTATTCAAATGCAGGGCATACTTAAAAAGCTTGTCGATATGCATAAGGATACTATTAGGGAATATACGCCCGAATCCGTCACCGAAATGATTGAAAAGCTGAAGAATCCCGCAAAAGGTGCAAGCGGAAATCGCGGTCACGGAATATTGGTAGAAGGCGAAGCTGGCGTTTTGGTGCGCCTTGCAAAATGTTGCAACCCTATCCCGGGAGACAATATCACAGGTTACATCACAAGAGGTCGCGGCGTTTCCGTGCATCGTTCGGATTGCCCGAATGTGCTTGCCGATAAAGAACTCACCAGGATGATAGAGGTCAGTTGGGACGTTGGACTCGACAAGAGCTATACGGTTGAAATAGAGCTTCTCTGCAACGACGCAAACGGAGTTTTGGGAGAGATAATAGCCGTGCCGAGCGAGATGAAATTCAATATTCATTCCGTAAATGCCAACCCCAATAAAGGCAATAAGACCACTACGGTAATTTTGGGCATAGACGTAAAAAACAGCGCGGAAGTCGAGCGGCTCATGGGCAGGCTTCGTCAGATTAAGGATGTATATACGGTTTCAAGGGTTATGGGCTCGCAAATGTAATTGGAGGATAAAATGGACAAAAATTTTACGATGGCCGATTTAAAAACAATGCTTCAAGCCCGTCAACACAAGATGACGCCTCAACGGCAAATAGTTTTGCAGGTTTTTTTGGATAACCCAGACGAGCACCTGTCCGCAGAAGACGTGCACGATTTATTAAAAGAAAGTCATTCCGAGATAGGGCTTGCGACGATATATCGCAGTTTGGAGCTTTTGTGCGATTTATCCGTACTTTCTAAGATCGAATTCGGCGACGGTTGCGCCCGCTATGAACTTACAAATACCGAGCCAAACGGTCATCATCATCATCATATAATTTGCGTAAAATGCGGCAAGGTTATAGAGTTTAAGGACGATTTATTGGAGCCTCTGGAAAACGCCATTGAAAATGAATTTGATTTTAAGATAATAAATCATCAAGTAAAATTTTTCGGCGAGTGCAAGGAGTGTTATGAACGCGCTAAAAATTAAAAGTCTCATAATACATTCCGATAAAGAGGTTATAAGAAAATTAACCCATGAGCTTTTGGACTTGTTTCATATAAGCGTTGGAGTCGGCGAGAGCCGTTGGGAGATTTTTTCGGAAACGGAAGAATCTTCCGCGGTATTTGTAAGAACGACTCTTGTGATAGACGATGAAAGATTTTTTAAAGAGGAAACGGGTTTTTCAAACGAAAAGCCAAGCGGCGCGGTTCATAGGCTCTATAAAAAGCATCTCTATGAAATTTTGCGTGAAAGATACGGCTTTCCTCCCGCGTTATGGGGAATTTTGCACGGCGTAAGGCCCACCAAGATAGTCCAAAGATATTTTAAAGACGGATTAACGGAAGGCGAAGTCTTTAATCGGCTGACTAACGGCTACTATGTAAGCGAAGAAAAAGCGAATTTACTGCTCGAAGTTGCAAGAAACGAAGAAAAATTCTGCCAAGACTGTGACAGTAAAAAAGTAGCCGTATATATCGGGATTCCTTTTTGTTTAAGCAAATGTTTTTATTGCTCTTTTCCTTCCCATATCCTGCCCGGTGAAAAGAAGCTGAGCGAATTTATGGAGGTTTTTAAAAGGGATTTATCGACGGCAAAAGATTTAATTAAGAAATATAATTTAAAAGTCGAAAGCGTCTATATCGGCGGCGGCACGCCTACTGCCTTGCCCGATTCGCTCTTTGCCGAGACGATGAATTTGGCGTCTGTGTATTTTGCCGGCGAAGATTTAAAGGAATTTACGCTGGAAGCGGGCAGACCCGATTCTATGAGCGAAAATAAATACAACGTTATTTTTGACAGCCCCGTCACAAGGGTAAGCGTAAACCCGCAAACTATGAACGAACGTACCCTTGAGGTCATAGGCAGGAAACATACGGCAAAAAGTATAACGGAAATGTATAACGCTTTTCGCAAAAAAGAAAATCTTGAGATAAATATGGATTTAATATTGGGATTGCCCACGGAAACGGCAGATGATGCGGAAAATACGATAAGGCAGATAATCGCGTTGAATCCGGACAATATAACGCTTCACGCCCTTGCAAGAAAAAAAGGCTCGCTTTTAAAGACGGCGATGAACGAAAATGTTCATATAGAACTTCCTACGGACGATGAAGCTCAAAAAATGGCGAAAATTTCTCACAAGCTGATTAGAGATGCGGGTTATAAGCCGTATTATCTCTATCGCCAAGGCTATATGAGCGGCGGGCTTGAAAACATAGGTTTTTCAAAAGAGGGCAAAGAGAGCGTATACAACGTAAAGATTATAGAAGAAAACCAGACGATTATAGGAATAGGCGGAGCTGCCACGACAAAGATTGTGGACGAAGCGGAAAAGCGAATTAAAGCGACTTTTCACCCCAAGGATCTGATTACTTATCTTAGGGATATTGATTTGTATATCGAAAAACGGGATAATTTGTTGAAGGAAGTGTTCAAATGCTGACTACTGTTCCTCGTGGAACGAAGGATATATTGCCGAAAGATATTTTAGGCTGGCAATATGTTGAAAATAAAATAAGAGAGATATGCGCGCTTTACGGCTACGAAGAAATCAGGACTCCGATTTTTGAGCATACGGAACTTTTTAAACGCGGCATAGGCGAAGGCACGGACGTTGTCGATAAAGAAATGTATACTTTTCTCGACAAGGGCGGCAAGAGCCTTACGCTTCGCCCCGAAAATACGGCGGCGGTTGTGCGCGCGTATCTGCAAAATAAATTGTACGCTGAAAATAATCTTGTAAAGCTCTTTTACATAGGCTCTATGTTTCGTCACGACAGACCGCAAGCGGGGCGTATGAGAGAATTTCACCAATTCGGAATAGAGGCGATAGGGGAGGAAAATCCTGCTCTTGACGCTGAAATTATAATCCTTGCCGTAAGATTTTTGGAAAGTTTGGGGCTTAAAGATTTAACTTTAAGTATAAATTCCGTTGGTTGCCCGCATTGCAGACCGAATTATCAAGAAAAGTTGCAAGATTTTTTCCGCGATAAACTGGACGAACTCTGCGATGACTGCAAAAAACGATTTGAAACTAAACCTTTGCGCTTGCTAGACTGTAAGGTTGACGGAAACAAAGATTTTATGCAAAATGTCCCAAAAGCCGAAGATTCGCTCTGCGATGAGTGCAGAAGTCATTTTGACGAGGTGAAAACTTATCTAAACGGCGCGGGCATAAAATACGAAGTTGATTCAAGATTGGTGCGCGGGCTTGACTATTATACAAAGACGGCGTTTGAAATAAAATACGCGCCGCTTGGAGCGCAGAGCGCGATAGCGGGCGGCGGCAGGTACGACGGCTTGGTTGAAGAAATAGGCGGCAATTCGACTCCTGCGGTCGGTTTTGCCGCAGGGCTTGAACGAGTGCTGTTGGCTTTGGAATCGCAAAAACTTTTGCCGAAACCTGATACAAAAACTGAAGTTTTTGTGATCGCGCTTGGGGATGAGGCAAAACTTTCAGCCTTTAAATTGCTTGGCGATTTAAGAAACGCAGGTATTAAGGCGAATATGGATTACGCGTGGCGCAGTATGAAGGCGCAGCTGAAACAAGCCAACAAGTTTAGCGCGCCGTACGTTGTTATTATGGGAGAGGACGAAGTAAAAAACAATATCGTTCAGCTTAAAAATATGGCAAACAGCGAGCAAGACAGCGTGAGCCTTGATAATATTGTAGAACGCTTAAAAAGAGTTTTATAATAAAAATGGGGGTCAAGGGACAGCGTCCCTTGTGGGGTATGGGGCAAAGCCCCATGTTCTTATAAAATTGAAGGTGTAAACATTGAAGGTTTTCTTGCTTGTTTTGTATTTTGCCATACTCTTGGGCATCGGATTTTATTGTCGCAAGCACGCCAAAGATGTCGAAGGTTTCGTACTCGGCGGAAGAAACGTGGGCGCGTGGCTTACGGCTTTTGCCTACGGCACTTCTTATTTTTCCGCCGTTGTCTTTGTGGGCTACGCCGGTCAGTTCGGTTGGAAATACGGTATTGCCGCCACTTGGGCGGGTATCGGCAACGCTTTAATCGGCTCGTTGCTCGCTTGGTTTTTGCTCGGAAGACGCACTCGTATTATGACGCGTCATTTAAAATCCGCCACTATGCCGCAGTTCTTTGAAACTCGTTTCGGGTCGAATTGGTTAAAGATAGCTTCGGCAATCATTATATTTATTTTTATGATACCTTATACCGCGTCCCTTTATAACGGACTTTCAAGGCTTTTCGGTATGGCGTTTGATCTCGATTATTCCGTCTGCATTGTTTTGATGGCGGTTTTAACCGCGATTTATGTTATAGCCGGCGGTTATCTCGCTACGGCGATAAACGATTTTATTCAAGGGCTTATAATGCTCGTGGGCATTGTCGCGGTTATTTACGCCGTATTTGAAACTAAAGGCGGATTTACCGCTTCGCTTGACGCTCTTGCAAGAGTTGAAGATGTGAGCGTTTCAACATCGCCGGGGATTTTCGCATCGTTTTTCGGTACAGACCCGATAAATCTTTTCTTTGTGGTACTACTAACTTCTCTTGGCACTTGGGGACTGCCGCAGATGGTGCAAAAATTTTACGCTATTAAAGACGAAAAAGCTATTCAAAAGGGAACGGTTATTTCGACGCTTTTCGCTTTTGTAGTTGCGGGCGGTTGCTATTTTTTGGGAGGATTCGGCAGAATTTTCTCGGAACAAATAGATATTAAGGCAAACGGCTTTGATTCCATAATCCCAACGATGCTTTCGGGGCTTTCCGACGGTATGATTGCTTTAATCGTTATCTTGGTGCTTTCAGCATCTATGTCAACATTGTCTTCGCTTGTAATAGTTTCAAGTTCAACGCTTACGCTTGACCTTATAAAAGATAATTTTGTTAAAAATATGAAGGAAAACAGTCAAGTATTCTTAATTCGCGCTTTAATAGTGGTGTTTATAGCGATTTCCGCGATTTTGGCTTTGGTGCAATATAAGAGTTCGGTAAACTTCATAGCGCAGCTTATGGGCATATCTTGGGGAGCTATGGCCGGAGCATTCCTTGCGCCGTTTTTGTATTCTCTCTATTTTAAATGGGTAACGAAAGAGGCGTGTTTTGTATCATTTGTCTTTGCGGTAGGTTTAATGACGGCAAATATCCTGATGCGTCCGGCGTTTCCCGCGATTTTCCAATCGCCGATTAACGCAGGCGTGCTCGCTATGGTGGCGGGCCTTGTACTTGTGCCGATAGTAAGCGCAATTACGAAAAAGCCCGACGAAAAACTCACCGAACACGCATTCGCTTGCTATGAAGAGAAAATTACCGTACCGATTAGGACTTCTTTAAACGATGATTGAAGTTGTTATTTACAAATATTTTATATAAGATTTATTTTTATGAGGTGAAAGAATGGATACGTTAGAAGGTATGAAGCGCACGCATCACTCGGGTCTGCTTCGTAAAGAAAATGCGGGCGAAGATGTTGCGCTTTGCGGTTGGGTGTCAAGACGACGCGACCATGGTGGGCTTATCTTTGTGGATTTGCGCGACCGCTCGGGGCTTTTGCAGATTGTTTTCGACGCGGCGGCTATGGGCGAGGACGCTTTTCATAAAGCGGAGTCTATAAGAAGCGAATATGTGCTTGCGGTAAAGGGCAAAGTCCGCGCTCGCGACGCCGAGACGGTCAACCCCAATATGGAAACCGGCGAAATTGAAGTTGTCGTAAGCGAACTTCGCATTTTAAACAAGGCGAAAACTCCGCCGTTTTATATTCAAGACGGCGTGGACGTTGACGAGACCGTGCGTATGAAATATCGCTATCTTGATTTACGCCGTCCGGAAATGCAGGCGAATATTATACTTCGGCATAAAGTCGCCAAGGTTATGCGCGATTTCTTCGACGCTAACGGATTTTTGGAAATTGAAACTCCTATGCTCTGCAAGAGTACGCCGGAAGGCGCAAGGGATTTCCTCGTGCCCAGCCGCTTAAATCCCGGCGAATTTTACGCGCTCCCGCAGTCTCCGCAGATTTTTAAGCAGATACTTCAAGTCGCCGGATTTGAGAAATATTTCCAGATTGTCCGCTGTTTCCGCGATGAGGATTTAAGAGCCGACCGCCAGCCTGAATTTACGCAGCTTGATATTGAGATGTCCTTTATGAGCGAAGAAGAAATTTTGACGCTTATGGAGGAAATGATTAAGGATTTGTTTGAAAAGACCATTGGTAAAACCGTCGAAACGCCGCTCCTTCGTATGAGTTGGGACGACGCTATGGATAATTACGGCTCCGATAAACCCGACCTTCGTTTCGATATGAAATTGATGGATATATCGGAATACGTCAAAGGCTCGGATTTTAAGGTGTTTAACGACGTACTCGCCAAAAACGGGCAAGTAAAGTGCATTAAGGTGGACGGATACGCGAATATTCCACGCCGCGAACTTGACGGGCTTGTCGAATTTGTAAAGATTTACGGCGCAAAGGGATTGGCTTGGATTCAGTACAGTGAAGAAGGCGTAAAATCTCCCTTTAAGAAATTTTATAGTGACGAAGTTTTTGAAAATATCGCAAAGGCGACAAATTCAAAGACGGGAGATTTGCTCTTGGTTGTCGCTGACCAAAGGCTTACCGTTGCGGCGGCTCTAGGCGCATTAAGATGCGAGATGGCAAAACGGCTTAACTTGATTGACCCCGACAAACTCTGTTTCCTCTGGATTGTGGATTTCCCGATGTACGAATACAGCGAAGAAGAAAAACGTTGGAAAGCTATGCATCACCCATTCACCGCGCCGCGCGACGAAGATATTGAATTTTTGCTCACAGACCCCGGCAAAGTGAAGGCGAAGGCTTACGATATGGTGTTAAACGGCGTTGAAATCGGCGGCGGAAGTCTTAGAATTTATCAGGACGAATTGCAGGCAAAAGTCTTTGAATCTTTGGGGCTTACCAAAGAAGAGGCGCATACGAAATTCGGCTTTATGATGGACGCTTTTGAATACGGCGCGCCTCCTCACGGCGGCATAGCGTTCGGGCTTGACCGTCTTGTTATGATAATGGCAAAGAGAAATTCTATTCGCGACGTTATAGCGTTCCCGAAAAACCAAAGCGCAAGGGACGTTATGAGCGACGCGCCGTCGCCCGTTGACGATAAACAACTTCGTGAACTTTCCATAAAAACGGCGTTGAAGAAAAAAGCATAAAATAAAAAGGGCGTGTTTGCGCCCTTTTTTTGTAAACAAGGTGAGATTATGACAAATAACAGATATATACCGTTGGATATTTTGCGCGGAATAGCAATACTTAATATGCTGTTTGTGGACGCGCCGCCGGATTTTGATAATTTATATTCGATTTTTGTCCATTCGCCTTGGGAGGGCATAACAATAGCGGATTTAGCCTTCCCGGGGTTTGTGTTCGTGATGGGCGCGTCGTTGGTGTTTGCTCGAAAAAATAAAAAGCGGTTGCGAACGAGTATTTGGTTAAAAAAAATTTGCAAGCGGACGGCAGTTTTGTTTTTTATAGGAATTATTTTCAACGCTTTTCCCGCCATTTTGCATTTTTTTATTTCGCAGTCGATGAATTTTAGTTCGTTTTTGGGAGAATTATTTAATAACATTCGTATTATGGGAGTGCTTCAAAGGCTCGCTCTGGTTTATTTTTTTTCGTCTTTGATTATTAGATTTTTAAATGAAAAATATTTGCTTTTAACGGCGTTTTGCCTGCTCTTTATATCGTCGATTTTTACGCACATATATTCGCCGACCGCGCCTTTTCTTCAGGATAATAATTTAAATATTTATATTGATTTATTAGTTTTGGGAGAAAATCATATATTGTCCAATAATCCGCTTTATGAACCCGAAGGAATTTTTGGTACGATAACGAGCATATCTTCTATGATTTTTGGATTTTACGCCGCAAAACTTCTTATGCAAAAAAATTACAGAGGAATTGTTTTTTTCGGCTCTTTTACGGTTTTTGCGGGCGGAATTTGGAGCGTATTCGATATAATCAGCAAACCGCTTTGGAGTGTTCCCTACGCGCTTTTTACAACGGGATTTTTTGTCTTTTTGTTCCTCATTGTCGAGCTTTTATGCAATAAATTCGGAGAAAAAAATCATATTTTTCTTCCGTTTGCCTCTTTTGGACAAAACCCGATTTTCTTTTATCTAGCCACTAATTTTATGCTTATCGTATTAAATTCGATTTATTTTACAAATGGAAATTCCATTTATTTTTCTCTTTATCAATTAAGCGTAAAAGGGATTGTAAGCGACGCTTTTTCCTCCGCATTGTTTGCGTTTATGTGGTGTTTGCTTTGGCTTCCCATTGCCATTTATTTGTATAAAAAGAATATAACGATACGAATTTAATACTTTAATAAATAAGCCGCCGAACAAGAGTTCGACGGCTTATTTTAATCAATTTTATTTTGCGGTTTGTTTTCGCAAAATACTCAATATATTTTTCATATCTTCCGGCAAAGGCGCAAAAAAATTCATAATTTCGTTCGTTTTTGGGTGAATTAGCGTAAGTTTTGCCGAATGCAGAGCCTGTCCCGAAATATTAAACGGGGCGGCTTTTTTTTGCCCGTAAAGCGGGTCGCATATCACGGGATGCCCGATATGCGCTGTGTGTACTCGTATTTGATGCGTGCGTCCCGTTTTTAATTCACACTTTATTAGCGAATAATTTTTAAATCTTTCTATAACGCGATATTTTGTCAGCGCGTATTTGCCGTTTTTCGTCACCACCGCCATTTTCTTTCTGTCTTTGGGGTGTCTTCCTATGTCGCCTTCGATTTCCCCGTTATCGTTTTTTAAATTTCCGTGAATTATCGCAAGATATGTTCGTTTTGCGGTTTTAGAGGAAATTTGCTCCGAAAGCGAAAGATGCGCCGCGTCGTTTTTTGCGACTACCATAACCCCCGACGTATCTTTGTCCAATCTATGCACGATGCCAGGACGTATTTTTCCGTTTATTCCCGAAAGATTTTTTGAGTGGTACAAAAGCGCGTTTACAAGCGTGCCGTCAAAATTTCCCGCGGCGGGATGAACTACCATACCTCGTTTTTTATTTACGACTATAATATCGTCGTCTTCGTAGAGAATATCTAACGGAATGTTTTGAGCAGTTAAATTTATTTCTTCCGGCGGTGGGATTTTCAGTAAAATTTTATCGCCTTTTTTGAGTAAAAATTTTGATTTTTCGATGCTTTTTTCGTTAATAAAAACGTTCCCGCATTCGATTATTTTTTGTATGCGGGAACGTGAAAAATTTGTCGATTTCGCTAAAAAAACATCAAGCCTTACATTTGAAATATCCGCTAAAAATTCCTCCGTAGTTTCATCCATTTATTCTATCTTCCTTCGATTTAATTACGGAATAAATTATAAAAAAAGTACCGGAGCAAATCGCAATATCTGCGATATTAAATACAGGCCAAACACGAAAATCTATAAAATCTATAACAAGCCCGTTTCTTATTCTGTCTATAAGATTTCCAACCGCTCCCGCGAGTAAAAATATCGAGCCGAAACGAATTAGTTTTTCCTGCTTTTTTAACTTCGGCAAAAGATAAACGCCAAGCGCAAGCACCAAAAACCCTGCGATTATAAAAAATACGCGCTCGTTTTCAAGTATCCCGAAAGCCGCTCCCGGATTTAAAATATACGTTATATGAAAAGCGTTTTGAATTATGGGTATTGTTTCTCCCGCTTTCATATTTAAAGCAACGATACGCTTTACAATTTGGTCAAATAAAATAATTCCAATGAATAAATAATAATAAATCTTCACAAAAACATCTGCCTTTTTAGATGTATCTTTTTAGAGTTATGCCGATGCGACCCTTTTTTGTCGTGCCGCGAATTTCTGCTACTTCTACTCTGCCGCGACCGCGAATTGAGAGCATATCGCCTTCTTTTACGGAAACGGAGGCGTTTTTCACGCTCTGCCAGTTTAGCTTTATCTTATCCGCAAGAATATCCGCCGCCGCCTTGCTTCTTGACATACCGAATCCTGCCGCCGCTACGGAATCTATTCGAAGAGACGCAACGGTCGCGCTTATCTCCTTTATGCGCTCCTCTTTGGGCGCAATGGAGGAAAGCTCGTCTAAACTGCATTTAACGCTTGCGCCGCCTATTTCTTTTAAATTTTCGAGAAAATAATTTTGCATCTTCTCATCAATTAAAATTTTAGCGGATTCTCCGGTTGCGATTATATCCCCGACATAAGCTCGGTCTACCCCTAATGACATTAAAGAGCCAAGCACGTCGCGATGCGACAGCCGCGTAAATTCGCCTCTCCACTCTGCTTTTATAACGGCGATTTCAAAAGACGGCTTGCCCTTAAAAGTATCGTCCGTAAACATAGCGCGACATCTTTCCGCGCCTTGATAGCCGCCGAAAAAATCAGCGGATACGCCGACAAAATTCGCCGCTATGGTCTCCGCTATATCCTGTTCGTAAGGCGACAAAAAGGGCGACACGCGAAATTTTCCTGAATCCGCCGCATATTTCGCAAGGTCGTAGAGCTTTACAGAGATATTTTCGCCTTCCGTACCCCTGTAAAATCTTAAAATCTTTTCCTTATCCGTAGCTGTGTTCACTTCCTAAGCCAATCTATACCGCTTTTCTTTTCTTCCGGAAGCGTTACGTTTACATTATTGGGCGCAACTAAAAACACGGTTTTGCCTATCTTTTTGATATCGCCGTTTAAAGCGTAAGCAGTACCCGACGCAAAGTCAATGATGCGTTTTGCAATCTCAGGTTCCGTATTTTCCATATTGATAATAACGGGACGCTTTTCCCTTAAGCAATTTGCCACTTCCTGCGAATCGTCGAAAGACTTCGGCTCGATTACGACGACTTTCATATGATACGCCGCCATTACGCTGTCGCGAGCGGACGCCGCATCTTGAAAATCCAGCACATTTTGCCCAAACGCGCGATTATCGGGAGTTGGTTTGTTGTAATCGCGTCTGGCAGGTTCAGGTTTCTCCCACGCCTCTTCTTCATACTCGTCGTCAACCTCATCGTTTCTACCGATGAATTTATCCATAAATCCCATATTAACCCTCCTATTTGTTTATGGGTAGTTTTTAAAACCTTACTTTCTTTTTTCTTTTTCTTTTTTATCCCCTAAAGAGGACAGGTAAAAAAGAAAGAGAAAAAAGAAAGTAACAAAGAAAAAAGAGAAAGAAAAAATTTTAATAGTTTTAAATTTTAAAGTTTAAAGTTAAACATAACATTTTTGATTTTTATTTTTTTTATAATAAAATTCTTGTTCTTTCTTTCTTTTTCTTATAAGAAAAAGAAAGAAAGAAAAGTACGGTTTTAAAGATAATTTCTCGCGCCGAAGATTCCGGTGCCGACGCGAACAAGATTTGCGCCTTCTTCAACGGCTGTTTCAAAATCTCCGGTCATACCCATCGAAAGTATATTTATCTCGGCTCTTTTAAAAAGTCGAGTTTTTAAATCCGTAAAAATATCGTACATCTCGGAAAAAAGAGGACGAGTTTCCTCCTTATCGTTAAAATTCGGCGCGATTAGCATAATTCCTTTTAATTTTAAATGTTCCATTTCGTCAATTTCTTCGACAAGGGAAGATAAATCCTCTTTAAAAACGCCGAATTTCTGCGCTTCTTTCGCAAGATTGACCTGAACTAAAATATTTTGAACTTTATCTGTATTTTGCGCCGCATCGTTTAATGCTTTGGCGAGTTTAAAACTGTCTACGGAATGTATCAAATCGAACATCTCTACCGCAAACTTCGCCTTGTTCGTCTGCAAATGACCGATTAAATGCCAAGTCGCGTTTCGATTAAGCGTTTGAAACTTTTCTCTCGCTTCTTGAACACGATTTTCTCCGATATCCGTCGCGCCTGCGTCTATTGCCTCGCGCATAGCGTTCACATCGTGATTTTTCGTAACGGCGACCAAAGTCACATTGTCTTTCTTCGACGCGCGAGTCCGTCTTTCCTTTGCGGCTTCGATTTTTTTTAAAATATTTTTGTAATTTTCGGCTATCATACTAATCACCCAAGTCTTTTAAAGCGATAATCGCGCCGATTCTGCCCGTCGTTCCGTTTTCTTTTCTATACGAATAGTACCACGAATTTTCGCCGTATGTACACGCTCCGGCAACGTCTATGTTTGCCGCGAGCGCGCCTGCTTTAAGCAAAATCTGACGATTTGCTTCCCATAAATCAAGTTTGTATTTGCCGTCTGTTTGAGTTAAAAATTTATCGCTGTATGAAAATTCATCTTGAAAAATCTTTGCAACATCGTCTCCGACTTCGTAAAACTCCTTTGAAATGGAAGGACCTATGCCGATTAAACAGGTTTTTGGATTAGTTCTGAAATTTTCTTTCATCGCAAAAAGCGTCTTTTCGGCGATTTTTCCCGCCGTGCCCTTCCACCCCGCGTGAGCAATACCAACGGCTTTGTTTTTTGGGTCAACGAAAAGAATCGGCGTACAATCCGCGAAACATAAAAGAAGCGGCACATTTGCTTCGTTTGTGATAAGCGCGTCGGTACCCTCAACAGCGGATTCGTAATCCTTTGCGCCAAGCCCTTTGTGCTCTTTCGTGACGCGTAAAACATTCGCGCTGTGTATTTGTTTCGGAGAAACTATATCTTTTGCGTTTAAAAGCAGAGAATGGGCGAAAATTTGACGATTATCCCTCACCGCGCTTATATCGTCGCCCACATGGAACGCCAAATTCAAAGCGGAGTAAGGTTTCTTACTAACTCCGCCAAGCCGTGTGGAAATAGCGTGAATTACTAAATCTTCGGGAAAAATCGAAAACTTTCCCTGCCAAATATTTTTTTCTTTGTGTTCCAAAAAATAACTCATACTATCCCTCGCATACGCCGCAACGCCTACAGCCGTCAAAACAGCTTGGCGTTGGCCCGCCTTTTTTCGCCAAAAGAAACTCATTATAAAGATACTCTTTTTTTACTCCGATGTCTATAGTTTCCCAAGAAAAAATTTCATTTTTTTCATATTTTCTCGTCAAATAAAATCTATAATCAATGTTTTTCTCCCTCAAACCCTCCAAAAAAAACTTCGCGCCGCCTTTTTCGGCAGCGAGTAAAATCGCCTCTGAAATTCGTCTGTCGCCTCTTGCGAGTATCCCTTGAATTTCCGCTTCTTTTGGAGATTCAAAAATCACTTTTATTCTGCGCTCTTTTTTTAGACTTCCTTCGATGCGTTTAATTCTTTGCTTTATGATTTTTTTATCCGTCATAGAAGCCCACATAAAGGGGGTGAAGGGTTTAGGTACAAAGGGGTTTACGCTTAAAGTCAAAAGTCCTTTCGCGTTTTTTTCGTTCATAAATGTTCTTATTTTCAGCGAGAGTTTTATAATTTCGTCAATATCTTCGTCTTCTTCAAATGGAAGCCCCACCATAAAATAGAGTTTAAAATTATAAATCCCCGCGTTTACTCCAAGTTTTATCGTGTTAAAAATATGCTCTTCTTCTATGCCTTTGTTTATAACTTTTCGTAATTTTTTGCTTCCCGCTTCGGGGGCGATTGTCAAAGTTTTGACTTTGCTTTTTGCGAGACTTTCAACCAATTCTTTAGTAACGGAATCCGCTCTAAAAGACGCGACGGACATATTTAAATTCATATCCGAAATTTTTTTACACAGTTCGTTTATTTTCGGATAATCCGAGATAGCCGCTCCCATTAAACCTATGCGTTTATTTGATTTTTTTGCATTATAAACGCTTTCGATAATGTTGTCAATCGAGCGATTTCTGGGCCTTCTGAAAGCGTAACCCGCCATACAAAATCTGCAATGCCTTCCGCAACCTCTGGCAACTTCGGTTAAGTATAAATCAAACTCGGTTTCGTCCGTTTGAACGATTGTATGAGCGTTATGTTCGTCAAGATTTTTTACCCACATACGCCTTACTTTTTTAGGCGCGTTTTCTTTATTTTCAATTTTTGAAATTGTTCCGTTTTCATTGTAAAAATGTTCGTAAAAAGAAGGAACGTACACGCCGTCGATGTTTAAAAATTCCTGTAAAATCTCTCTTTTTGTGAAATTTTTTTCTTTTGATTTTTCGTAAACTTCCATAAGTTTCGGCATAATAACTTCGCCTTCGCCTATAATAAAAGCGTCGAAAAAGGTGGCGAGAGGTTCGGGGTTAAAAGTCGCGCAGGGACCGCCTGCGATTATAAGCGGCTCTTTTTCTTTTCGCTTGTTTTGAAGCGGCTCGATGTTTCCCATTTTAAGCATATTCAGTAAGTTAAAATAATCTGATTCAAAGGAAATCGCAAAGCCTATTATGTCAAAATCGCAAAAATATTTTTGAGTTTCAAGGGACAAAAGCGGCGTTTTGGTTTTTTTATAAATTGCAAGATCTTTTTCTTCCGGCAAAAAGCCGCGTTCACAAAAAACTTTCTCTCTTTTGTTAAGCAAATCGTAAACAATATGAAAGCCCAAATTGCTCATACCGACTTTGTAAACATTCGGAAAGGCAAGCAAAAAATTATGTTTCGCGCCGCGTTTCATATATGCGCCGGTTTCTTTTTGTAAACGATTTTTTAGTTTTTCTTTTAACTCAAAATACAAAAAAATCACTCTTTTATCTGATAAAGTTTTTTCTCTCTCTTTTTTTCAAAAAAGAGAGAGAAAAAGAAGGAAGTCACTCTTTTTTATCTCTGTTTTTTAATAAAT
The DNA here is from genome assembly GCA_017635875.1 of Selenomonadaceae bacterium. Lineage (GTDB taxonomy): Bacteria > Bacillota > Negativicutes > Selenomonadales > Selenomonadaceae > RGIG9201. The sequence goes on along the minus strand of JAGBKP010000066.1, from coordinate 2,920 downwards.
CGAGTTCTTTTTTAAACTCCTCAACGTCGCGGAATTTTCTGTAAACGCTGGCAAAACGAATATAGGCTACTTCGTCGAAATCTTTCAGATGCTCCATAACTCGTTCGCCTATGGTTCTTGCCATTACTTCTCTTTCCATGGTGTTTCGTATTTCTTGTTCGATTTCTGCGGCAAGAGATACGATTTTATCGGTTTCGATATCTCGCTTGTCGCAAGAGCGAATAAGCCCGTTTAAGAGCTTGTTGCGGTCGAAGGTTTCGCGTCTGCCGTCGTTTTTTATCACCATTATAGGCACACGCTCAACGCTTTCGTAGGTGGTAAAGCGTTTACCGCAAGATACGCATTCGCGTCTTCTTCTGATGGTTGCGCCGTCGTCCGCCGCGCGAGAATCTACCACGCGACTGTCCATAGCTTTACAAAAAGGGCATCGCATATTATACCTTCTTTCTGTTCGCCGCTATACTCATAGCTTAATAAAGATAATCTCATAGCTTTTCGGGGGTATTATAGCATAAATTTAAAGGTTTTAAAATATTTTTGGCAAGTTTTAGTTTTATAAACCGTAAAATATTCAGATTATTGCAACTATATTTTATTTAAAGGATTTTTTATATTTGCGTCGAAAGCGATTTTATGAGGGGTTTTTCCTTTTGTTATATGGTGGTGTAAAAAATGGATAAATTAACGATTGACGCTATACGCGTGCTTTCAGCGGACGCTATAGAAAAAGCCAAATCAGGTCATCCCGGGCTTCCTTTGGGAGCTGCTCCCATAGGTTACGAACTCTTTGCGCATCATTTGAATGTGAGCGCAAAAGATACCCGCTGGATAAATCGCGACAGGTTTATACTTTCTGCGGGTCACGGCTCTATGCTTTTATATTCTTTATTGCACTTTTTCGGTTTCGGTATTACCATAGAAGATATTAAAAATTTTCGTCAACTCGATTCCATAACGCCAGGGCATCCGGAATACGGAAAAACGCCCGGCGTTGAAGCTACAACGGGACCGCTTGGCGCAGGGCTCGGTATGGCGGTCGGTATGGCTATAGCGGAAGCGCATCTTGCCGCAGAATTTAACACCGACGATTATAATGTTATAGACCACTACACTTACGCTCTCGCGGGCGACGGCTGTATGATGGAGGGCACTTCTTCGGAGGCTCTTTCTCTTGCCGGAACGCTTAAACTTTCAAAGCTTATAATTTTATACGACAGCAACAATATTTCAATTGAGGGCAGTACGGATTTAGCTTTCACCGAAGACGTGGCTATGCGTATGCGGGCCTTCGGTTTCCAAACGCTTACGGTTGAGGACGGAAACGATATAGAAGCCATTGGGCGCGCCATTGAAGAAGCGAAAAAGGATACTGAGCGCCCCTCATTTATCACGGTAAAAACCACAATCGGTTACGGTTGCCCGCAAAAACAAGGCAAAGCGTCTGCTCACGGCGAGCCTTTGGGGGAAGAAAATGTTCGGGAATTAAAGGAATTTTTAGGTTGGAACCCCGATGAGCATTTTGTAATACCCGAAAGCGTTTACGAACATTGTCAAAAACTTGGCGAGCGCGGCGAAGCTAAACGATTGGAATGGGAAAAACTATTTGCCGAATACAGAGAAAAATTTCCGGGCAAGCGTATGCTTTGGGATAAATATTTCGGCGATATAGACGCGGATAAAATATTTAATAATCCAAAGTTTTGGGAGCGTCGAAAAAAACCTACTCCTACGAGAAATATTTCAGGCGAAATCCTTCAAGTGCTAAAGGATCACATTCCGCAACTAATAGGCGGCAGCGCGGATTTAGGTCCGTCCAATAAGACAATTTTAGAGGGAGAAGGCAATTTCTCAAAAGAAAATCCGTTAGGGCGAAACATACATTTCGGCGTGCGCGAAATCGCTATGGGCGCGATAGCAAACGGTATGATTTTGCACGGCGGCGTAAGAAGCTATGTGGGTACTTTCTTTGTGTTCAGCGATTATTTAAAGCCTATGATTCGCCTTGCGGCTCTTATGAGACTTCCCATAACCTACGTCTTTACTCACGACAGTATCGGAGTAGGGGAGGATGGTCCTACTCACGAGGCTATAGAGCATCTGGCGATGTTCCGCGCCATACCTAATCTTACGGTATTTCGTCCTGCGGACGAAATTGAAACGGCGGTCGGTTGGTATATAGCGATGAAAAGCAAGGACAGACCCACCGCGCTTATCTTAACGAGGCAGAGCGTGCCGCAGATAGAAGGCTCAAGTCGCGAAGCCATAAACGGCGCGTATGTAATCTCAAAAGAAAAGGAAAGAATAGACGGCATCTTTATAGCGACGGGTTCTGAGGTTGCGGTCTGTATCGAAGCTCAAAAATATTTATGGGAAAAAGGAGTAGATACGAGAGTTGTAAGTATGCCCTCTATGAAACTTTTCCTCGAAAAGGATACGGCGTATAAAGAAAGCGTTCTGCCTGATGCCGTTCGCGAAAGGGTCATAGTTGAGGCTGCGGCAAATTTCGGCTGGGGTTGTTTCTCGGGCTTTGAAGAAGAAGGCGTAGTGCTTGCGATGGAGCGTTTCGGCAAGAGCGCGCCCGCTAACGTTCTCTTTGATCACTTTGGTTTTACAAAGGAGAATATTGCCGCGACTATGGAAAGAGTTATTGAAAAGTTAAATAAGAATAAAAAATAAAAAATGCGGGGGATTTTTATCCCTCGCATTTTTTAATATATGCGCGCAAGAATACGTCGTAATCTTCGAGGGCAAAATCGGAGTTGCCCGTCAAAAATACGATATTAGGGCGTGTTGGTAAACTCCTGACGGCGTGATGTGGCGAGATATTTTGTCGACTGACAAGGAAGAAAAAACGAAGTCGTAGCTAGGCTACGTCAAGTTTTTTCTGACGCAGTTCAGGCGGCAAAATAGCCGTCAAAGC
>JAGBKP010000065.1 GCA_017635875.1 Selenomonadaceae bacterium | reverse complement strand
TTCGTCCTGAGCCAGGATCAAACTCTCCATCAAGATATGATGTCGAGCTAATCTAGCTCTTATTTTTGAATTGTTGATTGCTTGCACAATCTCTGGCTTTTTTGTTATGATACATAACTTTTGCACTCTGAAGTTTTCAAGGAACATGCTGAGCCATCGACGCTTCAGCGTCGCTAATGGCTCGTATGCGAAAACGCCCCAAGAAGGCAAGCCGTTAGGCGAAGCCTGATTGGTTAGCGTTGACCGCTACTCTCACGCTTTCAGCTTGCTTTCCGCTTTATTTGCGAGAGCTTGTTTATATTACCTCAAATTTTTTCTCTTGTCAATAGGATTTTTTAAAAAATTTAACTTTTCACATAAAAAAATGAGAAACCCTCAATACATTCGGATTTCTCATTTTTTACCGCTTTACTATAGTCTCATCTTAAAATCTTCGTATGAAAACTTTTTCACAATCTTCCAATTTTTACCGTCAAAAGCTATTATCGACGGCAGAGGCATACCGTTAAACGTGTTGTTTTTTACCATAGAATATATCGCCATATCGGTAAATACGAGGCGGTCGCCTTCTTTTAACGGCGCGTCGAAGGAATATTCACCGATAACGTCGCCGGCTAAACAAGTCGGGCCTCCTATTTTGTAATTGTACGGCTTTTCTTTGGCGGGGTATGAATTTATTATAAAAGGGCGATACGGCATTTCTAAAACGTCCGGCATATGACAGGCAGCGGAAGTATCAACTATAGCGACTTGCCTTTTTTCTTTTGCCTCTAAAACTTCAGTCACCAAAAATCCTGCGTTTAACGCTATCGCCTCGCCCGGTTCAAGGTAAATTTCAAGATTGTATTTATCCTGCAAATTTTTGATAATTCGCTTTAACAATTCAATATTGTAGCCTTCGCGCGTTATATGATGACCGCCGCCTAAATTTAACCATTTTTTCCCCTTTAGATATACGCCGAAGTTTTTTTCCACTGCGTTTACGGTTATTTCTAGGTCGTCTGCGTCTTGCTCGCAGAGGGTGTGAAAATGAAAACCGTCCAATATATCAGTTTCTTCCGACACAAATTCTCCTATGGGAACACCAAGCCGACTATTAGGCGAGGCAGGGTCGTAGAGGGGATTGTTTTGCGTGGATTTTTCCGGATTTAAACGAAGTCCGACGGATTTTCCGTAAGTCTTAGCTTTTTCGCCGAATTTTTTAAGCTGATTAAAAGAATTAAAAACAATATGGTCGGAATATTTTAAAACCTCGTCAAAATCTTCCTCTTTAAAAGCCGGAGAATACGTATGATTTTCCTTTTTGAAATACTCCTTTGAAAGCCTTGCTTCATAAAGTCCGCTGGACGCAGTTCCCGTTAGATATTTTGCTATAAGCGGATAATAATAATACATCGAAAAACACTTTTGCGCGAGCAAGACTTTTGCGCCGGTCTCATCTTGAAGTTTAGCCAAAATCTCAAGATTTTTTTCGAGTTCTTCTTTGTGTACTACATAAGAGGGCGTCGGAACTTCGTTCCAAAAATTAAAATACTTCATAATCTAACCTTTAAATTTAATAATGGAATACTCTTTTCTTTCAAAATAAAATTATTAAAGTTTTTTCTCTCTCTTTTCCTTTGTTTCTTTCTTATTCTCTCTCTTTTTTACAAAAAAGAGAGAGAAAAAGAAAGAAAAGGAATCTTATAAATCCACCGCTTTGGGGTTAAAGCTCTCTTTCCAAGGCAAGCCCCATTTGTTCAGCGCGTCCATAAACGGGTCGGGGTCAAATTCTTCGATATTATGTACGCCCGCTTTGCTCCACGTTCCGTTTGCGACAAGCATCGCGCCTATCATCGCGGGTACGCCCGTAGTGTATGAAATTGCTTGTGAGCCTACTTCTTTGTAGCAAGCCTCGTGGTCGCATACGTTGTATAAATAATAACTTTTTTCTTTGCCGTCTTTTACGCCGTTAAAGATACAGCCGATATTCGTCTTTCCCTTCGTGCGAGGACCTAACGACGCAGGATCCGGCAGAACGGCTTTTAAAAATTCCAGAGGAATAATTTTTTGTCCGTTGAAATCAATAGGATCTATGCTTGTCATACCCACGTTTTCAAGGCATTTAAGATGCGTAAGATAACTTTGCCCAAAAGTCATAAAAAATCTGATACGCTTAATTCCCTTAATATTTAGCGCGAGGGATTCAAGTTCTTCGTGGTGAAGCAAATACATATCCTTCGGCCCTATTTCCGGGAAATCATAAACGCGTTTAATCTCCATCGGCTCTGTTTCTATCCACTTTCCGTTTTCCCAGTAGCTGCCCTTTGCGGAAACCTCGCGAATATTTATTTCCGGGTTAAAATTCGTGGCGAAAGGATAGCCGTGATCGCCCGCGTTGCAGTCCAAAATATCTATCGTATGAATTTCATCAAAATGATGTTTCATAGCGTAAGCGGAAAACACGCCCGTAACGCCGGGGTCAAAGCCGGAACCTAAAAGCGCGGTAATTCCCGCGTTTTCAAATTTTTCGCGATACGCCCACTGCCACTTATATTCAAATTTAGCCGTATCTTTTGGCTCGTAATTTGCCGTGTCCACATAATGAGTTTTTGTTTCAAGGCAAGCGTCCATTATGGGCAAATCTTGATACGGTAGGGCAAGATTTAAAACAACGTCCGGCGAATATTTTTCGATTAACTTTGCGACTTCTTTTGCGTTATCCGCGTCAAGTGCGGCAGTTTCTATTTTTACGCCCTTGCCGTCGAGCTTTTCTTTTAGCGCGTCGCATTTCGCTTTTGTACGGCTTGCGATAACGAGTTCGCCGAAAGTTTCCTTGTTCTGCACGATTTTATGAATAGCGACTGACGCAACCCCGCCCGCGCCTATAACCATTATTTTTTTCATTTGTTTTGCTCCTTTACAAAAAGTTCCAACAACATTTCTCGCAATATCTTAAGCGCAACCGCCGTAGATGCGCCGCTTATATCGTAATGAGGCGATAATTCAACTATATCAAGCGCGACTATATCGGCTTTTTCAATTACTTTCATAGCCGCGTTTAAAAGCTCGATAAAAGTCACGCCGCCCGCTTCGGGAGTACCCGTGCCGGGGAATACCGACGGGTCTAACACGTCTAAATCTATCGTAAAATACAGCGGATAATTTTTGAATTTTTCCAAAATACTTTCCAAACCCTCAAAATTAAAGGGGTGTAAATTCGTACGCGCTTTGCCGAAGGCAAATTCTTCTCTTTCACCGCTTCTTATGCCAAACTGCGCTATTTTATCGTCGCCCAAAATATCGTGGCATCTCTTGATAACCGTGGCGTGGGAAAGTTTCGCGCCCAAGTAATCGTCCCGTAAATCCGTATGCGCGTCAAAATGTATCAAACGCAAATCGGCATATTTTTCAAAAGCGGCTTTGACCGCAGGAAGCGTCACAAGATGTTCGCCGCCTATCATAAACGGAATTTTATCCGCCGCCAAAATCTCCGCCACAAATTTACGAATATCGTCTAACGCCATATTCGTATCGCCAAAAGTAAGTTCCAAGTCCCCCGCGTCAAAAAATTTCGCGTCGGTTAAATCCGCGTCAAGGTATGGACTGTAGGTTTCAAGCCCGAAACTCTCGCTCCTCATAACCTTACTTGCAAATCTTGCGCCGGGGCGAAAACTCGTGGTCGAATCGAAAGGCGCGCCGAAAATCACTGTATTTGCGTTATCAAATTCTGTTTCCGTTGCAAAAAAACTTTCCCTTTGAGCTTTCACTTTTCGACTTCCTCCAATAAATCCCATACATACGAAGGCAAATAAAACGCGCCCTTGTGTAAATTCGTATTGTAATATTTCGTTTTAATCCCCAAAGTATTCCAATAATCAAAATCCGCGTCCTTTACGGGGTGAATGTTCTTACTCGCGAATCCGAACAGCCAATGCCCCGACGGATAAGAGGGAATATGCGCCGAATAAACGCGGCTTATCGGGAAACTATCCGCTATTCTCTTATGCGCCCGCTGACACGCCGCGGCGTCGTTTTCGTAAAAAGGACTTTCGTGCTGATTTACCAAAACGCCGTCTTTTTTTAAAGCTTTGTAGCAATTTCCGTAAAATTCTTTGGTAAAAAGCCCTTCGCCCGGACCAAAAGGGTCTGTTGAATCAACAATTATCATATCATACGCGTTTTCATAGCGTCTTACAAATTTTAATCCGTCCTCGTAAAAAATATGCACCCGCTCGTCGTCCAGCGATTTTGCCACAAAAGGCAAATATTCTTTGCAAGATAGTACGACATCTTCGTCTATTTCAACCAAATCTATATTTTCAATCGTATCGTATCGCAAAAGTTCTCTCGCCGTGCCGCCGTCTCCGCCGCCTATGACGAGTATATTTTTCGCGTCCTTTTTCGCGCACATAGGGACGTGGACAATCATCTCGTGATAGATAAACTCGTCCTTTTCGGTCAGCATCATATAGCCGTCAAGCGTTAAAAATCTGCCGTATTCTTCGGACTCAAAGATATCTATCCGCTGAAAATCGCTTGTTTTATTAAATAACGCTCTTTTAACTTTTATGGAAAAGCGAGCGTTTTTTGTGTGTTCTTCCGTAAACCAAAGTTCCATAATACTGCCGCCTTACTTCTATTTTACCTACTTTCTTTTTTCTCTTTCTTTTTTGAAAAAAAGAAAGAGAAAAAAGAAAGTAGCAAAGAAAAAAGAGAAAGAAAAAACTTTAATATTTTAAAAGTATAATGCTATTTAACATAATATTTAAAACATAGAACAGTCAAAGCCTTGTATTTTAATTTATTACATTTAACCTCGAAAGCGTCACATCTTCCGTTCCGGTTAGTTGCGCGCCTTTTTTCTTCGCGTATTTTATATATTCTAAAATTTCTTTTGTAATAAGTTCTCCCGGGGATAAAATCGGAATACCTGGGGGATACGCCATCACGAGTTCCGCCGCTACTTCTCCCGCCGTTTCTTCTATAGGCAACGCCTTTTTCTCCGCGTAAAAAGCATCTCTCGGCGTACATTTAACCTCAGGCTCTATATACGCGGAAGTTAAAAGTCTCGACGCGTCTTTTTTGTAATTCCTGCGAATTTCAGAAAGCGCAGCTACAAGCCTCTCAATATCCTTTTCTCTGTCTCCCACGGAAACGTATGCCAAAATATTTCCCAAATCTCCAAATTCCGTCTGTATATCGTATTCGTCGCGGAGCAGGTCATAAACTTCAATCCCCGTAAGCCCAATGGAGCGAGTAAAAATCGAAAGTTTCGTAATATCAAAGTCAAAAGCCGCATCGCCGTCGGTAATCTCCCTGCCGTACGCGTAATAATCTCCTATAGAGTTAATCTCGTCACGGGCGTATTCCACAAGATTTATAACCTTATCGAATATTTTTTCGCCGTTTAAATACAAGTTTCGACGCGTAATATCGAGCGACGCCATTAACAAATACGACGCGCTTGTGGTTTGCGTTAAATTTATAATCTGATGCAAATATCCCACGTTCACGTTTTTCCCCGCGAGGAGCATTGAACTTTGCGTAAGCGAACCGCCGGATTTATGCGCGCTTACCGCCGCCATATCCGCCCCGGCTTTCATAGCCGACAACGGAAGTTTGTCGTTAAAATAAAGATGCGTCCCGTGAGCTTCGTCCGCCAATACTTTCATATTGTTTTTATGCGCGAGTTTAACTATCTCGGCGATATTTGAACACACGCCGTAATAAGTCGGATTATTCACGAAAACCGCTTTAGCGTCCGGGTGCTTTGCTATAGAGTTTGCAACATCATGTACCTTCATACCGAGCGCGATTCCAAGATTATCGTTTGTCGCGGGGTTTACATACACCGGCACCGCTCCCGAAAGTATCAGCGCGTTTATTGCGCTTCTGTGCACATTTCTCGGCATTATAATCTTTTCGCCGGATTTTACCGACGCTAAAATCATAGCTTCTATCGCCGCCGTAGTTCCGCTTACGATAAAAAATGCGGCGGACGCTCCAAAAGCCTCAGCCGCGAGCATCTGCGCGTCTTTTATCACGCTTACCGGGTGACAGAGATTATCAAGCATCTTCATTGAATTTACATCAAAAGAAAGCGCGGTCTCTCCCAAAAACTCCAAAAGTTCGGGATTACCACGCCCCCTTTTATGTCCCGGCACATCAAAAGGCAAAAGCCGCGCCGCTTTCATCTTTTTAAGCGCTTCCAAAATCGGCGCGCTGTCTTGTGTCAAATATTTCACCATTTTGTTTTTTCCTCACAGTCTTTACTTTCTTTTTTTCTCTCTTTCTTTTATAAAAGAAAGAGAGAAAAAAAGAAAGTAACAAAGAAAAAAAGAGAGAAAGAAAATTTTAATAGGGGTCAAGTGACAAATTTCGATGTTGCGTTTATATTTTTTATATTAAAGTTTTTTTCTCTTTTTCTTTTGGTTCTTTTCTTTTTCTCTTTTTTTTCAAAAAAAGAGAAAAAGAAAAGAACGGTTTTAAACAATGTCACCTATACACATTTTCACCGCTGAAAATTTCTATCATTTCACGGCGAAGGCTGTTAGAGATTATTAATCTTGTTTTTGGAGGGATTTCGTAAATATCCGTATTAAAGAGATAGTTTTTTAAATCCTTCTCTTTTATAAGCATACGGGTATGATACAAATTCGCTTGATATAGGTTAATATCAACCGCGTCGTATTCCTTTAAAATGCTCTCGTCTATAAACTCTTGAATGGAAGTCATTTTTTGGTCTTGAAAGAGCTTTTTTCCGGAAACGTCGCGAGTAAAACCTCGCACACGGTAGTCCATTGTAATTATATCCGAATCGAATTGACCGATTAAATAGTCAAGGGTTTTTAACGGCGTTATTTCGCCGCAAGTGGCGACGTCTATATCCACGCGAAAAGTCGCTATCGAGGTTTCAGGGTGGAACTCGGGATATGTGTGCACAGTGACATGGCTTTTGTCAAGATGCGCCACAATAGTATCGGGTTTTGTCGCTTTGGGTTTTTTGCGGACTTCATCCTCCGATATTAAAAGAGTTACGCTTGCGCCCTGCGGCTCGTATTCCTGCTTTGAAATATGAAGAATTCTCGCGCCTATCATCTCCGTCACTCGCGACAGTATCTTCGTAAGTCTTTCCGCATTATACTGCTCGTCTATATATTTTATGTAATCCTCCTGCTCCCTCTGCTCTTTTGCGTAGCAAATATCGTATATGTTGAAACTCAAGGATTTTGTCAAATTATTAAACCCATAAAGGGCAAGTTTTTCCGCCAATTATCCACCTTCTCATCTTTTTCGACACTACTCTATCTACTTTCTTTTTCTTCTTTCTTTTTTGTAAAAAAGAAAGAAGAAAAAGAAAGTAGCAAAGAAAAAGAAGAAAGAAAAAACTTTACTAAACTCTGTTGATTAGTTTTTTCGATATTGCTTTTTAGTTGCTTCCTTTTAATTCGTCATACAGCAACATAATATTTCTAAACTGCTTAATTTCAGACGGGCTTAAAATTTTATTTTCTTCTTCGTGACCCGATATTGCGACTTGCACATAGTTGCTCCCCGCTATGGCGTGCATTATGTTTTCAATGTCCCCCGCCGCTTGCACATCATAAAAACTCGCCGCAAGTCCCCCTTGAGCCGAACTACTTTGCCCGCCCGCAGGAAATTTTAACTGTTTTTCGCCGCTGTCGCATTTTATGACTATCGTGTCAAAATTCATCGGCGCGCCGCCGCGATTGCCGGCTTTTAAGTGCAAGGTCGTAGCCCCGCCTTTATGCTCTATAACGTATGGATGCAAAAATATTCCGGCGTCGTCGTGTTCTTCATATTCATAAGCGCGATCGTTTGCGGAAAGCGGCGTTATATACATATCCTGCACAAGATGAGCTATGTCTTCTTTCGCTTCGTCCTCGGCATCCACTTTGTTGCCGCGCTTTTCGGCTTCTTTCTTTGCTTTTAGTTTGTCCTCTTTTTCCTTTTGTTTCTGTTTTATTTGGTCCCGCAATGTTTTAGGCTCTTCTTTTTGGGGCATCTCCGCTATTCGTTTTTCTTTGTCTTCCGCTATCTGCGCCTTCGTATTATAGTAAAAAACATAAGTCAAGGAACCCGCCGTTACGAGAAATATAATGCTAAGCATCACCAATAGCGCGTTTCTTATCAAAAGATCCACCTCCGAATTGTAGGGAATTGCAATTTATTTTTGCATATTCGCCGAAAAAAATTTTTTTCCTGCTTGTAAAACGATATAAAAAAAGTCATAATAATCTTATTATTCGCGAAAAAAGGAGCTAAATTTATGGACAAATTCGCCCACGGCGGAGATATATATTCGGAAACTAAAAATTGGCTGGATTTTAGCGCAAACATAAACCCATTGGGTCTGTCCGATACGGTAAAACGCGCAATAACCGAAAACATAAACAATATTGTAAACTATCCCGACCCGAAAAATCGAGAACTTATTGAGGTTTTGGCAAGAAATTACGAAGTGCCAAAGGAAAATATAATAGCAGGCAACGGCGCGTCGGAGCTTATTTATCTCTTTTTTTCCGTTATGCGGTTTAAAAAAGTTTTAATCGTCGCACCGTCTTTTTCGGACTATGAGCGAGCGGCTACGGCGGCAGGTTCTGAAATCGAATTTATATATTTAAAGTCGTCTGATAATTTTTCTTTTCCGTTAGAGAAAATAAAAAAACGCGCCGAAGATTTTGACGCGATAGTTTTGGGAAATCCGAACAACCCAACTGGAACGCTTATAAAAGCAGAAGATATTTTAAATTTACATCAAAATACGGACGCTTTTATATTTATAGACGAATCCTTTATGGATTTTATCGAAAACAAAAAAAATTACGAACTTTTAAACTTGGCGGCAAGATCAAATCGAATGTTTGTCGTTCGCTCGCTTACAAAGTTTTACGCCATCCCCGGGCTTCGCTTAGGTTTTGGAGTTTCCGAAGAAGGTTTAATTCAAAAACTTTCCGCCGCAAAAGACGTGTGGAGCGTAAATCTTTTGGCGGCAAAAGCGGGAACTGCGGCGGTAGAGGATGAAAATTACAAAATAAACACGCTTTTGTGGTTAAAAAGCGAACAGGAATTTTTAACGAAAAATCTTAATTCGCTAAATATTAAACACTATAAACCCGCCGCTAACTTTATACTTTGCGAATTTGAAAACGAAAATATCTCGCGTAAAATCCGCGAAGGTTTAAAAGCTAAAGATATACTGGTAAGAAACTGCGAAAATTTTTCGGGATTAAACTCAAAATTCATCCGCATAGCGATAAAAAGCCGCGAGGACAATGAAAAATTGATTAAAAATTTAAAGGAAGTTATGTTATGACAAGAGTGATACTTATACGTCACGGCGAAACCGAATGGAACCTTTTGGGGAAATATCAAGGGCAAACGGATATACTGCTTTCGGAGAAAGGACGCGAACAGGGGCGGCTTTTGGCGAAACATTTCCCTTTCGATAAATTAGACGCGATTTATGCGAGCGATTTGTCGCGCGCCGTTGAAACGGCGGACTTTGTCGCGAAAAAATTCGGTTTGAAAGTTATTCCTGACATTGCCTTCCGCGAGATGAATTTCGGAGATTGGGAGGGACTTACCTACGAAGAAATAGTATTAAAATACCCGGAAGGTATGAATCATTTTTTAACTCGCCCTGATATTTTGCAAGTGCCAAACGGCGAAACTTTTCCCATTCTCCAAGAACGCGCCGTAAAAAGACTTCGCGAACTCGTAAAAATTCATGAAAACGAAACCATCGCTGTAGCGGCTCACGGCGGAGTTATAAGATGTATGCTTGCGGACGCGCTTGAAATGCCGCTTAAAAATATATGGAGAATACGGCAATACAACACGGCGGTAAGCGCGGTTGTTTACGCGGAAAATCCCACGGTCGAATTCATAAACAATACGGAACATTTGAGGAGGGATTAAATATCCTCGTACCACACATAATCGAATAAAATTGACGCGACGACTGCCAAAATCATATCGTATAAAAATATCGGCGCAAGAGAAGAAATTTCTGCGTAACCGCCGTCAAATAAAGTTGAAGTGATATTTGCGGATAAAAGCAAAATCGGAAGGGTAATGGGCAGCATAAGCACGGGGAAAAGTCCGCTTTTTACTTTTGTGGAAGCGGAAAGCGCGACTAAAAACGCGCCGGAAGTCGCAAGCCCAGCCGCGCCTACGATTAGGTTTGCGAAAAACATTTTAGCCGTATTCAGCGTAAAATTTATATCAAAAAACGCGATAAAAAGGAACGACGTAAAGAGCGAAAGCGCGGCAAGCAAAATAAATCCGTAAAGGGTTTTCCCAAAGAGTACGGCGCAAGGCGCTCCGTATATTCTTAAAAGTTTTATGGTGCCGGAAAATTCTTCTTCCATAAAAAGACGGTCGACAGAGACGCCTGCGGAAAAAAATATAATTGTCCAAAACGCGGCGGAAAGCGCGCCGCTTTCCAAAACCGCCCCTTGAAGGATAAGACTTATAAGGGAGAGTGTCGTAACGGAAAACATAAGCATAGTAAGAAATGCGCCCTTGAAGCGCGCGCCGGTTAAAATTTCTTTTTTCAATACGATTATTATTTCTCTTAAATTTGAATATACCATAATACACCCTTACAATTCCACAATTTCATCGGCAACGCCGAATTCCCGCTCGTCATTGGTAGCTAAAATGACGAGCTTATTTTTTTGCGCTTTTTTTATTTCGGCTATAATCATTTCCCGCCCAGCGTCGTCTAAATTGGCTGTAGGTTCGTCAAGCAGCCAAACGGAGGCGTCGGCGGATAAAAATATCGCGAATTTCACCCGTTGGCTCATACCCGTTGAAAGATTTATCGCAAATTTACCTTCTGTTTCGTTTTCTCTCAATCCTACTCTTTCCCACAATCTTAAAACATCGCCGCCTTTTGGCTTTTTACCGCGAAGACCTGCAAAAAAGCGTAAATTTTCATCAGCGGTAAGATTTTCATAAAGTCTCATTTCGGGCGTAAGCATAGCGATTTTATTTTGATATTCCCGCCCTTTTAGCTCTTTTCCTTCGCTCTTTACAATAACCTTTCCGAAATCAGGTCGCAAAATATGCGCCGCAAGTTTTAAAAGGGTAGACTTACCGCTGCCGTTCGCGCCTTTTATCACATAAATTTTGTCGGAAGAAAATTTTAAATTTAACGCCTTAAAAATATATTTACCGCCAAGTTTAAGCGATATATTGTCAAAAATAATTTCCATATAACTCACCCATTTTATTTTTCGACGCGAATTTTTTTCTTCCTTCGTCACGCGCGACATAGTTGATATTTTATGAAAAATATGATAATGTACAAACACTATGTTAATTATATGCAGGTAGACGAAAGGAAGGCGGCATATTATGCGAAAATTTACGACAATTTTTACGGTATTTTTCATATTTGCCATGACTGTTACGGCATCTGCGGCGTCCGCCGTTAATAAGGACGGTTACTACAAGGGAATAAAACTCTGCGGCAAGGTTAAGGTTGTTGAGCATTTTGCCGATATTAAAGTTAAAGTGGTAAATGCTTTTCCGGATTTAAGAGTTAAAGTTGTAGACTCATTTCCGAATAAAATCGGCGAATGGAAATTTGTTGAGTACGGCGAGGATTTTACGGTGCAGTTCGTGGATAGTTTCCCCGATATCAAGATAAAATACGTGACTTCGTTTCCCGGGGTAGATTAAAGTTAAGGCGATATGACAAAATTAGAGGAATTTCTTCTTTTTTGTCGAAAAGGGCAGGGAAAGAAGGTATTATAATATGAAATTAACAACGAGAGAAATCGTATTGGTCGCGCTTTTTGTTGCGTTTATTATCGTCGGCGCATTCGTCAGAATCCCTATTGGGACTTATGTTATCACGCTTCAACCGGTTTTTACGCTTCTTGCGGGTTTTGTATTAGGCGCGAAACTCGGTGCTCTTGCGGTTGCCGTTTACGTTTTGATGGGGCTTATCGGTATTCCCGTATTTACCGCGGGCGGCGGTCCTCAATATGTCGTTCACCCAACTTTCGGTTTTTTGTTTGCTTTTATAATTGAAGCGTTGGTTTGCGGCAAATTATCGCGAAATTTAAATCCGCCGAGATTTTTGCCGCTTTTTGTTATAGGCTTAATCGGAATGGTTATCGTTTATCTTTTAGGGCTTTGTCATTTTTATCTTACTTCTGTTTATGTGCTGGGAATGGAAAGTTCACAGGTTATCGCGCTTTCAACCGTTATACTCGGCGGCGCTTTTAAAGACGCGATATTGACGGCGTTTGTCGCAAAAATCGCGTTAAAGCTCCACAGCGCGGGATACTGGCTAAAAAGGTGAGTCCGTTGTCCAAAGAAGGAAAATGGATTTTAAGCGCTTTGTGCTTTTTAATAGTTATCGCTCTTATTCTTCCGTCAGAAAGTGAAGACGCCGGAGTAACCCTCGCTAATAGCGAACAAGTTCCCGCTAAAAAGAAAGAAACGGCTGAACACGGCGAAAATAACAACCTTGAAATTACGGGACTTCGAGTCGCAAGCGAGAATATCGAAATTAAAAATCCCTTTAGATACACTCACGAAACGACAACCGGAAAAACGTCTTACGATACCGACAAGGATAAAAAAGTTTCCCCTCGCTCAAATCCTCCTTTGACGAACAAAATTCCAAAATCAGACGCGACGCAAACGGTTGAGAAAGTTTCGCCAACGTGGAAACTAAAAGGAACCGTAACCGGTAAAAGCGGGAAAACAGCGATTTTGTCCGATGAAAATAAATCCGTAACAGTGCAAATCGGAGATACCTTTGACAATAAAACCGTTACAGCGATAGAAGATGATTATATTGACTATTTATGCGACAGCGAAAAAGGGCGATTATGGCTGTCGCCATAGGGGGAATTTATGCGATTTTACGGGAAATTTTCTCTTGTATTGTGGATTTTTGCGATTTTCACATTCTTCGCCGGTTCTGCCTTTGCAGAACCCATCAACATACGCGCGGTTGACGCGGACGTTAAAACTCTCCTCTTTACCGTCGCAAAAGCGGGAAATATCAATCTTGTCTTAGACGGCGAGGTAAGCGGAAAAGTTACGACAAACATAAATAATCTTGAGCCTATTGACGCGCTTTATATGATAGCCTCTGCTCGAGGTTTTGCAGTTGAAGAAAAGAATAATTCCGTTATCGTCACAAGTATAAACAACGCGGCGGCTTTAAGGCAGATGTACACCTTCACCGCAAAACACGCGGAGCTTTCCACAATAGAAAGCGCGTTAAATCTTGCTTTAAAGAAAAATAATTCGACAAACGCGGCAAAGTCCGCGCAAACGAGCAACAGACAAAATTCTGTTTCAAACCGAGCGGAAAACGAGAGCCGCGTTATGATTTCGCCCACAAACAACGCGATTATTCTCTACGGCACGCCAAAGGAAGCAGAGATGGCGAAAACGCTTATAGCATCACTAGACGCGCCGCCAAAGCAAATTTCGCTTATGGCAAAAGTTGTGTCGGTTCAAAAGGACGCGTCCAAAAATTTAGGCGTCGAGTGGCGTTGGTCGGCTCTACCGCAGTACCCTAACAGCAGACTCACTTACGAATACGAATACGATGAAGAAACGGGCGTAAGAAGGCGAACTACCACAAGGGAATTTGAAAGAGAATTTGAAGGCTCGTCCAATATCCCGGGCATTATTCGTTTTGGCAAAGGTCCCGAAGGTTATCCTTACGAATTTTATTACGAATCAAAAATAAACGCGCTTATCACAGACGGCAAAGCGAAAATTTTATCTCAGCCGAACATCACCACTTTGCAGGGAAAAGAAGCCGTAATAAACATCGGCGGCTCTGTGCCCGTGCCTACGGTTTCGACCACAAATTCCACGGTGACGACTTCCGTGCAATATAAAGAAGCGGGAATTATTCTTCGCTATACGCCAAAAGCAAGCGACGACGGATATATTACCGCAAAAGTGCATACGGAGGTAAGTTCTCCCGTATATGTGGAATCGCTTAAAGCCTATCGTTTTCAAGAGAGAAGCGCAGATACCACGGTGCGCCTGAAAAACAACGAAACAATGGTAATAGGCGGACTTATCGGCGAGGAAGAGTCAAAAAGTTTGTCCAAAGTGCCGTTTTTGGGCGATTTACCGATACTTGGCGCATTTTTTCGCAACAATAAAAACAGTAAAACAGAATCCGAGCTGATGATTTTTTTAACCGCATCGGTGCTTGAAGATTAGAGCATTTTTTAGAATTATTGTCACATATCCATATTGTTTTTATTAAAGTTTTCTTTCTCTCTTTTCTTTTTTGTTACTTTTTTCTTTTCTCTCTTTCTTTTTCAAAAGAAAGAGAGAAAAGAAAAAAGTAAAATATTTATGACAATAAAATTGAAAATTGCTATAGGAGGAAAATAAATGAAACTTTCAGCTTTAACAAAAAAAATAACCGCGGCTTTAAGCGCGACGGCGTTAGCTTTTACGCTGTCGTATGCGCCTGCTCCCGCGCCTAAAGCGGAGGCGGCAAATATATGGGGCGTTTTAATCGGCGGCGCAGTATACGCGACGCAACTTGACAACGAAATAAGAGCCGTTAATAACGACGAGCAGGGCAGGCAACAATTTTTCCAAAGATTAAAGCAACAGTACGGCGTAAATGAAGACCCCGAACTAAATCAAAGGCTTGACAACATTATGGCAAATCTCACGGAAGC
>JAGBKP010000004.1 GCA_017635875.1 Selenomonadaceae bacterium | reverse complement strand
TGTGAAAAAACTTCTTTCTCTTTCTTTTCTCTTTTCTTGAAAGAAAAAGAGAAAAGAAAGAGAAAGAAGCAAAGAGAAAGAAAAGAGAAAAAGAACTTTAATATGTGTTCGCTTATAAAAATAAAGTTTTACGCTAAATAATAAAACGCCGGCAAAATCTCGCCGGCGTTTTATCTAGTTCTGTAACTTTTTAGTTTTTTCACAGCCCCTTTTTTTCGGTTACATTTACGCAAAACCTATCTTAATCAACGCCAACGCGACTATGATAAGCACAACGTAATACATAATCCAAGGCGCGATGTTGGTGCGGATAAGTTTTCCTTCTACGCCCGAAATTCCCGTAGTGGCGCAGACCGCTACGATATTGTTGATACATACCATATTGCCTATCGCGCCGCCTTGATTTTGAAGCGCCACGATTATCATTGTGGGTAAATCCAATATACGCGCCGTTTCAAACTGCAACGGGGTAAACATAACGTTTGACACGGTGTTTGAGCCGAACATAAAAGAGCCGATAGTTCCGATAAACGGAGCAGTGAAGAAGAAATTGTCGCCTGCAAGATTAGCCATACCCTCCGCCATACTGATTAGCATTGAGGCAAATCCCGCAGAATTTGCGTCGGAATAGCGGTACATATACACTAAAGCGAAGCCGAACAAGAGGGCAATAAACGCGCCGACGCATTGGTTCCAAGATTTTTTTACGATTTCCGTTACCTGTTCGCCTTTAAGACCATAGAGGAAAATCACGAGTATAACCGCGAGCATAAAGGGGAACGCCCCGGGGTTATTGACGAACTTTAACGACCAAGAGGCGTTCGCAACTCCCAAGAGATTGTCAAGCCCCACGGAAAAAGACTGTATAATGGGCTTTAATCCGAGCTGTGGTATGCGGGTAAGCACAAGCCAAAGGGAAATGAAAAGGTACGGAGTCCATGCTTTAAAGAGCGACATTTGCCCGCCGTTTTCCTGAACGATATGCTTTTCTTTCGTTTGTTTTCCCGGAAAACGCCAGATCGTTGACGGTGTTAAAAAGCCCACTCTCGCCGCGCCCAAAAGCACGAAAATGGTTACCGCCGCCGCAGTCAAAGACGTAAGCTCCGTGCCGATAAAATACGCTATGGGAAGAGAGACTGAACTAAAAACTATGCTTGTGAACAAGCAAAATGGCAAAACCGGGATAACTTCCGCGAATGATTTTTTTTCGCCGAACATTTTCGTGATTAACCCGATAGTGAACGCCAAAACGAAAAAACAGCCTACGCACATTCCGAGAGTAGTCGCAAAGGAAAGACTAAGCGTCCATTCTTCCACATTTGCTCCCATTGAAGAAAGTTCACCCGCCACCGCCGCTACAGCCGCATTTGTAGGCGTGCCTGCGGCTCCGAAAGGAACAGGTGTAGAGTTTAATATTAAGCAGGATATGGCAGCCGCCATCGGAGGAAATCCCAAACCGATAAGAAGCGGCGCGCAAAGAGCCGCGGGCGTGCCAAATCCGGCCGCGCCCTCTATAAACGCGCTAAATGCAAAACCGATGATAATCAGCTGTATACGGGCGTCCTCCGAAATGCTGTTAAACATTCCCTCTATCCGCTTCATTGCCCCTGCGGTATTTAGCGTATTCATAACCAAAATCGCGCCGAAGATAATTAAGAGCACGTCTATTGAACCCAAAAATCCCATAACGGTATAAGCCGCTACATGCTGAAAATCCATTCCCCAGTAAAACAGCCCGATAATAACTATGGAGAGCCAAGAAATGGGCAGAACTTTTTTTGCCGCCATATTAAACCCGACGGTTAAAATAATGGTGAGGATTATGGGTATCGCCGCAATAACTGCGAGCATATATTTCTTCCTTTCTGTTTTCTAGTAATAAAACCTTACTTTCTTTTCTTTCTCTCTTTTTTGAAAAAAAGAGAGAAAGAAAAGAAAGTAACAAAGAAAAGAAAGAGAGAAAAAACTTTACCAGACTTTTATTCTAAACTTAATCTTTATATTTTTATTTTTTATTAAAATTCTTTTTCTTTCTTTTGGTACTTTTCTTTCTTTTTCTTATAAGAAAAAGAAAGAAAAGTACGGTTTTTAAAACACTACATCTGACAAACTTTGTGAGGGTTTAGAATATTGTTGGGGTCGAAGGCTTTTTTTACTCCTCGCATAATCTCAAGCGATTCGATGGGAAGCGATTCTTTAAGGTAAGGACGCTTGACAAGACCGATGCCGTGTTCGCCGGAAACTTGACCTTTCAGTTCCTTTGCCTTTGCGTACATTTTATCCATAGCAAGGTTGAGAAACTCATTCCATTTGTCTTCGGGCAAATCGTCCCTCAAAATGTATACATGAAGATTTCCGTCTCCTGCGTGACCGAAGGATTTTAATCGTATGCCAATTTCTTTTCTGAGATTATGCACATACTCCACAAATTCGTTTACGCGATTACGCGGAACAACCACGTCCACTTCGTCCATCATGGTGGTGCCGGCTTTTATTGCCTCAAGAAACGCGCCCCTAGATTTCCAAACGGGTGTGGAACGCTCCTCCGTATCAGCTATAAGAATGTCCAGCGCGCCTTGTGCAAGGCAAATCTGCGCAACATCTTCATAATAAGCGTTGATTTCATCGGTGGAGTTGCCGTCAAATTTTAGGAGCAAATAAGCGTCCGCTTGATTATCGGGGAATTTTTTCCCTAAATATTCTTCCGCGTCAAGTATAACTTCACGCTCCATAAATTCAACGGCGGTTGGAACAGACTTGGATTTTATTATAAGAGGGACCGTGCCTATGGCTTTTTCAAGGGTCGGGAACGGAATAAGAAGACTGACGTTTTTCTTCGGCAACGGCACAAGGCGAAGTATGGCTTTAGTGATAAAGGCTAAAGTTCCCTCAGAGCCTACTATCATATTTTTTATATCGTAGCCGGAGCTGTTTTTTACAACTTTGCCGCCAAGCTCTAAAATAGTGCCGTCTGCGAGTACCACTTCAAGCCCGCGCACAAAATCGCGGGTAACGCCGTATTTTACCGCCGTCATACCTCCCGCGTTAGTGCTGATGTTGCCGCCTATTGTGGCGGATTTTTCGCCTGGGTCGGGAGGATAGAAAAATCCTCTCTCTTCCACATAAGCTTTAAGTTCCATAAGAAGCACGCCAGGTTCTGTGGTTAGCGTTAGATTCTCCTCGTCAAGCTCTAAAATGTGATTCATCAGCGTGGTGTCAATCATCAAGCCCTTTTCAACAGCGACTGCCGCACCTACAAGCCCTGTGCCCGCGCCTCTCGGCGTTACGGCTATATGTTCTTTGTTGGCGTAGGCGAGAAGTTTTGATACTTCTTCCGCAGAAATTACGCGCGCCACAAGGTCGGGGTAAGAACGCTCAAAAGCCAGTTCGTCGTGGCTGTATTCTTCGTTGATTTCGTCTTTCCAAAGCAGGCGATCCCTGTCCATAAAACTTGCGATATAGGAGAGATCTTCCTCTGTCATTTGCTTATAATTGCTCATAAGATCGCCCTCCCCGCTTTTATCATCTCCGTCAATTTTGGCACTATCTCGTATAAATCTCCGACTACGGCGTAATTTGCAGCTTTAAATATGGACGCTTTCGGGTCGGTGTTCACTGCGAATATTTCTTCTGCGTGATCCATTCCCGCCAAAAATTGTATCGCGCCGGATACTCCGCAGGTTATGATGAGTTTCGGACGCACCGTTCGCCCGGAAAGACCTATTTGCCTTTTTGCGTCCATCCATCCGCACTCGACAAGGGGACGGGTGCAGGCAAAATCTCCGCCTAACGCCGCCGCCAAATCTTCAATCAGCTTTAAATCTTCCTTCTTCTTGACTCCGCGCCCTGCGACAACTAGAATATCCGCGTTTTCGATACCGATTTCTTTCGGCTTTTTGGTTATTTCCAAAACTTCTACGCGAGACGTTAAAACACTATCGTTGATAGCTATTTCTTCAATACTGCCTTTAGCCTCGTCCATTCTTTCCGGCGCGTCCATTATCTTATAGCGCACCGTAGCCATTTGCGGGCGAGTGTTAGGCGTTAAAATTTCCGCCATTATGTTGCCGCCGAAAGCCGGACGAATTTGTACCAAATCCGTATTTTCGTGTATATCAAGCACCGTACAATCGGCGGTAAGTCCCGTTTTAAATCTTGCCGCAACCCTTGGGGCAAGCTGAAGACCGACGGGAGTCGCGCCCACCAAAATAGCGGCGGGTTTTACCATATTGATAAAGAGTTCGAAGGCTTTTGTATAGGTCTCAATTTTGAAATCCTTCAAAAGTTCGTTGTCGGCGGCAAAAACCTTATCAACGCCGTAGTGCAGCACTTCTTCGGCTTCTTTTTTTATATCGCTTCCGATAAATACGGCATAAACCGGTTGATTGATTTTAGCCGCAAGTTCTTTGGCTTTCCCGATAAGTTCAAAAGTAACCGGGTGAATGCGTCTATCGACATGATCGACGTAGACGGCGATTCCCTTCCATTCGGATTTATCAATCGCGGCTTCAACTTCTTCGACAAATTCCACCGCGCCTCCGCCTTTTTTGACGCAGAGCTTACAGAGTTTGCAAGCGGCGGAAATTTCAAGTTTGCCGCCTTTATCCTCCATAGCTCCGAAGGGACAAAGGGCCGTAAGAGCTTTTATATCCGTGATTTTATCTTGATGGACGATAAGTTTTCCCATGCTCCTTCCCTCCTACGCAACGAATTTTTTCTGCTTTAATATGGCGTATATCGTGCCCGCCAAAGTTTCTCCCGTCCCTGTAAGCGTTTCTTGCGATTTTTCGTGATTGGGCGGGAAGATGCGTTGCACTTGAGTCGGAGACCCGCTTAAACCGTAGTGCTTTTCGTCCGTGTCCTCCATATCCTTCAAGGTAAATTCCAAAATCTCACGCTGTGCCGTAGCCTTTGCTTTTTTATAAGAGGGCAGACGCGGCTCGTTTATATCTTTTTGTACGGTGATAAGGCAGGGGAAAGAAATTTTTACCTTTTCAATATCTTCCGACATTTCCATATCTACGGTTAAATTTTTATCGTCTGCGTCCTTTATATCGCGCACATTTGAGACGCAGGGTATATCAAGTTGCTCGGAAACTTCCGGACCTACCTGCGCCGTATCTCCGTCGGTGGTCTGAAGTCCGCAGATTATAAGGTCAAACTTCCCAAACTTCCTTATGCCCTGCGAAAGCGTATAACTCGTGGCTAAAACGTCCGCCCCGCCAAACTTTCTGTCGGTGATAATCGCGCCTCTATCCGCTCCCATAGCGAAAGCTTCTCGTATAACCGCTTTCGCCTGCGGCGGTCCCATAGTTATAACGCTGAGATTTCCGCCGTATTTTTCCTTTAACCGCAGTCCCGTTTCAAGCGCGTATAAATCATAAGGATTCATCTTCGCATCCGCGCCGCTGCGCTTCAAAACGCCCGTAACAGGGTCTACCTCCACCTTGTTAGAGCCCGGCACTTGCTTAATGCAGACTAAAATCTCCATAGCCGTCCTCCTTCCATTCTTCATTGGAATTATTTTTCAAACCTTACTTTCTTTTTTCTCTTTCTTTTTTGAAAAAAAGAAAGAGAAAAAAGAAAGTAACAAAGAAAAAAGAGAAAGAAAAAACTTTATCAAACTTAAATTCTAAAATTTAGGCATTACATTTTTAATTTTTTATATTAAAATTTTTTCTCTTTTTCTTTTGTTTCTTTTCTTTTCTCTTTTTTACCTGTCCCCCCCTTGCGGGGGGATAAAAAAGAGAAAAGAAAGTAAGGTTTTAAAAAAAATCAAAGTCGTTCGGCTAAAATATCGGCTATGTGTTTTACTTTAACGTCCGGGAGGTCTTGATCGAGACCGCCGCCAATTTGCATCATACACGCGGGGCAAGCTACCGCGACGGTTGACGCGCCTGTGTTTTTAACGTTGTTGAGTTTTTCCTTTAGCATAGGCAGGGAAATTTCCGCGTAACGCATACCGAACGCGCCAGCCATACCGCAGCATTTGTCAGGGTTGTGCATTTCCACAAAGTCAACGTCTTTTGCGGCTTTAAGCAACGCTCTTGGCTCTTTCCAAACGTTAAGTCCGCGACGCATATGACAAGAATCGTGGTATGTGACTTTTTCCGCGCCTTCGGTTTCTTTTAGGCGACCTTGTTTTTCGTATTCTTCCGCGACAAAAGAGGTAAACTCGCGAATTTTTGCGGCGAAAAGTTCGACTCTCGTACGCCACTTGGAATCTTCCGCAAACATTTCAACGTAGGTTTTTTCAAGGGTTTCGGCGCAGGTGGGGCAGGCGCAGACAATTACATCCGCTCCGGCTTTTTCAAAGGCTTCGATGTTTTGTTTCGCCAAAACTTTGCCCGTATCCCTGTCGCCCATACCTATGGCGGGTTTGCCGCAACAGCTTTGCGCCTCGGGGAATACCACTTCCATATTCAAATCCTGCAAGACTTTTACCACGTTTTCTGCGGTATCGGGGAATACGAAATCAAGGTTGCAACCGCTGAAGAAAGCTACGCGCTTAACGGGATTTTTCGGGTTATTTTTTGACAGTTCCGCCATTCTGTCGCGGAACGGTTTATCGGATACGGCGGGAAGACTTCTTCCTTCCGTAAGATGCGCGAAGAAAAGCGGGAGATGACGAATAAATTTGCCGCTTTGCACGGGTTTTTGCGCGAGAGATGCGGTACGAAGCAAGGTGTGAAACAATTTGCGATTTGTAAGAATGTGTTGAAACGCCATTTTTTCGGGGAAGGCTAATCCTTTTTCTTTTACGTTGCGATGACGAAGCTCGTCGATAAGATCCGGGATTGGCACTTTGCCGGGGCATATTGACACGCATTTGCGGCAACCGATGCAGAGATCGCTGAACTGCCCGAATGCTTCCATACTGCCCTTGCCCAAAAGTCCCGTCAAAATTGCGCCGATACCGCCGGAATATATATGACCGTAAACGTGACCGCCGACCAATGTCCATATCGGGCAAACGTTAAGGCAAGAAGCGCAACGCACGCATTGGAAAGCCTGACGCATTTTTGGGTCATGCGCGGCTTTTAAGCGGCCGTTGTCCAAAAGAATAACGTATTGTTTACGATTTTCTTCCACCCATTCGCCGTCTTTTTTGTAAATAACGGGCGTAGGGCCGTCAATCATAGTCATATAACTGGTCATACGCTGGCAGGTGCCGTTTCTCGGAAGAAGTCGCACGATTTTCGCTATGTCTTTGACTTTGGGGATTAGTTTTTCATAACCGATAATGACAACGTGAATACGCGGGAGCGTTGTTACCAGACGGGCGTTGCCTTCGTTTGTGACAAGACCTATCGCGCCGTTTTCAGCTACGCCGAAGTTCGCGCCGGTGATGCCCATATCCGCCGCGCGAAATTCTTCTCTAAGCACGCGACGAGCCGTTTGAATCATAAAGGGAATGTCGCTCGGAATTTCTTCTTTTAACTCTTGTGAAAAGAATTTTGCGCATTGTTGACGGTTGAGATGAATAGCCGGCATAACCATGTGGGAGGGCTTTTGCCCCGCTACGGCCAGCATCCACTCTCCTAAATCCGTTTCTCTCACGTGGAATCCTTTTTCCTCCAGGTCGTGATTTAAGTGGATTTCTTCTGTCGCCATTGATTTTGATTTAACAATGCGTTTTACGCCGTTTTCGTTTGCGATTTTAATGAGATATTCTTTTAAATCATCGCCGTCTTTTGCGCGATAAACAACGCCGCCGCGAGCCTCAACGGATTTTTGGAACTCGTCCGCGTATTTTTCGATGCTATCCACCGTGCGAAGTTTCATATCCCGAAGGTCGTCCCTTAATTCGTCAATCGCCTCTTGGCTGCCATCGCCTACGTTTTCGTATGATTTTAAGCGGGCGCCCGGATACTGTTCCGCAAATTTTGTAAGCGCGCCTTGCATTATATCGTCTTTAAGTTTAGTTTTAATTTCATTGTGCAGGTCTCTTGACATCAGTCGTCGCTCCTTTCCATACCGCTGTCCATAGCAAAAATAATAAGGCGGCTGGGACCGTGCACGCCAAGAGAAAGAACTCTTTCAATATCCGCCGTACGGGAGGGACCCGTTACAAATCCCATATAGCCTTTGTCAAATACTTTTGAAATAACGTCAAAAGCGGTATCCACATCTGTTGTTGTGTAATCGGCGTTCATAAATACGAGATTTACCGGTGGCATCATACTCGTAACTCTGGCTTCGTAAGAATAATTATCAACGCAAAGGCTCCCTGTTTCGCCTATACCGAATTCTGCGGTGCTTATGCCAAGATCTGCGGTATTTGCAGATTCGGCAATATCAAATTTTTCCGTGTGTATAGCGTTGCCCTCTGCGGCAAGGTCTTTATAGAGTTTATCAAGCGCGGGATATTCGTCGCCCCCTACGGCAAGTATTGATTTAACCTCTAGCGATTTTAAAAGTTCTATGAGCTTTTCCTTTGCCGCCGCCATATCGGGAAGTCGATAAACCTCCGCCGCAGCAAGTTTTGCGTTTTCCTCAAATTCTTTCCAAGAATTCGGGTTGATTAAGTCTTTGGAAAAGGCTTCCTTTGGCCAATTCCGACAAACTTTTTCCATAATGTTCTCTCCTTTTTGATTCGGTAAAGGGTTGCTCATCAATCCTTGATAAAATATGCTCTCCATAGTATATTCTGCGCCCGTCTACCTCCATACTTTAAAAATCAACTTCGACAGAATTTTTAGTTTTCCTCTATATCTTTTATTATTTTTACGGAAAATTAAGTTTGAAAATATGCCGTTTGAAAATATATAGCAGAAAAAAATAGTATTATAAAAATTTTTATGCTATAATGCAAAAAATAATACATATAAAGGCGTGATATATTTGATAACAGTCGACGATATTTTGGAAACAAACCGAATGATAACCGAATACAGGCTGGACGTTCGCACGATTACTATGGGCATTTCGCTTCGCTCCTGCGCGCATCCGAATTTGGATAATTTTTGTAAGAATATATACGAAAAGATAACACGCGAGGCGGAATTTTTGGTGAAAACCGGCGAAGACATAGAAGCTGAGTACGGCATACCGATTATTAACAAGCGCATCGCCGTGACGCCAATCGCGATAGCCGCCGAAGCCACGAATACGGACAGTTACGTTCCCGTAGCGGAAACTTTGGACAAAGCCGCAAAAGAAGTCGGCGTAAATTTTATCGGCGGTTTTTCCGCTCTTGTTGAAAAAGGATTTACAAAAGGCGACAGAACGCTTATAAATTCTATCCCCGAAGCCCTTGCCGCGACGGATATTGTCTGTTCTTCCGTAAACATCGGCTCCACAAAAGCGGGAATAAATATGGACGCGGTGCGGGAAATGGGGCAAGTGGTAAAACGAACGGCGGAACTTACGCGTGACAAAAACGCCATAGGCTGCGCCAAACTTGTGATATTTTGCAACGCGCCCGGAGATAATCCCTTTATGGCGGGAGCGTTTCACGGCGTAGCGGAAGCGGAAAAAGTAATAAGCGTCGGCGTGTCAGGCCCGGGCGTTGTCAAACACGCATTGGAAGATTTAAAAGGCGCGGACTTTACCGAAATAGCGGAAATGATAAAGAAGACGGCGTTTAAAATAACAAGGGTCGGTCAACTTGTGGCTAAAGAAGCCTCAAAACGCTTGGGCGCGCCGTTTGGCATTATAGATTTGTCCCTCGCGCCGACGCCTGCGGTAGGCGACAGCGTCGCAAGAATTCTCGAAGAAATGGGCTTGGAATCATGCGGGGCGCACGGCACCACGGCGGCTCTCGCGCTTTTAAACGACGCGGTAAAAAAAGGCGGACTTATGGCGACGAGTCATGTCGGCGGACTTTCCGGCGCGTTTATTCCCGTAAGCGAGGACGAGGGAATGATAGCCGCCGTTAAAAACGGCTCGCTTTCAATAGAAAAACTTGAGGCGATGACTTCCGTCTGCTCCGTCGGTCTTGATATGATAGCGATTGAAGGCGATACTCCCGCGTCTACCGTTTCGGCGATTATCGCGGACGAAGCGGCTATAGGCATGACGAACAACAAAACTACTGCGGTAAGACTTATTCCCGTGCCCGGAAAAGTCGCGGGCGATATGGTTGACTACGGCGGACTTTTAGGCTCCGCGCCGATTATGAAGGTAAATAATTTCGCAAGCGACGCCTTTATCGCAAGAGGCGGCAGAATCCCCGCGCCCGTTAGGAGTTTGACGAATTGAAAAAAATAATCTTAAACGCGGACGATTTCGGAAGACATATAAAAATTAACGAAGCGGTGAAAAAAGCCGTCGAAACGGGCGCTCTCCGTTCAGCTACGCTTATGACAACGGGCGCGGCTTTTGATGATGCCGTGAGCGTCGCAAAGTCTGCGCCTATGCTTGGCGTAGGGTTGCATTTGACGCTTGTCGACGATACGCCGCTTTCGCCGAAGGAAAACATACCTACGCTTACAGATAAAGACGGCAAATTTTACCCCGATTATATGAGCTTTTTAAAAGCGTATTTTATGGGAAGAATTTCACTCGACGACATCAAAACGGAACTGGCCGCGCAGTTTGCAAAAATCGAGCGGTCAGGGCTTAAAATCACGCATATAGACAGCCATCAGCACTTGCACCACGCGCCCGGCGTGCTTGAAATCGCCGTTGAACTTGCGAAAAAAGCTAACGTATACAAGATGAGAATATCTCATACGCCGCTTTTTAGCGGAGAAAGCACGAACATAAAACAACTAATCGGGCGTTTCGGACTCTTTAGCCTTTCGACTTACGCAAAATTTACGGCTAAAAAGCATAATTTTAAATCGCCCGATAATTTTGCGGGTATTGTAGCGGGCGAGGCAGTATCGGAAGATTTTTTGATAAACGAAATTCAAAACTTAAAGGAAGGCGCAACGGAAGTTATGATGCACCCCGCGACGGATAACGCGGCTATAACGGCGATTGCGGGTTGGAAGCACGATTTTATAACGGAATATAAAGCCGCAAGTTCCGAAAAAGTTTTGAATTTATTGAGAGAAAAGAATGTTGAAGTCATAAACTACAACAACATATAGAGGTGATTTTATGGGTAAACTTTCACCCATTCAATTAGATACTTACGAGCCTTTGAGAGAGGTTGTGTCGGAAGCGTTAAGAGAAGCGATACGCTCCGGGGTGCTTTCTCCCGGCGAGAGGCTTATGGAAATTCAGCTTTCGGAAGAATTAGGAGTCAGCCGCACGCCCGTAAGGGAAGCGATACGAAAACTCGATCAAGAGGGTTACGTTATTATGATGCCAAGGCGCGGCGCGTATGTCGCAAGCATCACAATTCGCGACATAAACGAGATATTTGAAATTCGCCGCGCCCTCGAATCCCTTTCAAGTTCTTTAGCGGCCGAACGCATAAGCTCGGACGAGCTTGAAACCCTTCAGCGGCTTTTGGTGGAAATAGGGCGGTACATAAAAGCGAAGGATATGGAAAAAATCGTCGAAACAGATATAAAATTTCACGATATGCTCTATCAAGCCTCAAGAAATGAGCGTCTTGTCGGGGTTATCTCAAATTTAAGAGAACAGCTCACAAGGTTTAGAACTCTTTCAATGTCATACCCCGGGCGGCTTGAGGCAACGTTAAAAGAGCATAAAGCGATGGTCGACGCTATCGCAAAAGGGGACGCGGAGGCGGCAAAGGAAGCGGCTCTCGTCCATATGGAACATTCGGAGCAAACTCTTTTGGACGCTATGGAAACGCGGGAAAAGAAATGAATACGGAGGACAATATGAGCGATTTAATTACCGTTATTTTGGCGGCAGGAAAAGGCACGCGTATGAAATCGAAACTTCCGAAAGTTTTGCATAAAGTCGCGGGTAAATCTATGGTGCAGCACGTTTTAGACGCGGCAAAGGACGCGGGCGCAACCAGAAATATTGTGGTGACCGGCTTTGGAAGCGATATGGTCCGCGCCTCCATAAACGCTGAGTGTGTGGAGCAAAAGGAGCAACTCGGCACAGGTCACGCCGTAATGCAGGCGGAAAGTTTGCTTAAAGGCGAAGACGCTACCGTTATGGTTTTATGCGGCGATACTCCGCTTTTAACAGGCGAACTTTTGAAATCGTTTTACGAATCGCATAAGAGAGTGGGCTGCGTCGCCACGGTGCTTACGGCTATTGTCCCCGACCCCACAGGGTACGGAAGGGTTATCAGAAAGCCGGACGAAACTTTTATGAAGATAGTTGAGGACAAAGACGCGGATGAAAACGAGCGCCATGTCAAAGAGGTAAATTCCGGTATTTACTGCTTTAACGCAAAAGCGCTGTTTTCTGCTCTTAAAGAGGTCAAAAACGACAACGCGCAGGGAGAATATTATCTTCCCGACGTTTTAGAGATTTTGGGAAACAAAGGCGAAAAAATTTCCGCTTTCTCAACTCGTCAATATGAACTCACTCTTGGCATAAATTCAAGGGCGCAACTCGCTGAAGCCGAAAAAATCCTACGCAAACGAAAAAACGAAGAACTGATGGAAAGCGGCGTAACCTTAATGGATCCCGCGTCCACCTTTATTGACGCAGACGTAAAAATCGGAAAAGATACGGTTATCTATCCCTTCACTTGGATAGAAGGAAATACCGTTATAGGCGAGGACTGCGAGCTTGGTCCGAATATCCGCCTGCAAAACGTAAAAATCGGAAACGGCGTAACAGGACAATTTACATACGCCCACGACGCCGTTATAGACGACAATGTGATTTTGGGGCAATTCGTGCATATTCGCCCGGACTCGCATTTATCCGAAAACGTAAAAATCGGAAACTTTGTGGAAGTGAAAAATTCAAATATAGGCAAAGACACGAAACTTCCGCATCTTTCTTATATAGGCGACTCCGACATAGGCGACGACGTAAATATGGGCTGCGGTACAATTACGGTAAATTACGACGGCAAAGAAAAGTTTAGAACGAAGGTAGGAAATCACGCTTTTGTCGGTTGTAACTCGAATTTAATCGCCCCCGTTGAAGTTGCGGACAACGCTTATATAGGCGCAGGGTCAACGATTACGGACGCGGTGCCCGAAAACGCTTTAGCCTTGGGGCGCGCGAGACAGGTAAATATTCATAATTGGAAGGATAAGAGAAAGTGACAGTTTTAGCGGTAATAGTTGTTTTTGGCGTATTGGTCCTGGTGCACGAGCTTGGGCATTTCGTAACGGCGAAACTTACGGGTATGCGCGTCGATGAATTTGCCATAGGTTTCGGACCGAAAATCATCAGCCACAAACGAGGCGAAACGACATATTCCATTCGCGCCGTGCCTCTTGGCGGATTTAACGATATAGCCGGTATGACAAAAGAGGATAATAAGGCAGGCGAGCGCGGTTATTGCGAAAAATCGATACCAAAGCGAATGATAGTGATAATCGCCGGCTCTATGATGAATTTGCTGCTCCCCGTATTTATCTTTTGGGGATTATTCTTCTTTAACGGCGTTTCCACCCCGTCCGACGAACCGATTTTAGGCGGCGTCGCAGCTGGTAAACCGGCAGAACAAGCCGGACTTCGCGCGGGAGATAAAATCCTAACGGTAAACGGCGCAAAAATAACGGTGTGGAGCGACGTCGTAAACAACGTGCGCGCCGCCACAGACGAAATTACGATAGATTACGAGCGCGACGGCAAAAAAAGCAGCGTAAAACTTGAATCCGCCTACGACGAGATGTACCAGCGCAATATGATCGGCGTTATGGGGACAACGATTACCACACCCGTCGGGTTTATCGACTCTTTTACTATGGCCGTTAAGCATACGGTAAATATCACTATGCAGATGATAGCCGAACTCGGGCGGCTCTTGTCGAAGTTTTCGGGCGACGGACTTGCGGGACCCGTCGGAGTTGTTCACATGACGGGTAAAGTCGCGGAGATGGGCATCGCGCCGCTTTTGAACTTTACCGCGTTTTTAAGTTTAAATTTAGGCATTATCAACCTTCTGCCGATTCCCGTACTTGACGGCGGACATTTTCTCGCGCTGATGATAGAGGGGATTATAAGAAAACCGATTAACGGCAAAGTGCTTTACGCTGCGCAAATTGTTGGTATGACGCTTCTTCTTATGCTGATGCTTTACGCGACGAAAAACGATATTACAAGGCTCTTTTTAGGGGGACAGTAAATGACAAGGCAAATTCACATCGGAAACGTAGCCGTAGGCGGCGGCGCGCCTATTTCCGTGCAGTCTATGACGAATACGAAAACAACGGATACGGCGGCGACGCTCTCGCAAATCCGCGCCCTTGTCGCGGCGGGTTGCGATATCGTGCGCCTTGCCGTGCCGGATATGGACGCGGCTAAAAATCTCGGAAACATCATAAGAGAAGTAAGCGTCCCCCTTGTCGCGGATATTCATTTTGATTATAGGCTTGCGATAGAGGCGATGAATCAAGGCATCTCCGCGCTACGCTTAAATCCCGGCAATATCGGCGGTGCGGATAATGTTCGCGCCGTGGTAAAAGTTGCAAAAGAAAAGGGCATTCCCATAAGAATAGGCGTAAACGCAGGCTCGCTCGATAAAAAACTATTGGCAAAATACGGAAGCGTCACGGCGGAAGCTATGGTTGAATCCGCTATGGAACATATTGCGCTCCTTGAAGCGGAAAATTTTCACGATATTAAAATTTCCCTTAAAGCCCACAGCGTACCTCTAACTATCGCCGCATATCGCTTGATGCACGAAAGAGTGGATTATCCTCTGCACCTTGGCATAACGGAGGCGGGAACGGTAAAGTCCGGCATTATAAAATCCGCGGTAGGCATAGGCGCGCTCTTGGCGGAAGGAATAGGCGATACGTTTAGAATATCCCTCACCGGCGACCCCGTGATTGAGGTAAAAGTAGCGAACGAAATATTAAAAGCGTTGGGCTTAAAAGAATACGGCCCGACTCTTGTAGCTTGCCCCACCTGCGGCAGAACGTGCATAAATTTACCCGCTATCGCAGAAAAAGTAGAAGAAAAACTGGCGAACATAAAAGAGCCGATAGAAGTGGCGGTAATGGGCTGCGTAGTGAACGGCCCCGGAGAAGCAAGAACGGCGGACGTAGGCATAGCCGGCGGCAAAGGAGAAGGACTTGTGTTTAGAAAAGGCGAAATAATAAGAAAAGTGCCGGAAAATCAGCTCGTTGAAGAATTGTTTAAGGAAATTGACGATATATTGGAAGAGCGTTAATGAGAAATAATAGTAAAAAAACTCACACAGATATTGTAAGAGAAGAATTGCTTTTTCTCAAAAATCAAGAAATAACAAACTCTGCAACAGGTATAAAAGCAAGTTTTGGCATAACGGGCATAAATAAAATGCTTTCCAATACGGCAGTAAATAAATCAATTCGACGAGGTTTTACACGAGATGAGCATTTAGACGCTGTAGCAGAAATAAAAGCGTTGTTTGAAAATGCCAAACTTTATAAAATTGATGGCGATGATAAAAATAATTCGCCTAATGTAAAGTCAATAAAACGATTTATTTCTGAAATAAACGATAGAAACTTTGCTTACATAACAGTGAAAGAATCAATAATCTATGGGCATCGAATTTATTCGCTCGAACTTAAAGAAATAAATAAAGCACTGCTAGATGAGGGTAAGCCAAAGATTTGACCTACTCTAGCGGTGCTGTCGTTAGATTTAATATATCATAAAACTAGTCAATTTGCAAGAGAAAATTAAAACTAGACTAAAAGAAAACGGTGGTTAAATGAAAGTTGCAATGATAGATTTGCTTGGCGAGTACAACAAATGGATGGCGTTTAATTTAAAGGAAGAAACCGAGATAATCGCTTACATAACGAAAGAAAGATTTATAAACGGCGACGGAAGTTTTTTGCTTGATAAAAATTACGACGTGATACTTGTCGCCGACAACGATATTAAGAATAAGGATTTTTTAAACGCTATGTTTCGTTGCCTTGGGATAAACGAAAAAAAAGTGATTTTTATAAACGATTTAAACAGTTGGGCAGAGCATGAAAACGTTGCCTATGAAATCTTACAAGAGAATAATATAAGCCGTCGCCACACGGAATTTTTCGCGCTTAGGAAGTTTGGAAAATTTGCCTCCGTAACGGCTAACGATATTTCGTATTTAGGAGAAGCGGACGACGATAAAGTTATGGGCGAAATGTATATAAACAAGAAAAATTTTGCTCAAGATGAAATGGAAATGTTTTATAAATTATCCGAAAAATTTTATCCGAATTTGAAGGGAAAATATTTTTTGGATATAGGCGCAAACATCGGCGCAAAAAGTATTTACTTTTATAAAAAACTAGACCCCGATATTCAAGTTTTGGCGTTTGAACCCGCGCCGCTTACCTATAAACTTTTGGCTTGCAATTTAATCTTAAACGATATGCTCGACGTTGTGCGAACGGAAAATTTAGTTTTGGGCGACGGCGAAAACAAAGATGAAGAAAATAAAACCGAAACGCTTGACGATTATTTAAAAACAAACAATATTTTAAACAGCGAGATAAAATATATTTGGATAGACGCGGCAGGTTATGAGGCGAAAATCATCTTAGGCGCGAGATATTTAATAACTCATTCAAACGTCCCGCTTATTATTAAATTTAATCCAAAAGTCTATGCTAATCAGGAAGTTTTTACACCTTTAATTGAGTTTTTAGACGATAATTACAAAGGATATATTCGTATGGACGAAACTGAAGATAACAACGAAAATATCCACAAAATCGAAGAATTAAACGCTTATAAAGACAATGAAGAACTTCTCTACACGGAATTGTTTTTCATAAGAAAGGATTAGCGTTTTATGGATAAAAAATTTGTCGTCGCTCTTCTTTTAGTTGCGGCTCTCTTTGTCGGAAACGCTTTTTATAATCTTTACGCAAACGACGCCGTTGAAATAAATTCTACTGCGAACAATAAAATCGAAGCAACGGAATTAAAAGAAAAAACGGACAAAAAAATAGTAGTCTATATCGAAGGCGCAGTTGCAAAACCCGGACTTATATATACTAATGAAGGCGCAAGACTTGGCGAAGTAATAAATCTTGCCGGCGGACTTTTGGCAAACGCCGATACTGACGATTTGAATATGGCGGACAAAGTGCAAGACGGAGATAAAATTACAATTCACGCAAGAAGAACGGCAGATGTTTTATCCGAAAATTCATCCGCAAACAGCGACATAATAAACATAAATACGGCTAACGCAGAAGAACTGCAAAAGCTTCCGCGCGTAGGACCGGCGACGGCAAAAAGCATCATAGAATACCGCGAAAAACACGGCAATTTTAAAACTATTGAAGAAATTAAAAATGTTCCGAGAATAGGCGAAAAAACTTTTGAAAAATTTAAAGATAAGATAAAAGTTTAAAAAGCGGGTGGCAAGATGGAGGAAAAATACAGAGGAACATTTCTTGCCGTTATATTATTTTCTTGCGCTCTAGGGATAGTTTTTGCTCATAATTTACATATTTCAATTTTGACTTTGACGGCGATTTTTGCCGTCTTTTTTATTGCCGCGATTATCTTATTTTATAAAAAATCACCAAGAATTTATCCGCTGTTTTTGATTATATTTTTTCTCATCGGCGCGATTCGATTTACGGATATTATGACTTTGTCGCAAAACGATATTTCGCGTTTTGCGGGCGAAGAAATTCATATAATCGGAACGATAACGGAAGAGCCGCGAATTACCGAAAAAAACGAAAATTTACGGGCTAGATATACTCTTGAAATAAAGGAAATCGAACAGTTTAACGAGCGTAAAAAAGCCGTCGGCAAAGTATATTTTTACGCGCCTTATAAAGGCGAAAACGCAAAAATCGGCGATACTTTGGAAGCGTTTGCAAATATAAAAAAAGTACGCCCCGCAGGAAACCCGGGAGCGTATGACAGGTTTACTCATTTTTTATCGGAGGGAATAACCGCCGAAGCTTTCGGAGGAAAAAGCGGCGTAAAAATCATCGAAGGAGACGAGTATCCCGTCTTACGAAAAGCCGCTGAAATTCGCTTGCATTATAAGGAAGCTATGGAAAAAGTTATGCCTAAAGAGGACGCGGCGGCGATTTTCGCTATGCTTTTCGGCGGCTATAGCGGTCTAAAAGAGGAACTTGTCGAAGCCTTTACCGTTACGGGGATTGTACATATACTTTCTGTTTCCGGCTCGCATATCAGTATGCTTGCCGTTGTAATCGCGTATCTTGGCAAAATTTTTCGTCTTCCTAAAATTTTTCTTACTCTTTTAATAATTATCATTATAAGTTTTTACACAATGCTGGCGGGATTTGTTCCGCCCGCCCTTCGCGCCGCCGTTATGGGCTCTCTCGCGTTTTTCGGCGCGGCAATAGAGCGTGACGCTGACGCAAAACGCGCGCTTACCCTTGTCGCGCTCGCGTTTTTGCTCTATAATCCTCTGCTACTCCTTCATATAAGTTTCGAGCTTTCTTTTCTCGCAACTGCGGGGCTTATATGCCTAACGCCTAAACTTACAAAAATTTTCACTTCGTACCGCGTTCCTTACGCGCTTTCCGCAAGTTTCGCGCTCACTATAGGCGCAACGCTTTTGACTATTCCCATCGTCGCTTATTATTTTCATAGGCTTTCGATTTCGTCGCTTTTGGCAAATTTACTCGTTGTGCCGATAGTTGAATTTATTATCGTTATAGGGCTTTTCGCGGGGATTGTCGCCTTTATATTGCCGTTTTTTGGTGGCGTTATATTTTTATTCGACAGTTTAATACTTGGTATTGTCTACGAACTTACGCGCCTACTTGCAAAAATGCCTTACGGCTCGATTTATCTTCCGACTATGGGCGTGTTTTTAAGCGCGGTTTACTATTTGCTCTTTATTCCGATATTGCTTGAAGAATCCATTCGAGAAAAACTCCGCAATATTTTAGAGCCGTACAAAAAATCTTTCGGCTTATTTTGCATAATATTTGCGCTAATAGGTTTAACTTTAATTTTTACTCGTCCGAAAGAGGCTATGTTCGCTTTTATAGACGTAGGGCAGGGCGACGCTATGGTGGTAAAAACGCCAAACGGCAAAGCGTTTATGCTTGATACCGGAGGCGTTCGCGACGGCGCGTTTGACGTTGGCGCAAAGGTAGATGTTCCCTTCCTTCTATATCACGATATAACGGAATTAAATTATATATTTTTAACCCACGCTCACGAAGACCACGCGGCGGGCGCGGGCGGCATACTTAAACACATTCCCGTAAAAGCCGTAATAACCGCAAACGAAGGAATCGACGCTTATCAAAAAAGTATGAAAGTCAGCCAAAACGTTATGGAAAAAACGACGTTCAGCGTACCGAATAAAGGCGACGTTTTTACGATTGACGGCGTAAAGGTTGAAGTACTCTACGCGCCGAAAACCGCCGCGGGCGAAAACGAGATGTCCAATCTCTACCGCGTAAGTTACGGCGCGGCAAGCGTGCTTGTAACGGGCGATATGGTGAAAGATGACGAAGAAAAACTTGCGGCAAACGGCGAAGATATTCACGCAACCATATTAAAAGTGGGGCATCACGGCTCTAAAACCTCAAGTTCCGTTGAATTTTTAAAGAGCGTAAGCCCCAAATTTGCGGTAATTTCCGTCGGCGCGGACAATTCCTTCGGGCATCCTCATAGTGACACTCTTAAAAATCTAACCGAAAACGGCGCAAAAATATTCAGGACGGATAGGGACGGGGCGATATATTTTTATACCGATGGGGAAAAGATCAGAACGGAAAAATATTTTAAAAATCCGTAAAAATCTTCGCACTGCGTTTTTTCTCCCTTGAAAATAATCAAAATATTTTGTATAATACAGAAAAATCCTCAAGGAGATGATTGTATGAACGCTACATACAGCGTGGCTATAAGTTATAAAAACGACCTCGGCGTTATCGAATACGATGAAAATACAAAAGAAGTAGATGTTATTCTTGCAAACGAAGAAGGCAGAAAACTCACGCTTGACTATTTGCATACGACTCACGAGATAAATGTGCCGCATAACACATTGATGGATTTTACCCCCGAAACTATCGACCCGCTTGCGGACGAAAAGAGCCTTAAACTTGCGCTCACTCGCCTTTGGAACAACACGAAAGTGCACGTAGATTGGTCTCGTCCCGTGGATTATGTGAAGGCTAATCCGAAATATTAAACGCAAAAAATCCCTCGCAGAGAGTTGCGGGGGATTTTATATATCTTGAAGGTGAAAAATTTGTCCGAGATAAAATATATCGTGCCGTACGAATTTAACAACGCGCTTGCAAAAAATTTTTTAAGATCCTTTTGCGGCATATCTTCTACTCATTGGAAAAAAATCAAATTTTCGGGAAACTTTAGAAGAAACGGCGACCTTATTACATATCCGGCGCGCCTTATCGTATACGCGGGCGACGTTTTGACTTGGAATTTAAACGAAAAATCCGATATTGTCCCCGAAAATATACCGCTTAACATTAAATATGAGGACGATTTTTTGCTTATAGCGGATAAACCCGCAGGTATGCTGGTTCACCCTACTCACGGAGAAATAAGCGGCACTCTTGCAAACGCCGTTATGGGATACTACGAAAAAAACAACGTAAACATCGCTTTTCATCCCATTCACAGACTAGACCGCAACACAAGCGGACTTTTGCTAATCGCAAAAGCTCCCGAGCTTCACCATAAACTCGCGCCCCGAGGGAAAAAATTGTTTGAAAGGGTTTATTATGCGGTTATAGAAGGAAAATTAGAAAAGGACAAGGGAACGATAAACCTTCCCATAGGAAGGGACGAAACAAGCATCGTAAAACGAACGGTAAGAAAAGACGGTTTAGACGCCGTAACTCACTACGAAGTCATAAAAAATTTTGAGGATTTCTCTCTTGTAAAAATTATTCTCGAAACGGGCAGAACTCATCAAATACGCGTTCATTTTGCGCATATCGGGCATCCGCTTGCGGGCGATGATTTGTATGGGGGAAAGCGAGATAAAATAACGCGCCAAGCGCTACATTCCGCGGAAATTTCTTTTATACACCCCGTTACCGAAAAATTTTTGCGCATAACTTCAGACCTTCCGCTCGATATGAAAAATATTGTTTTGTAAAAAATCAGTCTTTTTCCTTTGCTTGCAGGAATATCAATTTTATTGTAGAATAGGATAAAATGATATAGTATTCTTTTACGAAAAATGTATCGAAAAGTTTTCGATGTTTTACATAGAAAGAAGTGGTTAGTTATGGGACAAAATGAAACCGAGCCGCGTTTAGATCCCATTACGGGACTCCCTACCAGGCAAGATATGGCAAAAGCCTTAGACGCTGAACTTGCCGCAGAAGACGTAAACGGCGCGGTTATGGTTATAGGTCTTGACAATTTCCAACTCGTAAACGAAATTTGCGGACCGTCGGTTGGGGACGAAGCTATGCGACAAATAGCGGAGAATATCGCAAACGTCCTCCCTTACGACATAACGCTTTACCAACTTTCAAGCGACCAATTTGCCCTGTACTGGCACGACTGTATGCCCGAAGAAATGGAAATTGTCTTTGCGAGTTTACAGTTAAGTTTAAGAGACATTGCCGCCATTGAGGACAAAATATACTGCACCACTACCGCAGGCGTTGCGTTTTATCCGCGCGACGGCAAAGATACCGATACGCTTTTAAGATTCGCCCAAGCTGCCAAAACAATCGGAAAAATCGAGGGCGGTGGGGACAGAATTTGCTTTTTCAATCAAGAATCTTACGATAAATGGCATTACCGCGTTATGATGGAAGGCTTGATGAAAAACAGCATAGCTCGCGGTTGCGAAGAATTTATGCTGTATTTTCAACCTCAAGTTCGCGCCAAAGACGAAAGCCTTTACGGCGCGGAAGCTCTTTTGCGTTGGCGTACGGCGGACGGACAGATTTTGCCGCCCTTAGAATTTATTCCCGTGCTTGAAAAAACTCGTCTCATAATTCCCGCAGGGCATTGGATTATCGAAAAGGCCGTTGAAACCTGCAAAAAATTTCAACAATATATACCCGATTTTCAGATGAGCATAAATATTTCGCTCTATCAGCTTGAAGAACAGATGCTCTATCCCTTCGTTGCGGACTGCATCGAACGGCACGGCGTAGATCCTTCCACCATCGTTTTTGAACTGACGGAGGGGCAAAACGTAACGGATTGGGAATTTGTCAACAGTCAGTTTGCGGCGTTTCGCAACCTCGGCATAAAAATCGCGATGGACGATTTTGGCTCCGGTTACGCTACGCTCGATTTTCTGCGTGAGTTTAAATGCGATCTCGTGAAACTTGACCGCGCGGTTATTTTAGACATTCTTAAAGACGATTACAACAAAAACCTCGTAAAATATTCGGTAAAACTCTGTCACGCCATAGGTATGGAGCTTTGCGTCGAAGGCGTTGAAGAAAAGGAAGTCTTTGAATTTTTGCGGGACGAATGCGAAGTTGAAAAAATACAGGGTTTCTATTTTGGTCGCCCGGAACCGGAAGACGTATTTATGAAACGATTGACGAAATAAAAAATTCCCCCGCGTTTGCGAAGGAATATAGTTGAGAGGAGAAAAAATGACTATAGAGGCTTTAGACCAACGGCTGAACAAAATAATCACACATTACACAATGCGCATAGACGAAAGATACAACAACGAAGAAGTCCCCCTATCGCAAAAAGACGCGCTTGAAATCGCAAAAGAGACCAGCGACCATTTAGCGATGTTCAAACAGGAAATTTTACGCTATTTAAAAGATAGAGAAGATAACGCGATAAATTAAAACAAAAACTGCCGCAAAAGCGGCAGTTAATTTTTTTATGGTCGGGATGACAGGATTCGAACCTGCGACCTCATCGTCCCGAACGATGCGCGCTACCAAACTGTGCTACATCCCGTATTGCTATACATTACCACTAAATTCGGGATTTGTCAAGAAGTTGGTTGCATTTGTAAAATATAAGCGTAAATAAGAAATATTATTAAAATTTTTTCTCTTTCTCTCTTTCTCTTTTTTATAAAAAAGAGAAAGAGAGAAAGAAAGTAGACTTATCACACACAACAAAAAAGAGGGATATATATGGTTGAATTGCTTGCGCCCGCCGGAAGTATGGAGGCGTTAAAGGCGGCTGTTTTTTCTGGCGCAAACGCGGTGTATTTGGCGGGAAACAATTTTGGCGCGAGAGCTTATGCGAAAAATTTTGACGATGAAAATTTGGAAAAAGCCGTAAAATACGCCCACCTGCATAACGTCGCCGTTCACGTTACCGTAAACACAATAGTTGACGACGGCGAATTTGACGCGCTTGCAAAATATATAAAATTTTTGGAAGCAATAGGCGCAGACGCTGTTCTTGTGCAAGATATGGGAGTCGCAAAACTTGCGGGAGAAGTCGCGCCGACTCTTCCTCTTCACGCAAGCACACAGATGACCGCGCATAATTTAGACGGCGTAACCGCCCTAAAAAATCTCGGCTTTTCCCGCGTGGTCTTGTCCCGCGAATTGTCTTTAACGGAGATAAAACACATAACGCAAAATACGGATACAGAGATA
Source organism: Selenomonadaceae bacterium (assembly GCA_017635875.1). Classification (GTDB taxonomy): domain Bacteria; phylum Bacillota; class Negativicutes; order Selenomonadales; family Selenomonadaceae; genus RGIG9201. The sequence goes on along the minus strand of JAGBKP010000004.1, from coordinate 747 downwards.
GAAATTTTTATGCACGGCGCGCTTTGCGTATCTTATTCGGGCGCGTGTCTTATGAGTTCGATGATAGGCGGCAGAAGCGGCAATCGCGGTCGTTGCGCCCAGCCTTGCAGACTCCCCTATTCTCTCGTAAACGAAAACGGTGTTGATATGCTAAAGGGAAAAGCGGGGGATTATCTATTGTCGCCGAGAGATTTAGCGACGATAGAGATGTTGCCCGAACTTATAGATACGGGCGTTGCGTCGTTTAAAATCGAAGGGCGAATGAAAAGCCCCGAATATGTCGCGACGGTTGTAAGAGTTTATCGCGCGGCGATAGACAGAGCTTTAAACGGCGATTTTTTCGTTAAAGAGGACGAAAAGAAGGATTTAAGGCAAATTTTTAATCGCGATTTTACAACGGCTTATTTAAAAGAAACATATCCCGGAAAAGATTTTATCAGCGACAAAAAGCCCAATAATCGAGGACTTTTAGTCGGAAGAGTCCTAAAATATGAAAACAATACGGTAAGCGTAAAACTTTCAAGCGACGTTCAAAAAGGCGATACTCTTGAATTTTGGGTGAAAGTTGGCGGAAGGGCAGCCGTAACTTTAGATAAAATCTTTGATGTTAACAATCAAGAAATTTCAAAAGCGAAAGCGGGCGATGTTGTTAAATTTCATATTGAAGCGAAAATTCATCCTAACGACCGCGCTTTTAAAGTGAGAGATGCCCGTTTAACGGAAGAGGCAAAAAATGCTTATGAAGAC
>JAGBKP010000064.1 GCA_017635875.1 Selenomonadaceae bacterium | reverse complement strand
GCGCTTTGACGGCTATTTTGCCGCCTGAACTGCGTCAGAAAAAACTTGACGTAGCCTAGCTACGACTTCGTTTTTTCTTCCTTGTCAGTCGACAAAATATCTCGCCACATCACGCCGTCAGGAGTTTACCAACACGCCCTAAAAATAAACGCAAATAATCTCTGTTTTGGGGTGCGGATATGAAAAGAATGAGAAATTCCACGGTTAAAGAAGTCGCGCTGGGGAGTTTTATCGCGCTTTTGCTCCTCGTTTTGGGAACTTATTTTACCGGCAAATACGCTAAAGAAGATACGGAAAAGGCGGTGCACAGCGTAAGCCTTTTCTATTTGGACGAACTTGCGGAGCGGCGCGAGCAGGTCGTCTCGAACGCCATCACCGATTTTAAGAAAAATCTCGATGTTACCATCGGTATGCTTGAAGCGAACGATTTAAGAAGTATGCAGAGTTTGCAGACGTACCTTGGGCGTATGAAACAGCTCTATAATGTGGAGCGCATAGCCTTTGTGGACGAAACGGGGCTTATATATACTTCGAGGGGAACGCGGAACGATATAGATTTGTACCCCTTTAATTACGCAAGTCTTTCGGAATCCACCGTCGCCATTAAAAATATGGGCGGCGATTCCAAAAAAGTCATCGTCGCGGCTCCTATGGACAGGATTCCATTTCAAAACACTCACCTTGTCGCGGCGTTTATAGAGATGGACGTCGCGCGTATGATTTCCGCCATATCTCTGCAAACGGACAACAACAACACAACTTTTGCAAATCTCTACACCGCCGACGGTATGACTTTTACCAATCTCGTCTTGGGTCAGCTTTTAAGCGAAAAAAATGTTTTGGTGGCGTTAGAGCAGGCGGAATTTGACGAAGGCTCTTCGCTACAGAAGATGAAAGACGATTTTTTGGAAGCCCGCGAAGGCGTGCAGACTTTTACATATAACGGCATTAAGGAAACTATGTACTATGTTCCCGTATCGGGTACAAAGTGGATGCTTACATATCTCGTAAGAGAAAGCGTCATCAGCGAGCGCATAAACGGCATCGCAAACGGCATTACCGAAAGAAGCCTTTTGCAGTCTTTGATAACCGCTATCGTTTTAATTATTATCTTCGGCATCGTAATATATCAGACCCGCGCCGCAGCTAAAGCCAATCTTGAAAAGGAAGTAGCGGACACGGAAAGCCGCGTAAAACAGCAGGAGCTTGAAGAGCAACTCGCCCTTCAAGAAGAATTATTAGAACGCGAAAAGCACAAGGCGGAGCAGGACAGAATGATTACCGCTATGGCAAACGATTATAAGAGTGTTTACTATGTAGACCTAGAGAACGATGAAGCGGTATGTTACAGAAAGGTATGGGATTCGGAAGGCGCGGCGGAGGAAGGCGAAAAATTCAAATTCTTCGAGCGTTTCAAGGATTACGCCATTCGTTTTATAGACGGCAACTACTTGGACGGCTTTTTGGCGTTTATCCGCGCGGAAAATATCACCGGCGCGCTTAATCAGATGCCCCTTGTGTCGTACCGCTACCTTGTCCATCGCGATGGCAAGGATTTATACGAGATGATAAAGATAGCGGGCGTAAAGGGCAGCGAAGAAGCGGACACGCATACAATTCTTGCAGTCGGCATAGCGGACTGCGACGAAGAGATGCGAAACGCCCTCGAAAAGAGCAAAACTCTTGCGGACGCGCTGCAAACTGCGGAAGAAGCTAGCAAGGCTAAGACGGTGTTCCTCTCAAGTATGAGTCACGAGATAAGAACGCCTATGAACGCGATTATAGGGCTTGACACCCTCGCGTTAAACGACCCGAATTTGCCGGACTCCACAAAGACATATTTGGAAAAAATCGGAACATCGGCAAAACATTTGCTTACGCTGATAAACGATATTTTGGATATGAGCCGCATAGAATCGGGGCGTATGACGCTTCGCGCGGAAGAATTTTCCTTCCCGAAATTTATAGAGCAGATAAACACCATAATAGGCGGACAATGCCAAGAAAAGGGATTGCACTATGATTGCCGCGTTATCGGCGATTTTGACGATTTCTATGTGGGCGACGATACGAAACTGCGTCAAGCGTTAATAAACCTTTTGGGCAACGCGGTAAAATTCACGGACGAAGGCGGCTATGTCACCTTCACGGCGCAAAAAATGCAGAGTTTCGACGGAAAGACTGCGGTTGCCTTTACCGTAGCCGATACAGGCATAGGAATGAGCGAGGAATTTTTGCCCAAACTCTTCGACGCTTTCAGTCAAGAGGACGCGTCCGCAAAGAACAAGTACGGCAGCTCCGGACTTGGTATGGCGATAACGAAGAACATCATAGATATGATGAACGGCTCTCTTACGGTTGAGAGCAAAAAGGGAGAAGGCACGACCTTCAAGGCAACGGTAACGCTTATCGAAACGAAACGCAAAGCCGAAACGGAAGAAGAAGTCTTATCGCCCGAAAACATTCGCGCGCTTGTAATAGACGACGACCCAATAGCAAGAGACCACGCCAAACTAATATTAAGCGCGGGCGGTATAGCGACGGATGTTGTGGAATCCGGCAAGGAAGCCTTGCAGATGGTGAAGATGAAAGCCGCAAGGCGGGAAAATTACAATTTATTCGTAGTTGACTGGCAGATGCCTGAGATGGACGGCGTGGAATGCGCCCGCGAACTAAAGAAACTAATCGGAGACGACGGCGCGATTATAATACTCACCGCCTATAATTGGGACGATATAGTGGACGAGGCGATTTCTGCCGGCGTTGACAGCTTTATAGCAAAACCTCTTTTCACGCAGACGCTTTTGGACGAATTCCACAAGACTTTAAAGAAAAAACACCCAAAGAAGAAAGTCGAAAAGAAAAAAGCGGATTTAAAGGGCAAGAAGATACTTTTGGCGGAAGATATGATAGTAAACGCCGAAATTATGAAAGAAGTCCTAAAGATGCGGGATATGATTCCCGAACACGCGGAAAACGGAAAAATTGCTTTAGAAATGTTTGAAAAGAGTGAGGTAGGCGAATACGCGGCGATTTTAATGGATATGAGAATGCCGGAGATGACGGGTTTAGAAGCGACGATAGCGATACGCGCCCTAGACCGACCCGACGCAAAGAAAATTCCGATAATCGCGCTAACCGCAAACGCTTTCGACGAAGACGTGGAAAAGAGCCTGCAAGCGGGATTAAACGCGCATCTTGCAAAACCGGTTGATCCCGACGTACTCTTTGCTACATTGGAAGATATGATTGAAGAATAAAAAAGAAGGTGATTTTATGGCGATGGTTGTTGAATTTTCTCCTACCGAAGAAGAATTTATTCACGCGCAAGCCGTAGCGGCAAATTTAAGCGCGGAACTTTTCGCGCGCGACGCTGTTTTAAAAGCGGCGAGAAACGCGGCGTATATAGCAAAACTAGAAGAATCGGACAGACAAATAAAAGAGGGAAAAGTAAAAAAATTCACTTCGGAGGAATGGGAGAAATTTGTAAATGAACAAAACGTTTAGTGACCGCGCTTTTGAGGATTATATTTTTTGGCAGGCAAACAACAAAGCGAATTTAAGAAAAATAAATTCTCTCTTAAAAAGCATAGAACGCGACGGAACTATGCAAGGAGAAGGAAAGCCCGAAAAATTAACTTATCGAAAAAATGATTACAGCCGTCGCATAGATAAAGAAAATCGCTTGGTATATGAAATTAAAGACAATACAATAATTGTAAAATCTTGTCGCGGACACTATGACGATTGATGTTTGGTAAAACTAGGGCGTGTTGGTAAACCCCGCCAACGCGCTTTGACGGCTATTTTGCCGCCTGAACTGCGTCAGAAAAAACTCGACGTAGCCTAGCTACGACTTCGTTTTTTCTTCCTTGTCAGACGACAAAATCTCTCGTCACAT
>JAGBKP010000063.1 GCA_017635875.1 Selenomonadaceae bacterium | reverse complement strand
TTTTCTCTCTTTCTTTTGAAAAAGAAAGAGAGAAAAAAGAAAGTAACAAAGAAAAAAGAGAGAAAGAAAACTTTATCAAACGCTATTGATTATTTTTTCGCTATTGTTTTTTTATATTAAAATTCTTTTTCTTTCTTTCTTTTGGTACTTTTCTTTCTTTCTTTTTCTTATAAGAAAAAGAAAGAAAGAAAAGTACGGTTTTAAAAAACTATCTCTTCAATCCATGAGCTGTGATAGCTATAACGACGCGATAGTTGTCGGGTTTGCCGTTTTTGAAGAACTCAAGCGCGCCCGCCATACCCGCCGCAGCGGTGGTTTCAACATAAATTCCTCTGCCGCCCAAATATTTTGCGGCTTTTAAGATGTCGGTATCGTCAACCATAACAACGTCGCCTTCAGATTCTTTTAACGCCTCGACAACCCATTCGATGCGGCGAGGATCTTCAATGCGAATTGCGCTTGCGACGGTGGTTTTCTTCTGCGCGGCGGGAAGTCCATAGAAACGCTCGTATACGGGAGCGCATTTTCTGCTCTGTACGCCGACGATATGGGGGAGTCTGCCGATTTCTTTAAAACCTTCATATAAACCTATTAAAATAGTACCGTTTCCGACGGGGGTAAATACATATTCGGGAACGTCCTTACCGAGTTGTTCGTAAATCTCATAAGCGAGGGTCTTCATACCTTCCATAAAGAGGGGATTATAGACGTGGGAGGCGTAATAAGCGTCGCCAAGATTCATCTTTGCGGCGGCGCAGGCTCTCATCCTGCCGTTTGGCACTTTAACGAATTTTGCGCCGTAAGCCTCCATCTGGTCTAGTTTTTCCTTAGAGGTATCGTCAGGTACATAAACGGTACATTCCATACCGGCGGCGGTTGCGTAAGCCGCGACGGATGCGCCCGCGTTGCCGGAAGAATCGAGAGCGATTTTTTTGATGCCGCGGTTTTTAAGCTCGTTTATCATATAATACGCGCCGCGATCCTTGCAAGAGCCGGTGGGTTGAAGGGATTCCATCTTTAGGAGATAGTCCTGATTATTGGTGCGAAAATCGAGCATAGGGGTTACGCCTTCGCCGATGGAAACGGTGGGCTTAAATTCGTCAGCGCCGTCCTTTTTGAGGCGGAACATTCCCCCGCATTCGCACATATAATCGTGACCCGAAACGTCGTAGACCTTATCGCAGTTTTCACAATAAAAACGCATATAATTTCCTCCTATTCTATAGACGGAACCTTATAAATATTTATCAAAATCATCTTTACACTACTATTCTATACGCAAAAAAAATTTCCTTTTAATATTGTAAAAAATTTCTCCGCGGATTTTTTAAAATTTTAAAAAAAGCTATTGACAAGCGTAAAAATTTGAGGTAATATAAACAAGCTCTCGCGAATAAAGCAGAAAACAAGCTGAAAATTGCAGAGTTTGTTCCTTGAAAACTTCAGAGTGCAAAAAGTTATGTATCATAACAAAAAAGCCAGAGATTGTGCAAGCAATCAACAATTCAAATAATGGAGCTAGAACGGCTCTCATCATACTGATGGAGAGTTTGATC
>JAGBKP010000062.1 GCA_017635875.1 Selenomonadaceae bacterium | reverse complement strand
TGTTTAGCATTTAAGAGGGGATTTGTTTTTATATTAAAGTTTTTTCTTTCCCTTTTTCCCCTCCGCAAGGGAGGACAGGCAAAAAAGAAAGAGAAAAAAGAAAGTAAGGTTTTCATACTCTAACAAATTCTCATGGCGAGCGTAAGTATATTTTTCATAACTCCTTTACCGTGGTCTGTTTTTTCCACAAAGCGTCTTACTCCAAAAATCAGCCGCTCTTTCGTCAGTCCATTTTCTACATAAAGCATAAAAAGAGAAAAAGAAAGAGCGTACCAAGAGAGTATAAAAATTTTTATGTTCGTTGCAAAAGATTCTTTAAAAGCGTAAGGATAAAGTCGCATAAAAAATTCGTTCATAAGATAGTTTGTAAAAATTTGCGAATTATTTAATATAAATTCTTCAAATTCATAATAATTATCGTTATAAATTTTCGTAAGCGATTCAAATTTTTCATCTGTTATATTGGCGTTATAAATTATGTCAAAAAGCTTTCGGATTAAATTTAAAAATTCGTCCTTTTTAAATAAAATATTTTCGTTTATTATCGTATTTTCATTTAAAAAATTTTTTTGAAAATGTCCGCTTTCAACAGAATTCAATAATTCGTTTAACTTGCTTTCATTACTTGTAATTTCGTCAACTTTTACGTAAAATACAAAAAGCATTTGAAGTCTTTCCGTTATAGTAAAATGATTATCTTTAAGAATGTACAATCCTGCGGAAAGTATATCTTCCGCATTTTCCGAACCTATCGGAACTCGCTTTCCTAAATCAACGCTCCAACCCATACGAGCGGGAATATTTTCGCTTTCGACAAAAAACATCTCCCCCGAAAACAACACAAGTTCAGCCGCAAGCGGACAACTTAACGTTAAACTTTGAAAAATTACCTCTTTAATCTTTGTCGTAACTCTTGGATATGAATAACATATATTGGAAAGATAATCCTCACCAAAATTTTTCTGTAAATCGCATAAAAAATCACTTCGCAAAAATGGACACGATCCATCTTTATTTAATTTTAAAGGATAAAATTCTTCTTCTTTTTCACCTATAAACGAAAATATTTTCTCACGCTCTTTAACGGGTAATTTTGCGTATTTTTCTTTGGTATTTTCGTCTACTATGATTTTCCACTGTTTGCAACAATAACTGCCGCATAGCGACCCATCGCATTTGAATTCTTGAAGATAAACCGGCGCGATAAATTTCATAATTTTGCTCCTTACAAAAGTATATAATGTGAAGGATAATATAAAAATAAGCAAAAATCAAGTAAAATTTGACTTTTGAGGAATAATCTGCTATAGTTATGTACGTTTTAGAAATAATATATAATCGTTACGCAATAATATAAAAAGGGAGGATATTTATGCCAGCAGCAAAAAAGAGCGCAACTGCCAAAAGCGCAAACAAAGCGTATATATTTTTTAATTGCGACGGTGAAAAATCCTTAGCATCAAAAAATATTGCTTACAACAATGTCGTATACGGCAACGCGCAGACTTCCAGAAAGGCTCTTTGGAAGAAAATCACCGAGGAGATGGCAGCGTCAAAAGTGATAATCGCCGAGGAAAATGTGGCTTTAGCGCAAAAGGAGATTTTGGACGGAGATCCCGTTGAAGCCGCCAAATATATGCAATACGGCGATATTGTGGAATTTGAACGCTTGTAAGAAAAAAATAAAAATGAGCAGTAAATAATACGCTTCTCTTATGACTGACGACAAGTCATAGGAGAAGTTTTTATTTTGTATTCATACAAAGGCTATGGACTTGACAAAGATTTTAAGGTATAATCACTTCTAGTTTAAAATGCAGGGAAATTCGTTTCCTTAAATCGGAGGAAAGAAAATGGCGCTTATCGTAAAAAAGTTTGGAGGAAGCTCTGTTGCAACGCCCGAAAAAATGTTAAACGTTGCCAAAAGAGTACTTGAAGAAAAAAAACCTGACGATAAAATCGTTATGGTTGTTTCCGCTATGGGAGACACCACAGACGAGCTTATAGAACTTGCAAAAGGCGTAACAAAAGAGCCGTATAAATACGCTCGAGAGATGGATATGCTCTTAACGACAGGCGAGCAGGTATCTATCGCGCTATTAGCGATGACTTTTAAAGAACTCGGAGAAAAAGCCGTATCCTTAACGGGAATTATGGCGGGTATGAAAACCGATTCCGCCTACACTAAAGGCAGAATTTTGGACATAACGCCCGCGCGCGTTCAAGAAGAATTAAACAAAGGAAATATAGTTGTAGTCGCGGGTTTTCAAGGCTCTGATAAATACGGCAACCCCGTGACGTTAGGTCGCGGCGGCTCGGATACGTCGGCGGTTGCGCTCGCGGGCGCGCTTGGCGCGGATACCTGCGAAATATATACGGATGTTGAAGGCGTTTTTTCCGCAGACCCAAGAGTCGCAAAAGGCGCAAGAAAGATGAACGAGATAACGTATTCAGAAATGCTTGAAATGGCGCGACTTGGCGCGGGGGTAATGCAGCCTCGTTCGGTTGAAATGGGACAGGTTTATAAAATTCCTATTCACGTTCGTTCGACTTTTTCAAAAAATACCGGCACTATCATTCGGGAGGATTATACAATGGAAGAAAAGAGCTTTTCTATTCGCGGCGTAGCCCACGACGAAGACGTTACAAAAGTTGCGATACTTGGCATAGCGGACACCCCCGGCGTTGCTCATAAGATTTTCGACGCGCTCGCTAAAGCCAACGTGGATGTGGATATGATTGTCCAAAGTATGAGAAATATTGAGAAAAACATCACCGATATGGTTTTCACCGTCGCCAACACCGATTTGGTGAAAGCAAAAGAAGTCGTTGAAAAAGTCGCGGGAGAGCTTAACGCGTCTAAAGTTTTAATAGAAGAAAACGTAACGAAAATTTCCATAGTAGGCGCGGGAATGTTAGGCAGTCCCGGTATAGCCGCAAGAATGTTCGGCGCGCTCGCTAAAACAGGAGTAAACATAGAGATTATCAGCACTTCCGAAATAAGCATTTCCTGCTTAATAAAAGGCGGCTCCGTAAAAGAAGCGGTAAACGCCATTCACGATGAATTTTTCCCGAGAGAAGGTTAAAACCTTACTTTCTTTTCTCTTTCCTTTTTTGCCTGTCCTCCATTGCGGAGGGAAAAAAAGAAAAGAGAAAAAGAAAGTAACAAAGAAAAAGAGAAAAGAAAAAACTTTAATAAAAAAATATAAAAGTTTATACTTTCTCTTTGTTTTTTTACAAAAAGAGGAGAGAAAAAAGTATGACAATAGCGGCATCACACGCAAAAAACAAGCGATTAAAGGACGCTATATTCGGCGCGGCGGCGGCTTGTAAAGAAGCGACTCTAAAACACGGCAAAGACAGAGTTACAAACGCCACCATAGGCGTTATGCTTGACGATAACGAAGAACTCATTACCCTTCCCACCATAGAAAAAGTTTTTAAAGAAATTCCGATGAAGGATTTAGCGGCTTACGCGCCTATTTCGGGAATGCCCGAATATTTAAAAGCGACCGAGAATTTAACCTTTGCGGAATGCCGCCCCGAAGGCTATACTTCAGCCGTTGCAACCGCAGGCGGCACGGGAGCTATTCATCACGCCGTTATGAATTACGCGGAAATCGGCGAAAAAGTTTTGACTTCCGATTGGTTTTGGGGTACATACAACGTAATTTGCGTTGAGCAGGGAAAGAAACTTCAAAATTTCACGCTGTTCGATGAAAATCGCAATTTTAATTTTGCGTCGTTTAAGGAAAACGTTGAAGATATTCTAAAAGTTCAAGAGTCGATTTTGATAATTTTAAACACCCCCGCCCACAATCCCACGGGTTTTAAACTTACCGAAGACGATTGGGACAAGGTTTTGGATTTATTAAAAACTTACGCTGCAAAGGGCAAAAAAGCCGTTGTTTTGACGGATATTGCATATATAGACTATGCTGGCGAAAAAAATGAAGTCCGTAGCTTTATGAAAAAATTCGGCAATTTGCCGGAAAATATTTTGGGACTCTTTTCTTTCAGTATGTCCAAAGGCTACACTTTTTACGGTCAACGCACGGGCGCGCTCGTTGCGGTGTCTTCCAAGAAAGAAGTAATTGAAGAATTTAACGAAATTATGAAGTATTCAAGCCGCGCTTGCTGGAGCAACATAAACCGCGGAGCTATGGAACTTCTTCTGCGCGTCCAAAACGATGATAATATTTACAAATCTTTTGAGAAGGATAGAGAAGAGGCGCATAAACTTATCCAAGCTAGAGGCGACTTGTTTATGAAGGAAGCGAGAGAATGTAATCTTCCCGCTCTCCCCTACACCGGCGGATTTTTCCTCTCTGTTCCGACGGATAACCCGCAAAAAGTAGCTGACCTTTTGCACGAAGATTTAATTTACGCCGTGCCGCTTAAACTTGGCGTAAGAGTCGCCGTCTGCTCCGTACCCATTAAGAAAATCTCTGGTATGGCGGAAAAAATGAACAACGCGCTTAAAAAAGCGTAAAAAAATAACCCGACGCATCAATTTTTGATATGTCGGGTTATTTTTTTATTTTTAAAATTTTCACTCGCCAAAATTTGACAAATCCACAATACACCCGCCCCAAGAAAGCCCAACGCCAAAACCTATCAGCATTACGCGATGAAGTTTTTGGCTGTCTGTTTGTCGCGTCATATCGCAAAGCGCGATAGGAATTGAATTAGAGACAGTATTTCCATAATCTTTTATGTCATTCCAGTATGGCAAATTCTCAAGTTTACAAATTTTTTTCAAACTTTTTAACATAAAATTATTGGCTTGATGAAATACATAATAGTCAATATCCTGTCTTGTTAAAGAGGCGCGCGCTAAAATGCGTTTCAAAGTCTCGGGGACGACCGTAAGCGCAAATTCCATAATAGCTGCGCCGTTCATATATAGGTTGCGGTTGGTACGAGTATTGCCATATTTATCCGTGATAATTTTTAACTTTACATCTTGATAACGCTCCCGCGCTCCGCCTACTGGCACTATAAAATTTTGAAAACCCGCGCCGTCCGTTCCGTATTCAAAAGCGTATATGCCCTCGTTTGCGCTTTCTCTTCCCTCTATCAACGTTGCCGTAGCCGCATCTCCAAACAACGGCAATGCGGCGTTATCTTCGGGATTTATGTATTTGCTGTAAGTTTCGGCGGTTAAAAGCAATACGTTTTTGGCTTGCCCCGATTCTATAAGCCCCTTTGCCAAACCCAGCCCGTAAATATACCCCGAACAACCGTAATCATAATCAAGCGCGCCGATATGTTTGGAAAGTTTCAGACGATTTTGTAATATACAAGCCGTAGTAGGAAGATAATAATCCGGCGACTGCGTGCAAAATAGCAAGTAATCAATAGAATCGCGAGATACAGTTTTAAACAATTTTTCTGCGACTTTAACAGACATATCGGACGCTACCTCGTCAACGCCTGCGATATGGCGGCGTTCGATGCCGGTTTTTAACAGAAGCCGCTCGTTTGTGTTTTCTTCCACCCTGTCCGGCAGATAATATGCAATATTTTTAACGTATGCTTTCACCTATTTTATCTCCAAGCATCTCTAAAAACCTTACTTTCTTCTTTTCTCTCTTTCTTTTGAAAAAGAAAGAGAGAAAAGAAGAAAGTAACAAAGAAGAAAAGAGAGAAAGAAAACTTTAATAAAAATAATAATTGGGCAACGCTACATATTATGAAAATAATTCTAAAAATAGCTTTAATTTTTGCATATATTTTTTATACTTTAATTATACCCCCCAGTAGGTAACCGCCGTCCACCACAACATTTGTCCCCGTAATCCAATGAGCGCGGTCGCTTAAAAGAAACAGCACCATACCGCTGACGTCTTCAGGCTCTCCAATGCCCAATAGATGCCAGTCATAAAACTTGCCGGACACTTGAGATTTTTCTTCCTCGTAACGCGTCATTTCCGTGCGAACCCAGCCGGGGCTTATAGTGTTGATACGATTTTTTCGAGGGTAAATTTCTTTTGCTATGGCGCGGACTGCCGCTTGCATAGCAATTTTCGCGGAGGAGTAAGCAAAGTTGCTCTTTTCTCCGATAGTAGCCGCTACGGAAGAAAACAGCACGCTTGAACAACCGTCTTTTGAATGTTTCTTTTTGTTGACAATTTGCATAAGACGGATTCCCGCCCAAAAACTTATGTCCATAATTTTCTTTGCTTCTGTTTCATCGTAGGCTCTGAGCGGAGTGCTTGAGAAAATTCCGGCGGCGTGAACTGCGCCTGAAAGTTTGCCGTATGATGCGACAAAAGATGATATAGCATCAAAAAGCGCATCACTATCGCGTACATCTAAAACGCCGGAGACGATATGACCGGGATACTCTTGCTCTAATTCCGCAAGTTTTTCCTTACGGCGCGCAATAACAAGAACAGTAGCTCCGGCAGACGCCAATTCAGAGGCGACGGCGCGTCCCATACCGGAAGACGCGCCCGTTACCACAAATCGTTCGCCGGAAAAATCATATGAAACTTTACTCATTTATAGCCTCCGTATACGGCTTATTAAAAAATCCCAAAATATCAAATGTATTTTCTATCACCGTATAGGTGTCGTGAAATACATTTCCGTTTTCCACAAGGATATTCTTGTCTATGAACACCGGCGGTCTTAGATAATATAAAAATATTTTTCGCATAGGAAGGTTTGCAAATTCCTCCATAACGTCCGGCGGTATGGCTCCAAATCTATCGGATAATACGCATATCACATCATCATAATTTAAATTTTCGCGCAAAATATTCCAGCTTCTTTTTGCCTTTTCCAATTCTGTTTCGTGAGCAAACAATATTTCCACATCGTCTATTTTTCCTGCGGGGCAATACACAGATGATCCGTTAGGCGCGGGCATTGATCTACCGAAGTATATTTCTTCCATGGGTATTTCCATATATTTTGTTAAATTTTTACATAGTTTAACAAAATCAACACTATTTATGCCAACGTTAATTGTCGGTGAAGAAATAGGCAGTCCGAGCATTTTATACATAATTCCCGCAGAACAAGTATCTGACAAAATTGTAGGAGGTTTGTCTTTTGGGCATTTTAGCAATTTTTCTCTAAAATATCCTAACATCACATTTATTTCATAACACATATTTTTAGTTACTATGCGTCTATATCTAGGCACCAAACAAAGCAAATCTAGGTCATATTTTTGCGCCGCAAACAAGAGTTCTGTTACGACTTCATTATATTGAACAAGTGGTAAAATAATTCGTAGTTGTTGATGGCGAAATTCGGACAACTTTCGCGGATGATATAGAGGTTTTCCCTCATAATATACAGACTCTTTTGTTACGGATTTGTCTAAAAAACACAAAAAATCCACGGAGCATTTTTTCATAAACACTCCCGTCCAATGCGCCGTATTTCCGGCAGAATAAATAATAATAGGCGATTTATGATTTTCTATAAACTCTTTGGTATCATTGGTAACTTGAAGCACAAAATCCCCTCACTTTACTAAATCGAAAAGGTCGCCCACGGTTTTTGCGGGAAAAATCATATCTCGCGTAATGTTCTTCCCCATAGCTCGCGTTGCGGCTATAAAACTGACAAAACTGAGCGAATCCCATTCTTCGATATCCCTTAGCGACATATCCAAAAATATGGGGCTGTCTGTGTCTAAAACTTCGTCTTGCATCATTGCAATAAATTCTTTCTCCGTCATTTTTGTTCCCCCCTGCGATTATTTCGCGGATATTATAACACTATCCGTCAAATAGCGCAATATTTTTCGCCGTAAGACGGAATGAAAATTCCTATAATAATATATAGGGGAGGAATACCACGATGAGACGCGGACAGAGAGGCTATATAGGCGGATTGGATACGCGCTTAAAGGAAAGCCGTTGCAGAGCGAATTTATCGCGAAGTCAAGTAGCGGAGCAAATCGGCATTACGCCTTCAACCCTTGCCGACTACGAAATTGGGCATAGGCAACCATCGCTGCCCGTTCTCGTCTCGCTTGCCGATATATACGGCGTAGCCACGGATTATCTGCTTGGAAGAAATAATATCAATCTGCCGTACTTGCCTAATACAACAGGACTTACCGATGAACAAATCGACGCCATATGTTATGTAATACGAGCAATGAAACGATAAAAAAGCGTAAAAAAAAATAACCCGACACATCAATTTCCGATATGTCGGGTTATTTTTTTATTTTTAGGATTTTCTCTGTTCACATTCAATTTTTTTTATCACTCCGTCTACAACGGTAAACGTCATTTTTTTGGTTCTATCGGTGCTGACATATTTGTACTCGGTTTTAAACTTTTCCACTTCAACATCATCCGCCGCGCCGTAATGCTCGTTGAGCACATATTCGCTCATACCCACGCAAACGCCCGCCGGGGTTTTTACGCTCGAATATTTTGTGTTGATTTCTTCAATAAGGCTGTCGCCGCTTTTATCTACCTCCACAACAACGCCGTTTGCAAAATAGAACTTATCGCCTTGAATTTTCGGCACTCCGAATTTGTATTCCGCAACTTTAACATTATCGCCCGGTCTAACGTCGCCAAGAGCAATGGAAGAAGATGGTATAGCCGCAAAACAAAGCGAAGAGAACACAACAAACATCCCCAATGTAAGAGCTATCCAAGAATTGCTTCGCATAACAACACCTCATTTCAAGTTATTTTCTTTCTTTTTTTTATAAAAAAGAGAAAAAGGAAAGAAAGGTTTTTAAGATTATTACTTCTTTTTCATTTTAAGCATAGCGGCTTTTGTCATAAACGCCGCCGCAAGTTTTTGGAAATCCTCTACGCTCGCTTCGGGAAGTTCTTCGCCAGCCGCGCCTGCGGAGGTTTTCTTTTTTGTTCCCATATTTTTAAAGGCTTCTTCAAGTTTTCTGATATATTCCTCGTTGGCTTCTTTATTCTTTCGACGCTGCTCTGCAGCTTGCGGATCTGCCGCATCGATTTTTGCCTGCACCCTGCCCTGCAACTCATTCAAAGTTCCGCTTAACATCGCGGCGCAACGCGGACAAAAATCTCCTCTTGTTATAGGCGCGCCGCAACGCCTGCAAGGGTGAGTGATAGCGTCTTCCATTTCTTCTCCGAGCATTCCCGATTTTGCCATTCGTATAATGGTGTTTTTATGAATTTTCGTAACGTCCATCAATTCGGTAAGGGTCGCATTCGGATGATTTTCCAAATATTCCGCCGCTAGGATAATCTTTTCGTCCTCTTTTTGCAAGCACCTCTCGCACATTTTAGCCGCGTTTACCGCGTAAAGTTTTCCGCATACCGGGCAATAATTGAGCTTCTGACGGAGTTTTGACATATTATCATTTCCTTTTCCAAAAATCTTATCGACAAAATCCTCAATTTACTTAAATTAAAATTTTATGAATATTTTTGCTTATTAAGGTCATTTTATCACATTTACCTTTTCCTTGCAAATTTTCATATTTTATGATAAATTTACGAACATCTTTAGCTATGAGAAAGGATGGTTTTGCAATATGTATTCACTGTCAAAACAATTTTTAATCGTTATAATCTGCGGTATTCTTTTTTTACCTCTGACCGCAGAAGCGATGAATTTTGATAAAATCACGGAAATAGGCTACGTTGGTTCGCCTGTTCAATCGCCGTATCACGGATTTATAATAAGCGGCGAAAATTTTAACAGCGGCAATGCGTATTTAGAGCCAGACGCTACATTTGACCGTAAGCCGCTAAAAACTTATAAAAAGGGTGTAGCTCGCTTTGGAGAAGGAAACGACGCTCTTTTTTGCAAATACGATTTTAACGCCGATTTCAACCGCTCCATAAGTTTTGGCGGCGAAAACAATTATATAACGACTCTTGACGGCAACGACAAAAAAATTTACAGACTTCAAAACGACGCAAACCTTCCGATTTACGTTATTTATCATAATTATTGCGTGACGGATTTAAAAATCGTGGGCAAAACCAAAGACGGCAAGTGGGTCAATTATATAGACAGCAAAAAAATCAGCGGCGCGTATTTTGGCGGAAACGACGCTTATAAAACGGACGGAGGTATAATGTATAATCCGCCCGTGTGCAGGGGCGACGCGATAATTATTACGTATTATCGCTGGACTTGGAAAGGAGAAACTCCGACAGAGGGCGAATTTAAACTTAAATGGGATAGCGTAGCCGAATGGTTCGGTATAGAGCAAACTGTATATTGACGGGAGCAAATTATGAGTGAAGCAAAAAACGAACAATCGCGTGAAAAAATAATAGTTAATGCAAGCGTTGTCGGCATTGTCGCAAACGTCCTTTTGGCGGCGTTTAAAGCGGCGGTGGGGCTTATGGCAAATTCTATCGCCATAGTGCTTGACGCCGTAAATAATATCTCTGACGCTGCAAGTTCCATAATAACGATAGTCGGAGCGAAACTTGCGGCAAAAGAGCCGAATAAGGAACACCCCTTCGGCTATGGACGCATAGAATATATGAGCGCGGTAATTATATCCGTAATAGTCCTTTACGCGGGTTTAACATCTTTAACCGAGTCCGCGAAACAAATTTTTAACCCCGAAACGCCCAACTATGACGCTACTGCTCTTATAATCGTCGCCGTTGCCGTCGTGATAAAAATATTTTTGGGGCGGTATGTTAAAAGCGTCGGTGAAAAGGTCAATTCCGACGCTCTCATAAATTCCGGCGAAGACGCAAAACTTGATTCCGTGATTTCAGCGTCGACGCTGGTCGCGGCCGTAATATTTTTAACCTTTAACATAGCCGTCGAAGCGTATTTAGGCGTTATTATTTCTCTAGTCATAATAAAAGCCGGTATAGATATGCTAAAAGAAACGCTCTCTAAAATTTTAGGCGAGCGCAACGATATAGAACTTGACAAAAAAATCAAAGAAACGGTGACAAGTTTTACAGGCGTGCGCGGCGCGTACGATTTGGTTTTAAACAACTACGGTCCCGACACTTGGCGCGGTTCCGTTCATATCGAAGTGCCGGACACTTACGGCGCGGATAAGCTCGACAAAATGCTTCGCGAAATTATGGTGGAAGTATTTAAAAAGCACCGCGTACTTCTTACCGCCATCGGCGTATATTCCTTTAATACAAAGGACGAAGAAGTAAAAATAATAGAAGAAAAAGTGCGAAAAATTGTATTTTCATATCCATACGTACGACAAATTCACGGTTTTTATCTTACGAAGGAAACAAAAAACATTCGTTTCGATTTAGTGATAAGTTTTGACGCGAAAAGCAGGAACGAAGCATTTAAAGAAGCTGTGGAAAAAGTTAAGGAAGAATTTCCCGACTACGAAATTTCGGCTGTTATGGATACGGATTTTGCGGAAGAATAATTTTTGCCCCTATGTTTCAAGGCATTTTTGTGAAAAAAGGGGTTGTGAAAAAACTAAAAAGTTACAGAACAAGATAAAACGCCGGCGAGATTTTGCCGGCGTTTTATTATTTAGCGTAAAACTTTATTTTTATAAGCGAACACATATTAAAGTTCTTTTTCTCTTTTCTTTCTC
>JAGBKP010000061.1 GCA_017635875.1 Selenomonadaceae bacterium | reverse complement strand
TGGGGTCAGAATTGGGAAGTTTAGAATATTGTAAACCTCCCGCGCTTCCTTGAGGTAAAACTGCCGAAAATGTTGGTAATTGCGGTTTATCCGAATTACGAACGGGAATATTGGGATTTAATCCTTGCAACATTCTTTCAATTCTATCAAGTTGCTTGCTTACAGTACCGATTTGCTTCTCGATAGTTTCTTTACCGCCGTCTTTACCTGTTGCCGCAGGGGTATTTTGATTTTGATTCTGATTATTATTGTTGGAGGTGCTGTTGCCTTTCGGTTTATCTCCGTCTTTCGACTTATCGCCGGTATCGCCTTTCATTCGGCTTACTATACCCTCTTTATCACCATTTGCAGCATAAGTATTTAATCCCAACGCATTTGACAAACCGCCTTTTTGTGCTAATCCCGGACTACCTTGCCCTTTACCGCTGAATAGGTTCATACCTTGCGCGAAACTTTGACCTAATGGATTTTGAGTTAGCGCGTAGTTCATAGCACCGCGACCCATCGCGCCCATACCGCCTTTCATCGCGCCAAGCGTTTTTGCCATCGCTCCACCTGTTGCTCCCGCCGCTCCCGCGACTGCTCCCGCACCGCCTGTTGCTACTGCCGCTGCCGCTACACCTACTGCTTTTGTTAATGTTCCCGCTACATCACCGCCGGATAAAGATGGATTGCCGGATAAAAGTCCGTTGCATAATGCGGGAAGTTTTTTAACCAATAGGAATAAAAGAATAATAACAACGCCAAGTTGTAACACTATTCCTATATCCAAAAACCAAGCTATAACACATATATGGTTAACATAGTGTAGACAAAACGGGTTTTCCTCGAAAGATGAGGAAAACCCGTTTTATCTATACTATGTAAATATTTCCTTTATTTCATACCGTAAAAATAATTTTCCAAACTTTCTGCAAAACCAGAGGACAAGCCGTTTAAATGGCGCGACAGGAAACTTCCTTGCTTTACGTATTCAAGTTGTAATTTTTCGCGTTTTATCTCCAAAATTTGCGCCATACGGTTTGTAACTTCAAAATAAGTTCCGATTTTATCCGTTAAATGATGTTTCAACGCTTGCTTTGCGGTAAAAATCGCGCCGCTAGCTATCGTTTCTTTTATTTTATTTCTTGCATCCGTATCGTCTGCGCTTTCGCCTAAAACCTGCGGTCTTTTTGCGATTACGTATTCAAAAAAATCTTCGTACCCTTCGTTTATGAGCTCTTGAAATAGTTCCCTTTCCGCCTCCGTCATGTCGCGAAAGGGACTTCCTATGTCTTTCATATCGGAAGATTTTATCACCCTCATCTTTAAACCGATTTTTTCGACCAATTTTTGCGCGTCCGGCGCTTGTATTATAACGCCGATAGAACCGACAAGCGCCATAGGAGAAGTCCAAATCTCTCTTGCGGCGACCGCCGCCATATACCCGCCGCTGCAACACATATCGGAAATTGAAACCAAAACGGGTTTTTCTTTGTTTAAATTTTCTATTTCGCGGGCAAGCTCGGAAGATGCGCCCGCAGAGCCGCCCGGCGAATTTATGCGAATTATTGCGCCCGCGACTTTATCGTTTTCTTTTATGTCGTAGAGTTCTTCCAAAAATTTATAGTGATTATACCCGCGCGCTTTTTTCCCCGCCGATATAACCCCGCTTATATCCAAAACCTTTACCTTCTTTTTCTTGGAAAACAATTTTAGTCACCTCTGTCCGTTCCGATTTTCACCCAACGCGTCCCACTCTAAACGAAAGTTCGTTTCCGAGCGCGTATTTTTGCAGTTCTATAATCTCTTTGATGCCTTTTTCGGCAAGATTTAAAAGTTCTCTGTGTTCTTCCATAGTAAAGGCTCTGCCTTCGCCCGTGCCTTGAATTTCCACGAACTTGCCGCTTCCCGTCATCACTACGTTCATATCCACCATAGCGGAAGAATCCTCTTCGTAAGACAAATCTAAAATAGCTTCGTTTTTATCGTTGATACCGACGGACACCGCCGCCAAAAAATCCCTTACGGGAAAAACTTTTCCCTTTTGATAAAAAGTTTCCGCAGCCTCAACCGTCGCAAGAAACGCGCCCGTAACAGACGCGACGCGAGTGCCGCCGTCAGCCTCTATTACGTCGCAGTCGATTAAAAGCGTGCGTTCGCCGAGAGCTTTCATATCCACTACAGAGCGAATCGAGCGACCGATAAGGCGTTGGATTTCTTCCGTTCGTCCGGTCTGCTTGCCGCGTTTGGCTTCTCGTTGCGTTCTTTGGTTTGTGGAAGTGGGAAGCAGAGAATATTCCGCGCTGACCCAGCCTGTGCCTGTGTTTTTTAAAAAACGCGGCACATTGTCTTCAACGGTCACGGCGCATATAACTTTCGTATGCCCCCATTCAATG
This sequence comes from Selenomonadaceae bacterium, assembly GCA_017635875.1. GTDB lineage: Bacteria > Bacillota > Negativicutes > Selenomonadales > Selenomonadaceae > RGIG9201. Next base: position 21,590 of record JAGBKP010000061.1, on the reverse strand, counting down.
AGGCAAGAGCCGTGCGGATGCCGCTGATAACCCATTGTAATTTTTATCTCCCGAAGTCTATCGTTCGGGCGGTGCAAATATCGCAAATTACTTATGCTCCTCTTGATACTTCCTGTAATTCTTTATAATGCATATAGGCGTTTTTTCGCTGGCGTTTCCGAACGGATTGTCTATCAAAAGTTTCGCCGCAAGTTCTCCGTTTAGCCCTTTGCTTACGCCTACCACCCTTGAACGCTTTAAATCGTTTACGTCCGCTATCATAGCCGCGTAGCATCCCATTTTTTCTTTGATGTTTTCGGCTACCGCGTCCGGGTTGTTCGGCCCGTATACTATGCACTTGTCAAACGGCGGCATCGTTCCCGTTACGTCGTCGATTAAAGCCGCCTGTTCGCCTCCCCATTTGTAAAAAAGTCCGCGAATACCGATAAGCCGCGCCAAAAATCCGCAGAAAAGAGCAAACGCGACTCTGTATTCTCCTTCGCGGTTCATAAGGGATTGCATACCGTGAGGGCTTGCAAGAGAGCCGTAATCTGGAATAAACCTGCAACAAAGTTCGGCAAGCGGCGAAATCGTAAGCTCCTCCGGACGCACAAACTGATGCTGCGTTATGGCGACGACGCTTTCCGCCGTACAGACCAAATCGTCTTTACCGACTTTATCTTTCGCGTATTCGTAAATAGCTTCCGCTATATCGTCTTTTTCCGTAAGTATTCTCGTCGAAACGGGTATTATTTCTATATTCATAAATCCTCCGTAAATTAAATAGTTTAATCCTCGTTGTTTGCAAAATTCGATTGTTTTATTTTGGCGAGCGCCTCCTTTTGTACTTTTTTCACTTAATTTACCATTGTTCGCATTATAGCAAGTTTTATCATACAAATCAAGACAAGCGGGAACGAGTCCAAAATTTTTTGCAATAAAATAAAATTGTGATATAATGTGTTAAATACATTGAAAGGGGTTAAATTATGTCCATTACAAAAGATATGGGAATTTTGGAAGTAGTGCAAAATCATCCCGAAACAATCGAGGTTTTCGCAAATTCCGGTATGGGTTGCATAGGCTGCGCCGCAAGCCACTTTGAAAACATAGAGCAGGGCGCGCTTGCTCACGGGCTTGACGTCGACGCGCTTATCGACAATCTTAACAAAGCTATAGCGTAAGGAAATATCGGAAAATAGCGCCCTCTTTGCAAAAAAGCGGAGAGGGCGCTATTTTATTTAGGAAAGGAAAAATAATATAAAAAAATTTCAAAAATAGAAGGAAAAAATTTTTTTGCGTGGAATTAAAGTAAAAGAATAATTTACGATTACGGACGCCTGTTGCGTTTTGTATGTAAGTCAAGAAATTCTAGGAGGCGTTTTTATGGACTTTTTGTCGCATTTGAAAGTGTCGAAAAAGCTTTTCGTTTTAGCGGTGCTTTCATTTATCGGTATGGTGTGCACGGGGCTTTTCGGCTACTTTGCGCTTAGCGAATCCGAAGCCAAACTGAACCAGCTCTATTCCGAAAACTTGATGGGAACTCTTTATATAGGAAGATCCCGCCACGAGATGCGCGTGGCTCAGATGCAAGCGGTACTTGTGCCCGTCGCTCACAGCCCGGAACTTGTAAAAGAGCGTATTGAAAAATATAACGCTGCGGTAAAGCAGATGGATCAGCTTATCGTAGATTACGAAAAACTCGTTCAAAATTGGCCTAAGCGTCTTGAAATGATAAGAGCCATTAAACCCGAATGGGAACGCTTTAAGAAACTCTCTGACGAAGTCGTGGAACTTGGTCAAAACGAGGCTACAAAACAAGAGGCTATCATATTTTACCAAAAAGAAGCTATGCCTCTCGCTATAAAGCTTGCGGATAATTTAAGAGAATTAAACGAATTAAACGTCACGCGTTCTCAGGAAATGCTCGAAAAATCCAACGCCGACATCAACGCCGGTATTCGCAATATGACGATTATCGTTATTGTCATTATACTCATTCTTTCCTTCGCGATATACTTCATTACCAAAGGCATCACCGACCCCCTCAATCACGTTATGCACGTCTGCAACACTATGAGCGACGGCGATTTCCGCGATAATCCAATGGAGGTCACCCGCACCGACGAATTTGGTGATATGCTCCACACCGTTGCGAAGATGAGAGCAACCATCAATAAACTTATGCGTCAGACGAGCGTTACGACGGAGCAGCTTGCGGCGTCCTCCGAAGAGCTTACCGCGAGCGCGCATCAGAGCGCGCAGGCGTCCGAACAAGTGGCGCAGTCCGTTACTAACTCCGCAAGCGCGGTTGTAGAACAGCAACAACAAGTCGGCGACGCTATGGAAGCTATCGACAGCGCGATTGTTTCCATTAACCGTTTGAACGACACCGCAACTCAAGTTGCCGAGCAAGCCGACGCCTCGAACAAAGAAGCCGTCGACGGCAGCAAGGCTATTGAAACCGCAGTCGGTCAGATTGTAAGCGTTGAAAAAATCGTTAATGAATCCGCGGCGACCGTTGACAAACTCGGTCAGCGTTCCAAAGAAATCGGTCAAATCGTTGAAACTATTTCCGGCATCGCAGATCAAACCAACCTCCTTGCTCTTAACGCCGCTATCGAAGCTGCGCGCGCGGGCGAGCAGGGCAGAGGCTTTGCCGTTGTTGCGGACGAAGTTCGTAAACTTGCCGAAGAATCCCAGTCCGCGGCGCAAAAAATCGCTTCTCTTATCGGCGCGATTCAGACCGATACGGACGATGCGGTTAAATCTATGCACGACGGCAGCGTAGCGGTCAAAGAAGGCACTCGTTCCGTCGAAGAATTAAAGACCACCTTCGACGCTATCTGCAAAGCGTCCGACGGAGTTATGCAGAGAACGAAAGATATGTCTAACGAACTTACGAATGTTATGAACGATACTCAAACTATCAAAGATCGTTCCGGCAAGATTTCCGAAAACAGCGCGAAAGTTTCCACGGAGATGGAGAGCGTTTCCGCGGCATCGGAGGAGCAGTCCGCTTCCGCAGAAGAAATCGCATCCGCATCCGATTCCTTGGCAAATCTCGCTCAAGATCTTCAAACTTCTCTACAGAAATTCAAATTCTAATCAAATCAAAAAGCGTACCCGTTTTGCGGGTGCGCTTTTTTTACTTTACAGACAACTATAAAAAAACATTGAAAATTTGAAAATTTCGTTATAAAATCGGTACATAAAGGAGGAAAGTATATGATTACACGCAGAAATTTCGTAAAACTTGCGGGCGCGGCAGCGGCTCTCGCTGTTATTCCTGGCTGTTCGGACGCCGCTAAAAAAGAGGAAAAGAACGCTGTGGATAAAAAAGCGGGCACGGGCGGCGACAAATATGTACCTTTTGATAAGAGGGACGGCGAATCTTCCGTTGTTTATTTTACAAGGGATTTATCGGCGACGGGGCTTGCCAAAATTTTTGACAAGGTTAAGGAAAATCTTTCGGGCAAAGTCGCGATAAAGCTTCATACGGGCGAGCCGAACGGACCTAACATCATTCCTCGCCCTTGGGTGAGAAATCTTATGGAGACGCGGCTTAAAAATTCGGCGATAGTTGAAACAAACACATACTACAACGGCGCGCGCTTTACTACGGAAGACCATAAGAAAACTTTAAAAATCAACGGCTGGACTTTTGCGCCGGTTGACATTATGGACGCGGACGGCGCGGTGACTATGCCTGTGCCCGGCGGCAAATGGTTTAAGGAAATTCACGTTGGGAAAACCCTACCGCGTTACGATTCTTTTCTCGCTCTTACTCATTTCAAAGGACATACTATGGGCGGTTTCGGCGGCTCGAACAAAAATATAGGCATTGGGTGCGCGGACGGAAAAATCGGCAAAAAGGAAATACACTCAAGACCCGGCGAAGGACAGTGGAGCGTCGATAAAGAAGAATTTATGGAGAGGATGACCGAATGTACGAGAGCAGTTACCTCCCATTTTAAGAAAAAAATCGCGTTTATAAACGTACTCAGAAATATGAGCGTATCTTGCGACTGCGAAGGGACAAGTGCCGCGCCCGTAACCGTGCCGAACATCGGCATAGTGGCGTCTCTTGATGTGTTGGCGGTAGATCAAGCGAGCGTCGATATGGTTTACGCTCTGCCAAAGGACAGCAACCACGATTTGACGGAGAGAATGGAGAGCCGTCACGGGCTTCGCCAGCTTTCGTATATGAAAGAATTAAAAATGGGCAACGATAAATATAAAATCATAGACATAGACAATAACGACAAAGAAATCAGCGTAGAAGAAGCCGTTAAAGGAATAAGCGGCAAATGGGTATCGGACGGTGAATAACCAAAAAGGCGAAGCGTCCTCATAAGAGAGGGCGTTTCGCCTTTTTTATTATGAATTTTCCGATATTTCTTTGCCGCGCTTATAAATGGCGTCGCTAGGCAAATCTATTTCCTTGTTCCAAAAAATAACCGTTCGGCTTGAGTCTAGTCGCGCGTGTTCAAAAAGTCGATATGTTTCCGTTAAAGGCGCGTAGCTTGGTATGTTTTTCACGTCGTCTTTTACGTCGTATAAGACTATTTTCCCATCGTCAAACGCAACTTTTAATATGAAATCTTTTAACGGAGTAAATTTTTTAATTCTTGGAATCATATTATCACCCTTATTCAAGCGGCGGCAAATTCTTTATTTCTTGCGAATCCCACATTTTTTGAAGTTCTTCGCTGTGCAGTTTTATCCATTCGCAAATTAAATTTTGCGCTTTTTGCGGTAAATCACCTTCAAGCATCTTTGCTGTTTTAATATTAAATTCCCCCATATAATCTCCGTATACGGCGTGAATGTGACTTGGCTCGTGTTCGCTCTCTCTGAAAAACATCTTTATAACGATACCGTAAAACCTTGTTATTTCAGGCATTTTTGCGCCTCCTTTAAATTGTTTGTTTTCGCTAAAATTATATCACAAAAACAGCTACCTGTTATATATTTTTTTTTTACGAGTCGTACGATTTTTTAAAATTTTTAAAAATTCTTATATCTTGGTAGGAAAAAAATTATTTTTATAGAATATGAAATATAAAATTTAGACTGAAAAATACGAGGAGGGTTATTTATGAAAGCGCAGCAAGCCCTTATATTCGCTTCGCTTATTGCAGTTGGCTCGCTCATCGCAGGTTGCGGCGGCGGAGCGTCTTCAAACAAGATTATTTACGCGTCGCATACCGAAAACAAGGACTTTGCGGGAAATGTTTTTAAAGCTACGGAAGCCGGCGTCAGCGGCGCAGAATTTGAATTTTTAAATTCCAACCGCGACGTAAATCTTCAGATAGACCAAGTAATGGCGGCGGCAGACGATAAAGTTTCCGCCATTGTGCTTATTCCCGTAGACGCCGACGCGCTGATTCCCGCCGTTGAAAAAGCGAATAAAGCCGGTATTCCCGTCGTTGCCACCAACCGCGATTTAAACGGCGGCGATTTCGTTATGGTAAAATCCGACGACAAACAAGCGGGACAGCTCCAAGGCGAATATATGGCGAAAAATTTGCCGCCGAACGCAAAAGTCGTCTATTTAATGGGCGAAAGTTCGCAGGGCAGCGCGCAGGAACGCTTTCAAGGGTTTAAAGAGGCGTGTCTTGACAAGAGAAGTGACATAACATTGCTTGCCAAAGTCGACGCGAGTTGGAGCGAGGCTGAAGCGGTTAAATACGCCACTCTTTGGATGAGTATGTTCCCGCAGATAGACGGCGTAATCGCCGGCAACGACACTATGGCTCTCGGCGCGATGAAAACTATGCTCGCGGCGGGCAGAAGCGGCTTTTTGGTATCGGGCGTAGACGCTAAAGGCGAAGCTGTCGAGGCTATAAAAAAAGGTACGATGCACCATTCGGCAAAGCAGAGCGCGGATAAAATCGGAGAGCAAATCGCAAACGCGATAAACAAAGGCCGCGCGGGCGATATTCAAAAAGGCGAAGTGCGTGTGCCGTTTACTTCCGTTACAAAAGATACGCTAAACTAAGGAGGGAGAAGAATGTTTTCGCTACTCAATCATTTTAACGTGCGTACAAAAATTCTCCTTCTCGCCGTAAGTATGCTCTTTGGCATTTGCCTGGTTGCGGCGGTGGGCGTATATTCAAATCATTCGTCCAAGCAAGCTCTTGACGATATGTATAACTATAACCTAATGACGACCCAGTATCTAAACGACGCTAATAATCAGCTTCGTTGGATAGTGTCCGACGTGGCGTTTTTACAGCAGCAAAATTTTCCGCCTGCAACAAGGCAGTTGCTTTTAAAAGACATCAACAACAAACTTAAAGCCATCGCGGGGGATATTGAAAAAGTAAAAGCGATAGACAAAAGCCCAAGAGCGGTGAAAACCATCGAATCCCTTGAAAAACACATAGCGGATTTTACCGCCAACGTCAAAGAGATAGAGACTTTGGGCAATTCCAACGAAGACAGAATAAAACTGCTCGATAAATTAAGCGGCGCAAGCGCTATAGGCGCGGATTTGGCTATTTTAACCCCGGACAACGTGCTTCAAGGAAAGCTGTTGTTCGATAAAAACAACGAGGCATACACTCAAGCGAATATTATCTTCTTTATAATTATCGCGCTCGGCGTGGTAGTCGGCGCGCTCTCCTCTTTGGTTATCGCCAGGAGCATAGCGAATCCGTTGGAAGAATCGGTGCGGCAAATGGACGCTGTGGCAAACGGCGACCTTACAGGCCAACTTTCAAGCGATATGTTGGAGAGACGCGACGAAGTCGGCGGTATGATGCGCGCGCTCGGAAAAATGCAAGATTCGCTTAGAAACTTCCTCTCCTCCGTCCGCTCGGAAGCTGATAAGAGCGTTGAAATGGGAGAAGAAATTCAAGGGCTTGTGGGAGAACTCAGCAACAGCGCGCAGGATATGAGCGCGGCGTCGGAAGAAATGGCTGCCGGTATGCACGAAACCGAAGCCTCCACCAGCGATTTGCAGAGTTTGAGTCACCAGCTTGGTAAACAAATTAAAGAGAGCGCAAAAGACGCGGAAGAATCGGAAAATTACACAAAAGAAGTCGCAGAACGCGCAAGTCGCTTGCAGATCACAATGGCGGAATCCTCTAAAGAGGCGCAAAATGTATATACCGCGACGAAAACTTCCGTTGAGGAGGCTATCGAATCCGCCAAAGTCGTTGAACAGATAAATTCTCTTACGGAAGATATTACGCAGATTTCAGAGCAGACAAATCTCTTGGCGTTAAACGCGGCGATAGAAGCGGCAAGAGCCGGCGAACACGGCAGAGGATTTGCGGTTGTTGCGGACGAAGTGAGAAAGCTTGCGGAACAGTCCCACAACACGGCTACAAATATTCAAACGCTTACCGGAAAGGTTACAAACTCCGTGCAAAATCTTTCGGACGGCGCGTTTGAACTCTTGAAGTTTATGGAAAACAAAGTAAACAAGGATTACGACCTCATAAACGAAACGGCGGCGCAATACAGAAAAGATGCGGACTACTTAAGAGGTTTCTCTCAAAAGAGCAACGATATGTCCAAAGACCTCGAAAACGCCGTTATCACAATGCAGGGCGCGATGGACGAGATAGCCAAAGCTACGCACGACAGCGCGACGGGCAACACCTCCGTAGCGGAAAAAGTGACGCTTGTAGCGGCAAAGGCGAGCGAGATATTAGACAAGATAAACATAAGCCAGCAAGGCGCGGAAAATTTGAAAGCGCAAGTGGCGAAGTTTAAAGCGTAAACAACAAAAAAACGCAATATTCGGCAAATAATTTTTATTTATCGGATATTGCGGTTTTTTTGTTCAAACTGCTCGGAAAGATAGTTACTTTCCGTAATAAAACTTAATAGATATACGCTTTACTTTGCGTTTGCTTTTCTGCGAAAGAGCGACGCGAACCAAGAAGATGGCGGGTGATTTTCAAAAAACAAAAAGATTATGGGAATGATTATAAGCGTAAAGACCGTTGAACTTAAAAGCCCGCCTATAATTACCCACGCCATACTTACCCTCGTTTCGGAGCCTTCCGTCATCGCCAGAGCCGTCGGGAGCATACCGACTATCATAGTAATGGTCGTCATAAATATCGGCTTTAGGCGCACCCGTCCCGCCTCAATAATCGCGTCGTACGCGTTAAGACCGCGTTCCATAAGAGTCAGCGTATAATCTAGGAGCAGCGTTCCGTTTTTCGCCACTATGCCGTCCATTACGAGTATGCCTATAAGCGAATATAAATTCAGCGTGTTGTGCGTGACGAGTAGGAAAAGAAGCGAGCCTATTATTCCGAGCGGCAACGAAAACATTCGGATAAACGGAGTCAAAAGCGACTCATAGAGGACGCAGAGAAGCATATATATCAAGAGCATAGCGAGCAGGAGCGCGGAGAGCAACTCCTTGAAAGTGGTTTCCATCTGCGTGGCTTGCCCGCGAAAATGAAAACTCACGCCTTCGCCTAAATCCGCGTTCTTTAACGCTTTGTTTACGTCTTCCACAACGTCGCCGATGGGTCGGTTGGTAAGATTTGCGCCTATCGCGATTGAGCGTTGCTTGTCAATTCGCCTTATGCTGACGGGACCTCTGCCGTTGTGGATATTCGCCACGTCGCCCAAATATATGAGTTTGCCGCCGCTGATAAGCGGAACTTTCGCCACGTCCGACGGTTTGTACGCATCAGCTTTCAGGAAACGAACTTTGATATCGGTATCCTGCCCGCCGTTTTTCGCGTCGTTTTTAAGCTCTCCCGCGGAAATGCCGGAAATTGCGGACGCAAAAGCCGTGTCCACGTCCGCTAGAGACGCGCCTAAAATGCGAAGTTTTTCTCTGTCCACCGTAAGCTGAAGCTCCGGCATACCTTCGACGTATGAACTGTTTACGTCCGTTACACCTTTAATCTCGTTTCTTAAAATGTTCTGCGCCTTTTCCGCCGCGCTGTTCAGCGTTTCAACATGATTTCCGCGAAGCTCCAATCTCAGCGCGCCGCCGCCCGCTCTTGCTCCTCCGCCGCCCGAAATTCCCGCGACGGAAGTCTGCGTCTCCGATACGCGAATATCCGCTTCGCGTATGTTCGCAACAAAAGCGCGAACCTCGTTTGCAACCTCCCAAACGGAGCGGTCGCGTTCCTTGCGGTCGTACAGGCGCACCATAATGCGCCCCTCATACGCCGTCGAGCCGCCCGCGTGGGTGAGATAATATTTTACTTCGGGAATTTCCGCGAGTTTCGTCTCTATTTTCTTCGCCACCGAGTTTGTCTGTTCCGGCGAACTTTCGACGGGGGCTTGAATATTTATTACAAAACTGCTTTCGTCCGTTTGCGGCATATATTCGGAGCCGACAATGCCAAGCGGCACAAAAGCGATTGTCGCTATAAAGAGCGCGAGCGCGGCTAAAAGAATTTTTTTCGGGTGTTCGATAGTTTTCGTTAAAATTCTAACGTATTTTTCTTTGGCGTTGTATTCGATATAATCCATAAACCGCCATAAAAGGCGGCGTTCCTTATGCAGTCCCGTCTTATACAGTTTTGACGCGAGCATCGGCGTAAGCGTAAACGACACAAAAAGAGAAAACGCTCCCGCAAAAACTATCGTAAGCCCGAATTGACGAAAATATTGCCCCGTCATTCCCTCCATAAAGGCTATTGGCATAAATACCGCCATATCGCAAAGGGTTATGGCGACCGCCGCCATACCTATTTCCATTCGTCCGCGTTCCGCCGCTGTGTTTGCGTCTTCGCCAAGCTCCAGATGCCGCGTAATATTTTCGAGCACAACTATGGAATCGTCTACGAGTATTCCTATGCAGAGCGTCATTCCCATAAGGCTCATCATATTGAAGGTAAAGCCCGCGACGTACATCACAAAAAAAGTCGCGATAAGCGAAGTGGGAATGGCTATCATAACGGCGGCGGTGCTTCTCCAACCGCGAAGGAAGAGATAGAGCACAAGCCCCGTCGTGATTAAGCCCTCTATAAGCGTTCCCATGGTGTTGTGTAGCGACGCGGCGACGTAATCCGCGTCGTTTTGCACCACTATAAACTGATCGTTCGGGTAACTTTTCCGCAGACGCTCAACATTCTTTAAGATATTGTTAGCCGTTTCAACCACGTTTGCGTCGCTGTTCTTGTAAATTCGCATAGTCACAGCGTCTTCGCCGTTAATGCGCCCGAAGCGCACTTGACGCGCCTCTTGCTCGCGTATATTTGCGACGGCGGTAATGGGCACCATAACGCCCGCAGTGTTTTGTACCTGAATTTTTTCGATATCTTCCGCGGTTTTATACTGCGCTATAACTCTAACGTCGGATTTTGTGCTTTCCGTATAAACGGAGCCGGAAGGGAGAAGCTGATTTTCGGAGCGAATGGCGGACGCTATGCGGGGTAGCGTCAGTTTATACGCCGCCATCTTGTCGCGATCGACTTCGACGGCGACTTCCATATCCCGTCCGCCGTGAAGTTCCACTTCGGACACTCCGCCCGCTTGCTGGATGACTTCCTGATAAAGATTTTCCGCTCTTGAATAAGTGGCGGCAAGCGAATCCTGCGACACTATCGCAAGTTCGATAATGGATTTGTCGTTGATGTCGCGTTTTATTACGACGGGAGAATCCGCCTCGTCGGGCAAGCGATTTTTTATCGCCTCCACTTTTTTTGTAGCGTCTATCGCCGCAGTATCCGCATTGGCGTAAAATTCTAATTCCAAGCCGACGCGCGCCCGCTCGTAACTTGCTGTTGAAGTGATGCGTTTTACGTTTGAAACGGAAGAGAGCGCGTCTTCTATGGGTTTGACTATTTCCTGTTCGACGGATTCTGCGCTTGCGCCCGGGTAGCGCACGGATACCGTAACATAAGGCGTATTTAGCGCAGGCAAAAGCTCTACCCCGATACGATAAAAACTGTACAGCCCAAGCACCACAAAGAATAGGACTATCATTGAAATGCCCACGGGGCGGTTTATGGAAAAGCGGGTAAGGTTCATTTATTTTCCTCCCGCACGTCTACTTTGGTTCCGGTTGTTAGTTTATCTTGATTATTGAGGACAACGGTCTCGCCATCCTCAAGCCCCGATAAAATTTCTTCTTCGCGGTCATTTAACAGCCCTATTGTGACGTCTCGCTCTTCTACGGTGTTGTCTTCTTTCAGTACAAAAATACTGGGTTTTCCGTTTTTGTAAAACACGGCTTCTTTAGGCGCAAACAGGGTATTCTCCCTTTGAAGTATTTCGATTTGCCCTCTTGCGAAAAGCCCCGTCTTTATATCGTCGCCAGTTTCGTTGTTTAAAGAAAGGCGCACGGTATAGGTTTTAGCCGTTTCGTCCATAGCGGGGCTTACATATATAATTGTAGCGGAATATGTTTTCCCTAGAGCGTCGATAGTAATGGGAACGGTTTCGCCCGTATTTAAAATAGCCGCGTCGGTTTCAGACAGCGTGCAGTCCACATAGATTTTGCGTCCGTCCACTATGGAAAACACTTTGCTGCCGCCCGTGATTATTTCGCCGACTTCCGCTTTTCGGTAACTTACCATACCGTCTATTGGCGAACGAAGGATTAAATCGTCGCGTTGTTTTTTCAGAGCGTCCACGTTATGGCGGATTTTTTCGGCGGCGTAGCGTTTGGAGAGTACGGACGCGGCATCTTCGCCGTCCTTTGCTTGATTTTCCATAATCTCAAAAGCCGCCTTGCTGGCTAAATATTCCTGTTTTGCAATATCAAGCGTGTTTTGGGAAATTGCGCCTATAGAAAAAAGATATTCGTTTCGCTCGTATTGGTCTTTTTCAAGTTCGTAATCGCTTTTCGTTCTGTAATAATTCGCCTCGTAAGTAGCGTCCGCAACTAATTCGTCAGCCTTTGCGCCTTCTGCCGAGGCGGTGGTTTCTCGAATGGAAATATCCAAATCGCCGGTGTCTTGCACCAAAAGAACGTCGCCTTTTTTCACCGTATCGCCGAGACGGACCCGCACCTCGCTGACCCTGCCCGTATATTTTGGCGCGAGCGTTACGGCGTTTTCCGCGACTGTCTGCCCGGAAAGATTTATATGCCGAAACATATCTTGACGCGTAATAGTTTGCGTTTGCACCAAAGGATTACTATGGCGCATCGGATTTTTCTTCACGGAGGAATTATTCACATACAAAAATAAAGCTACAACGAACGAAATAACGCCGAATATGATAAGTTTCCATTTAGAACTGCGCTTCATTTTATGAATAGTATTCATTGATAATCCCCCGTCTTTTTTATATGGATATATCTTTCTACATATATTTATAAAATCCTGCCGTACAAGGCGTAAATCAAGATTAAAATATAATTAAAATTAAAAAACGGCTGTTAAAAAAACTAAATTTTAGTTTTTTAACAGCCGTTATTTTACTGTAGTACGAAAACGGCAAAATAATATACAATGGGGGCGTTAAACATCACGCTGTCAAAGCGGTCTAATACTCCGCCGTGACCGGGGATTAAATTCCCCGAATCCTTTATTTTCGTATAGCGTTTTAAAGTGGATTCCACTAAATCGCCGAGCGCGCCGAAAATTGCAAGCGCAATGCCAAGCGGCGTCATTAAGAGCAAATTAAACCCAAAAAAGAAATGCCCAATTACAAATATTAAAAGAGTAGTGCCGATTACTGCGCCCACAAAACCTTCAACGGTCTTTTTCGGGCTTATATCCGGAGCAAGGGGTTGCTTACCCATAGCGCGCCCCGCAAAGTACGCGAAAGAATCGCTCGCCCAAGTGCCTATGAACATCAGCCATATCAAAGCCTCGCCCATTGTAAAATTGCCGAGCGCCGTTTCTATAATGTTCTGCGGCTCATAAAATCTGAGCAAGATTAAATGCGAAAACGCAAGTCCGACATAAATAAACCCTGCGACGCTGACGGAAGCGGTATTAAAACCGCCTTTGTCAAAATGTATGAGAGAGCCTAAAAAAAGTATTAAAGAGCCAAGCATAATAACGCCAATCATACCGTCTTTGGGGCAAAAGTAGCTTGCGCCCAAAAGCGCGGCGACAATTACGCCGCCTGTAATAAGCGGCACGGGCGCGTCGATATTTTTAAACGCAACCGCATATTCTTTCCAAGCGATGAGAGCGAGAATAAGACTGACCCCCGCAAAGAGTTCGCCCCCTATGGTTATAATCACAGCCGCAAGTATAACGCCGACAATTCCCGTTATTGTTCGTTTTAACAAAAAATCACCCCGTATATTACTTAACGCTTACATTGGCACTATTGCAAGTTTTTTCCCAAGCGGAGCCAAGAGTTTAGATACCGTGTCAAGTTTAAGTTCCGCGTATCCTTTTTCAAATTTATTTACTTTGGATTTTTTTATTCCGGTGAGTTTTTCAAGTTTCTTCGGGCTTATGCCCTTTTCCTGTCGCGCTTTAATGAGTTCCGATATTAGCGCGACCCGTATATCGCTTGCCGCTATTTCCTCGGGCGTAAAGAGTTCTTTTCGCACATCCTCCCAATCGGGACCTATTGCGTCTTCTCCGCGCTCATTTATGTCTTTAAGCGCGTCCCTTGCCTCTTGCAATGCTTCTTCATAAGTTTTCGCCATCTCTTTTGCTCCTTTCCAAAAATTCTTTCAAAAGACGTTTTGCTTTTTCAATTTCTCTTATCGGCGTTTTTTTAGTTTTTTTCATAAAATGACTTATTAAAAGGAAACTATTGCCCACCCATACCGCAAAGAGTATCCTATCTCGTAAAGGACGAAGTTCCCATATTTCATCGTCAAGTTTTTTCATAAAAGGTTCGCCCAATGTTGTCCCGTTTTCGCACAATGCTTGAATATAATCGTTTATTTTACCTGCTTTAATACGACTGTCTTTATCGTTCTTTTTTTGCAAATTCTTTATATATTGCAGTATAGGACTATTTCCGTATTTATCTTTGTAAAACTTTATTTTATACAAAAAATCACCCCGTTAAACCCCTCCGAAGCGTCTTTCGCGGGCAGCGTAAGACCTTATTGCCTCTAAAAATTCTTCTGTAGAAAAATTCGGCCACGGGGTTTTCGTTACCCAAAATTCTGCGTACGCCGCTTGCCAGAGCAAAAAGTTGGAAAGGCGCATCTCTCCGCTTGTGCGTATCACCAAATCCACCGGCGGGGCGTCCGCCGTATCCAAATATCTTTCAAAATCCGCTTCGGTTAAATTTTTCGCGTCAATATTTGTATCTTCGGCGAATTTTTTTGCGGCGCGAAGTATCTCGTCGCGTCCGCCGTAGTTTGCCGCTATTGTAAATCTTATGCCCGTGTTGTTTTTTAAGCGTTCCTCCGCGTTTTTCATCTCGTTTTGGAGTTTTTCGGAAAATCCCGCTCTGTCTCCGATAAAACTTATCCGCACGTTTTCTTCGTTCATTTCGTCAAGTTCTTTCGCTAAATACTCCGAAAACAGCGAAAGCAAAAAATCCACTTCTTCTTTCGGTCGTTTCCAATTCTCCGTAGAAAAAGCGTAAACGGTGAGAGCCTCTATTCCGATATCGTTTGCAAATCGCAAAATCTTTTTTAATGTTTTTACCCCTGCAAGATGTCCCGCGGAGCGCAAAAGACCCTGACTTTTCGCCCAGCGTCCGTTGCCGTCCATAATAACCGCCACATGTTTTGGAAGTTTATCTTTGTCTATGTCAACAGGCGTATTCTTTCCACTGCCAAAAATTTTTTTGAACATATTGACCTCTTTATTTATTTTTATACAAGAAAAGCTGCCCGAAAAGAGCAGCTTCTTTTTAGCCTCAAGGTGCTTCAATGGCTGATACGGGGCAACCCGCCGCGCAAGAGCCGCACTCTACGCATTTTTCCGCATCGATTTCATAGTGTTCCGCGCCTTCAGAGATTGCCTCAACCGGGCAAGTAGCCGCGCAAGAGCCACAAGAAATGCAACCGTCGCCGATTTTATATGCCATCCTTTGTTCCTCCTTTCGTCTTAGCCGCATAAGCCAAGACAAGCTTTCTTTCGCTTTGCGAGCTCTCCTGTTCTCGCAGGCAATAGAGATCCGTTTCATCTATATCGAATGCGCGAGATTTAGGTCGCGCGATCTCCCAAGAATATTTTTCGCCTTTTTCGTCAAGAATTGCTTTTACCTCTTCAAAATTTCTTCCTATGTAAGGGCTCAAACTTCCATAACCTCTTTTTCCTTCGTGGCTCTTGCAGAATCAACCTGCTTTACGTAATTGTCCAAGAGTTTTTGCATCTTTTCCTGACCGCGTTTAGAGTCGTCTTCTGTGATTTCCTTCGCCTTTTCCTGCTTTTTTATAGCATCGTTGCCATCGCGGCGCACGTTTCTTAACGCTACTTTTGATTCTTCGGCTTTTTTGTTTACGGTTTTAACGACTTCTTGACGGCGTTCCTGCGTCATCTGCGGAACGGCGAGACGAATTGTCGTTCCGTCGGAATTTGGCGAAAGCCCTAAATCCGATTTCATAATGGCTTTTTCAATATCGTGCAAAATCGTTTTTTCCCAAGGCTGAATAACTATCATTCTCGCCTCCGGCACGGTGACTTTCGCCACTTGGTTTACGGGCGTAGGCGTGCCGTAGTAGTCCACCATAACTTTATCGAGAAGCGACACGGAAGCTCTGCCCGCGCGTATTCCCGCAAATTCTTTCTTTAGCGAATCAATACATTTTTTCATACGATCTTCGGATGTTTTTAAAACGTCTTCTACCATATCAGTCACCCTTATTCGTCAAATTCGCCCACGGTCGTGCCGATAGGCTCTCCCATAGCGGCTTTTAAAATATTTTCGTGCTTGTCTATGTTAAACACCACGAGTTGGATTTTATTGTCCATACAGAGGGAAGTGGCGGTGGAATCCATAACGGAGAGCCCCATATTTAAAATATCCAAATATTTAAGATGCGCGAAACGCTTGGCGTTTTCAAATTTATTGGGGTCTTTGTCGTAAATGCCGTCCGTTCCCTTTTTCGCCATTAAAATAACGTTGGCTTCTATCTCCGCGGCGCGAAGAGCCGCCGTGGTGTCGGTTGAAAAATAGGGATTGCCCGTGCCTGCGCCAAAAATCACGACGCGTCCTTTTTCAAGATGACGAATTGCTTTTCTTCTTATATAAGGCTCTGCAATTTGACGCATCTCAATAGCCGTCTGCACTCTCGTGTTTACGTTTATTTTTTCAAGCGCGTCTTGAAGGGCGAGAGCGTTCATAACTGTCGCCATCATACCCATATAATCGGCTTGCGCTCTGTCCATACCCTTTGCGCTGCCGGAAAGTCCGCGCCAAATATTGCCGCCCCCGACAATGACAGCGACCTCAATATCCGCTTCGCGAACTTTTTTGATTTCTTCCGCGATATCTTCAACCGTAAACGGGTCAATGCCAAAACTTTGTTTTCCCGCCAAAGATTCGCCGCTTAATTTTAAGACGACTCTTTTATACTTCTGCAAGTCGCTCCCTACTTTCATACTTCATTTTTTCTACATTTCGACACAATTATAATAATTCCTTTTTCATTTGTAAAAAATATTTGCAAACATTATAGTAAAATTTGTAAAAGCAATTATATTTGAGATTTACTTCGTTTTTTATGAAAAATTTCCCCAAAAAGTTTGACAAAAAATTATTCACTCGTTATAATGTGTTGAGGTTGATATTATGATTATTCATTTAAACGGAGCTAAAGAGGATATTACCTTTGATTTTGCCGTTTCAAGCGACGCTCTTGATATATCTTCAAGTGAAACTGAATATTTGGGAGATGTAAAAGTCAGCGGAAAACTCTCATATATAGGCGGAGGTTATCTTGCAGGCGGCTGTATAGAGATCGGCAAAAAATTTCTCTGCGATCGCTGTTTAAAAGAAGTCGAAACTTCGGCAAAGCTTCCTTTTGAAGAAAAGTTTGCAAGCTATGAAACAGAAGACGCGACTCTTTTTAATGGTGACGAAATAAATTTAACCGAAATTGTAAGAGATATTATCCTTTCAAGCGAGCCTATAAGTCATCTCTGCAAAGAGAACTGCAAAGGACTTTGCAAGATTTGCGGCAAGGACCTAAACGAAGGGGATTGCGGTTGCGATAGGCGAACTGTAGATCCAAGATTCAGCGTACTCGAAAATTTAAAAATATAGAAGAAAAACTCTAAGGAGGTGCTATAAATGGCAGCGCCGAAACGCAAATTGTCAAAATCGCGTCGCGACAGAAGACGCGCGAATTGGAAGCTGGAAGTGCCGGGATTTACTTCCTGCCCCCAGTGCCACGAGCCGAGGATGCCTCATCATGTTTGCCCCGAATGCGGATATTATGACGGTAAACCTATCATCCAAGAGGCTTGATTTTTGAGCAGGATGAAAATTCCTGCTCTATTTTTATAATAGAGTTTGTTAAAACCGAAATTTAACAAAAAAAGGAGGTTTTCGGTTGAAGATAGCAGTAGACGCTATGGGAGGCGACTTTGCGCCTCGCGAAATAGTGCTTGGCGCGATTCTCGCAGCCGAAAGACATCAAACGCAAATCGTTTTGGTGGGCGATGAACCTTCTATAAAAAAAATACTTGACGAGAAGAAGGCAAATGATTTGCCTATCGAGATAAAACACGCGACGGAAGTCATATCAATGGACGAACACCCGGCGGATGCGGTGCGCGTAAAAAAAGACGCGTCTGTAGTTGTTGCTACCAATCTTGTTAAATCCGGCGAATGCGATGCGGTAATTTCCGCGGGCAGCACCGGCGCGGCGGTTGCGGCAGCAATATTTAATTTAAAGCGCATAAAGGGAATAGATCGACCTGCGATAGCGACGCCTATGCCAACGCCGAAAGGCGTTACGCTTATGCTTGATTCCGGCGCGAATGTAGACAGCAAACCCGAGCACCTGCTTCAGAGCGGGATTATGGGCTCTCTCTACGCCGAACATGTTTTAAAGAAGAAAAATCCGGGAGTCGGGCTTTTAAACATAGGCGAGGAGGAAACAAAAGGCAACGAACAGACCAAAGAGGCCTACGCGCTCTTAAAGGGCGCGAATATAAATTTTATTGGGAACGCGGAAGGACGTGACGTTCCCAAGGGCAATTTCGACGTTGTTGTCTGCGATGGATTTGTAGGCAATGTCGTGCTTAAATTTGCGGAGGGTATGGCAAAAACCATATTTCATTTAATAAAGGACGCCATAAAAGAAGGCGGACTTTTGGGAAAACTTGGCGCGGCACTTTTAACGCCTACGCTAAAAAAACTTGCGAAGCGGCTTGATGTCGCAGAATACGGAGGCGCGCCGCTGTTAGGCATAGACGGATATGTTATTATCTGTCACGGCTCTTCAAACGCAAAGAGCATATCCAGCGCGATACGAGCCGCCAAAGCTTACGTTGAAAGCGACGTAATCAATCATATAAAAAATGCGCTTGCAAAAGATAAACCCCTTGAGAGTGGGATTTAGGAGGAGGATTTACTCTTATGTTTGAGAATAATGTAATTACCAAGTTGCTTAATATCAAATATCCCATATTTCAGGGCGGTATGGCTTGGATAGGAACGGCTGAACTTGCGTCTGCGGTCTCTAACGCAGGCGGACTTGGAATAATCGGCGCAGGGCATATGCCTCCGGACGCTTTAAGGGCGGAAATTCAAAAAGCTAAGGGATGGACAAAAAATCCTTTCGGCGTAAATATTATGCTTATGAGCCCCTTCGTTAAAGAGGTTATGCAGGTTGTCATCGAAGAACGCGTACCCGTTATCACGACGGGCGCTGGAAATCCCGGCGAATATGTTCCGGCTTTAAAAGAAATCGGAACGAAGGTTATTCCCGTTGTGGCTTCCGTCGCGCTTGCAAAAAGATTAGTTAGAAGCGGCGCGGATGCTGTTATCGCCGAAGGTATGGAGTCGGGCGGTCACATCGGCGAAATTACGACTATGGCTCTTGTGCCGCAGGTTGTGGACGCCGTTGACGTTCCCGTTATAGCGGCGGGCGGCATAGGCGACGCAAGAGGTATGGCGGCGGCGTTTGCGCTTGGCGCGCAGGCTGTGCAAATGGGATCCCGCTTTGTTGTGAGCGAGGAATGTATTGCCCACGCAAATTATAAAGATTTAGTGGTGAAAGCCAAAGACCGTTCCACGGTTGTGACGGGAAGAAAACTTGGTCATCCCGTGCGCTCCATAGCAAACAAACTGACTCGCAAATTCGAGGAAATGGAAGCCTCGTGCGCAAGCAACGAGGAACTTGAAAAACTTGGAGCGGGTACGCTTCATATGGCGACGCACGAAGGCGACGTTGAAAACGGCACCGTTATGATAGGCGAAATCTGCGGTATGTTAAACGATATAAAACCGGTTAAGACGATAATAGAAGATATGGTAAACTCTCTTCCCGAAGTGTTTAAAACCAGCGCGGCAAAAGCTAATTAAACGAGGTAATGATATGAAGAAGATAGGTGTTCTTTGCCCCGGACAAGGCGCGCAAGCCGTTGGAATGGGCAGCGACTTGATAAAAACTTACGATATTGCAAAAAAACGTTTTGAAGAAGCGGATGATGCCCTCGGTTATTCAATTTCAAAACTATGTTTTGAAGGTCCCGCCGAAGAACTTCAGTTGACCGCGAACACCCAGCCCGCCATTTTAACCGTTAGCGTAATACTCGGCGAACTCCTAAAAGAAAACGGCGTAGAGTTTGCGGTGGGCGGAGGTCACAGTTTAGGCGAATATTCCGCTCTGGTTTTGGCGGACGTTATCGACTTTAAAGACGCCGTGCTTTTGGTGCATAAGCGCGGTATGTTTATGCAAGAGGCGGTTCCTGTCGGCAAAGGCGGTATGGCGGCGATTATCGGACTTGACGACGATACCATTATAAGCGTATGTGAAGAAGCCACAAAGAACGCGGGCGAAGTTCAAGCGGTAAACTTTAATTGTCCGGGTCAAACCGTTATCGCTGGAACTATCGGAGGAGTTAAAAAAGCCGCCGAAGAATTAAAGGCAAAGGGCGCTAAAAAAGCCGTAGTGCTTCCGGTAAGCGCGCCTTTCCACAGCATACTGATGAAACCCGCGGCGGAAAAACTCGCCGTTGAAATTGATAAAATAAGTTGGAAAGATCCGAAATTCCCTGTGGTCGCCAATGTAAACGGCAAACTTCAAACGGATGCTAAAACCATTAAGGAAAACTTGATAGCGCAAGCGGCAAGCCCTGTTAAATGGATAGATTGCGTAAAAACCATGACGGAATTCGGCGCTGATACTTTTATAGAAGCTGGTCCCGGCAAGACTTTGGCAGGCTTTAACAAAAGAATAGATAAAAAAATTACCACGCATAACGTAGAAAATGAAGAAAGTCTGAAAAAAACACTTGACTATTTTCGGGAGGTAGGGTAATATGCTTTTGGAAGGGAAAATTGCCCTTGTTACGGGAGCTTCTCGCGGAATAGGCAGAGCTATAGCGTTAAAACTTGCGGCAGAAGGCGCAAAAGTCGCCGTAAACTACGCGGGCAACGTTGAAGGCGCAAACGAAGTAAAAAAAGCCATAGAAGACGCGGGCGGCGAAGCTGTGGTTATCGGCGCAAACGTGTCTAAGAGTGACGACGCCGAAAAAATGGTAAATGAAGTAGCGGAAAAATTCGGTGGAATTGATATATTGGTAAATAACGCGGGAATTACTCGCGACGGACTTCTCGCTCGTATGAAGAACGAGGACTTCGACGCGGTTATAGATACGAACTTAAAAGGAGTATTCTATACCGCAAGAGCGGCGGCAAAAATTATGATGAAGGCTCGAAAGGGTCGTATTATAAATATGGCGTCGGTTGTGGGCATTACCGGAAACGCAGGTCAAGCCAACTATAGCGCGGCGAAAGCCGGCGTTATCGGTTTTACGAAAACTGTGGCAAAAGAACTTGCGGGACGCGGCATTACGGTGAACGCAATCGCGCCCGGGTTTATTGAAACGGATATGACCGCCGTTGTTCCCGAAAAAGCCAAAGACGCTATGCTTCAAAGTATTCCCGTGAAAAGAGCCGGAAAGCCGGAAGACGTTGCAAACGCGGTTCTCTTTTTAGCGAGCGATATGTCAAGCTATATAACGGGGCAAGTGCTAAACGTCGATGGCGGTATGGTTATGTAATTATATTTTCTATAATATCCGCAGTTGCTTGTTGAAGGAGGTGAACTTTTATGGAAACTTTCGAAAAAGTGCGCGACATCGTTGTGGAACAACTCGGTGTCGAAGCTGACGAAGTGCAGATTGAGTCGACCTTCATTGATGACTTGGGAGCTGATTCGTTAGACATTGTTGAGCTTATTATGGCTTTTGAAGAGGAATTTAACATTGAAATTCCCGATGAATCGGCTGAAAAGATTAAAACTGTTCAAGACGTAGTAAATTATATTGAACAAAACAAAGAGAAATAAGAGAAAGCGAAACTTTAAGCATAGAAAATCCCGTGAATTATTCGCGGGATTTTCTAAAAAGTTTTTTCTGTTTGCCCGCGTATTTCGGTTGCGAAATATGCGGGCAAACAGAAAAGAAAAAGGTAACTGACAAATTGGGTTGAAGCTTGAATGACGGAATGGGGGAATTTTTTTGGAGTTTCCAAAACTTAAGATAGGAGAAAAAATTGCGTCAATCCCCATCATTCAAGGCGGAATGGCAATAAGACTTTCGACTGCGCCCCTTGCGGCGGCG
>JAGBKP010000060.1 GCA_017635875.1 Selenomonadaceae bacterium | reverse complement strand
TATTTGTCGTATTGGTAAAAGCGCCCCAAATCGTGACAAAGCCCGATAAGTTCGGCTAAATCAACCAAATGCCCGTCTAAATTCAAAGATTTTGCCAATTCTTTAGAGTGTTTCCGCACAAGGGCGATATGCTCTTTTTTTAAGCGAAAAGCGTTTTTTACGCCGTCATCTTCAGCGTTAAACGACGCGATGTGTTCATCTTGCCAACGGGCGACGTTTTTTATAAGCTCCTTCAATTTCTCACCTCCAAAAACTATAACAGTATATCACAAACAAAAAAAAAATCCTAATGTTTTTTAAAATCAAGGCTTGTTTTTAAAATCAAGGCTTGAAAAAAATTATAGCGAAAATCTCTTGTTTGTGATAAACTACAAAAGGTTTTTGAAAGTGAGATGATATATTTTGAAGGATAATCCTACCGTCGGCGGGCAAGCCGTTATCGAAGGGGTTATGATGCGCGGAGAAAAACTTTCCGCTACGGCGGTACGCGCTCCGAGCGGCAAAATCGTGCTTGATGTTAAAAGCGTAACTTCCCTTCGTGATAAATATAAAATTTTAAACCTTCCTTTTATACGCGGGGCAATATCGCTTTTTGAATCGCTCGTGCTCGGAATGAAAGCCCTGTCTTTTTCCGCGCAGGCGGCGGGCGATGAGGACGAAACCCTGTCTGATAAGGAAATCGCCGTTACGATGATAGTCGCGTTTATTCTTGCGGCTTCGCTTTTTATCGCGATACCCACGGGCGCGACGCATTTTTTTATGCGGTTTACGGACGACGCGTTTATACTGAATATTATCGAAGGATTATTCAGAATGATAATATTTTTCTTGTACATCGTCGCCATAACGCAATTAAATGACATAAAGCGCGTATTTTCCTATCACGGCGCGGAACATAAGACTATATTTTGTTACGAGCACAAAAAACCGTTGACTGTTGAAAACGCAAAAGTAGAACCGCGCCTTCATCCTCGTTGCGGCACGGCTTTTCTTCTTATCGTAATGCTTATAGCGACTTTCGTGTTCGCTTTTACCGGTTGGCCGGATATTTTTGAGCGGGTAATAAGCCGCATAATACTTCTTCCAGTTATCGCGGGAATATCTTATGAAATACTGAAATTCAGCGCAAAAAGCGACAACAAAATAATAAAACTTGCAATTTTGCCGGGACTTTGGCTTCAGTATTTAACCACAAAAGAACCGGAGGACGATATGCTTGAAGTCGCCATAGAAGCGCTAAAAGCCGTATTGCCTGAGGATAAAATCCCGGACGGCTCCGCAAGTTATTTATATTAGTTAAAAACCGTTCTTTTCTCTCTTTCTTTTTCAAAAGAAAGAGAGAAAAGAAGAAGGTAAATAAACATATCCAACAGATTAAGGAGAATAAAATGGAAACAACGGCAGAAATCGTGGAAAATACGGGTATAGCGGATGTGTATAAAGCCGCAAAAACTTTGGACGGCGTTGCGATTAAGACCAAACTCATAGAAAGTCCGTTTTTTTCGGAAGCAAGCAACAACGAGATATATTTAAAGCCGGAAAATTTGCAGCTTACTGGAGCGTTCAAACTGCGCGGCGCGTATAACAGAATAAGTTCCTTAACGGAGGAAGAAAAATCCCGCGGCGTCATCACCGCATCTGCGGGAAATCATGCGCAGGGCGTAGCTTACGCTTCGCAAAAACTCGGCGTAAAAGCGACTATTTGTATGCCCGCCACCACGCCTATTTTAAAGGTTGAGGCGACAAAAGCGTACGGAGCGGAAGTTGTGCTCTATGGCGACAGTTTTGACGACGCGTATCAAAAAAGCCTTGAAATTATGGAAGAACGCGGGCTTGTCTACATTCATCCCTTTAACGATAAGGAAGTCATCTTGGGGCAAAGCACCGTCGCGCTTGAAATAATCGACGCGCTTAAAGACGTGGACGCGATTTTGGTGCCTATCGGCGGCGGCGGATTTGTCTCCGGCGTTGCGCTTGCGACAAAACTTGTAAACCCGGGCGTAAAAGTTATAGGTGTAGAGCCCGAAAACGCGGCGTGTATGAAAGCCGCGCTAGACAGCGAAAATATAGTTACGCTCCCATCGGCAGACACCGTTGCGGACGGTTGCGCGGTAAAGCGGGCGGGGGATTTGACATTTGAATTTTGCAAAAAATATTTAGACGAGATAATAACCGTTTCCGAGATGGAAATAATGAGCGCGCTTTTATCTTTAATAGAAAAACACAAATTGATAGCAGAAGGCGCGGGGGTATTATCCCTCGCTGCGTTAAACAAACTGCCGTTTGAAGGGAAAAAAGTTGTCGCCGTGGTAAGCGGCGGAAATATTGATATATCGACGATTTCCGCGCTCATAGACAAAGCCCTTATAGCGCGCGGCAGGGTATTTTGCTTTGCGATTCCCCTTCCCGACAAGCCCGGTCAGCTTTTGAAGGTTTCCGAGATTTTGGCGAGAGAAAACGCCAACGTAATACGCCTAGACCACAATCAAGCGAAGGTTACGGACAGTTTCCAAAAAGTAATACTTGAAGTTGTGGTTGAAACGCATAATTTCGAGCATATAGAACGCATTATGAACGCGCTGAAAGACGCGGGTTTTACGGGCATCGAGCAAATATATTAAAAGTTGCCTTAACAAAACCAAACGCTACGTCTTGACAAACGTTGTTAATTAATGCTATGATCTACTATTATAGTGTCGGGGCAGAGGTGTATATTTTTTATATTCTGTTCCGCAGTTTTTAAGCATAGGGGAGGAGCGCCGTAAATGCTACAAAACCGCTCTGATCCTTATGCTATGTGGCTTTGCGGTTCTGCAGTTGTTTCGTGAATTATCCTACATCACGAAAAAGCGCGTTATAGCGACAGCTTATGATGATATTTTATAAGCTAATTAGAATAAAGTCGACTATTATTAATGAAAAAGGCGTATTTGGAGGATAAAAGATGTCGAGGAAACAGCGCGTATTAACCTGTCTGCACGAAATAGAAGCGAAACTGTTAAAAGCGGCTAAGACAGGCAGTAAAAAAAGCGCCGCCGATCTTATGCGCAATTTAGCGGCAACTCGCGATGTATGCAGAGAAGGATTGTATGAAAATTCCTACGTTAAATACGGTGAAATTTTTGACGGACTTATTCTTACTGTTGAACAAATGACAAAGGTCAAAGAGTTAAGGTCAAATAAAGAGGCGTTTTCTCTTTCCAATGAATTGTTACAGTATATTATTCGTGAAACAGAGCAAGAAACGAACTTTAAAAAAGATGTATTTTTCTTGCCGTACAAAGCCAGTATGTGGGATTCTCTCGAAAGCGTATGGAAAGCGGCGTATGAGGACAAGGAGCATTGCAATGCGTATGTGATGCCGATTCCTTACGCAGATTTAAATCCCGACGGGAGCGTGGCGACTTGGCACTCTGAAAGGGATCAATTTCCAAAATACGTGCCGACGCTAGATTGGAAAGAAATCGACCTCAAAGTATTGCGTCCCGACGTTATTTTTATACATAATCCTTATGATAATTTCAATCGTGTGACATCGGTTGAGAGTCGGTATTATTCCAGTAAGCTGAAAGAATGCGCGGATAAGCTTGTGTATGTGCCGTATTTTGTTACTGGGCGTCGCTGGCCTGAGTCGCATATTGCCCTTTCTGCTTACAGATATATGGACTTTATAATAATGCAACAGGAACATATGCAGATTGCTCCTATGCATTTATCTAACATAAATGAGGGTGAGGAACCGTATTTTGATGATTTCGTACCCAAAGAGAAAATTATGGCATTGGGCTCGCCTAAGATAGATAGAATTTACTATTGCGAGAAGCATCCGCAGGTACCGCAGGAGTGGCTGGATTATATTGGAGACCGCAAAGTTATTTTCTATAACACCAGCATTTCAGGGGCGTTGCAACAAGAAGGGCGTTTTCTGAACAAAATGCGCTATATATTCTCCACATTTCAGGAGCATCCGGAAGTAGCGCTTATTTGGCGGCCTCACCCTCTTTTGGAAGCCAGCTTAAAGTCGATGCGGCAAAATCTCTATGAGGAGTACATAAAACTCAAGGAATTGTATATCTCTCAAAGGATTGGCATTTATGATACCACCCCGGATTTGGAAATGACTATGGCTGTTTCAGACGCATACTTGGGTGAGTCTTCTTCTTCGGTGGTGGGCCTTTTCGGCTATGCGGGCAAGCCTATCTTCTTTACTAACGACTATTTTCTATGGAACGAGCCTTCTCTTGAGGAGAGGGCGGCTCTGCAGATTGGCGCCCATATTGTAGAGAAGGATATGAAGCATAGCTATTTCTTGGCAGTCCATTATAACAGGTTTTGTCGTATGAACTGGGAAACAGGAGAGATAGAGACCCTGTTAGACTTTGGAAACACACCTGACAGTAAGCGGTATTCAACCTTTTTTAGGGATGAGGACGACGGAAAATTCTACTTCTCCCCGGATAGCGCCAAGAGTATTTGTATTTACGATGCGACTACCGGCGACCGCAGGGATATTCCATATGAAAATCCGCTCGAAGGAGGTAACTTCGGGGGAATTATTAAGTATGAGCATTATTTGTACTTCCTGCCGTCTCGCTATCAAGCCATAATGCGGCTTAATCAGCATACGGGAGAGATTACCTATTATCGCGAATGCTTGGAGGAGATTCTGCCCACCGTTACGGCGCAGCATATGCAGCTTTTGGGCGGTACGGCATGGTTGAAATATCCCAATCTTATATATATAGCGGCTCTTCAGTCAAACAAAGTAATGACATTTGATATGGAGACCGGAGAATACTCATGGCAGAAAGTAGGTCCGGAAGATACTGATTGCTGCGCAATAGTTGAAGAGTCTTACGGCTCCGGCGTCTTTTGGCTGTTCCCGTGGAGAACGGAGAAGATTCGTCGTTGGGATACCCATACAGGCGAATGCGTGACGCTGGGAACGGAGGATTATCCTGAGGGCTACGAGTGCCAGACGGATTGGTGGGACTTGGAGAGTCAGTATAAATTTTCCTGCATAGTTAGATTGGATGGCTATATTTACCTGTTGCCTCGTTATGGCAATATGGCAATGCGCCTTAATATGGCGGAAAGAAAATTGGAGAAGGTGGATTTAGCCCTTCCCTTTGGCTTGGATGAGAGCAAATCCAATTACTTTATGCAACAGTCACCCATTTCCAGCGTAGGCGGGCTCTTTTTACCGGGTCGCCGTCCTTGGGACGAAGATTTGTCGAGTTGGGCGTTGCAGTTTACCATAGATAACCGTTTGTATTGGTACGATTTTCGTGCATTGACATATAAGGAAATCCCATGCCGCCTTACGGATGAGCAGGCAAAATCATGGCCCACTTCCATAGGGAAGAGTTTCGAACGCTTCGGCAAGGATATTCCATATGCCACGGGAGAGAACAGGGCATGCCGTTCGGTCAGCCAATTCATAGAATATATAGCCGGCGGCGAGCATAACAGGGATAAGCAACGTCGAGTATGGTCAGAACTGGCAAAGAACATAGACGGCACCTGCGGTGAGAAGGTAATGAATGAAATTCTCGGGAGGCTGGGGTGATGCCACGTCAAATTCCTTTGAATTTTACTGCGGGCGCGGCGTTAGAGCGTGATACAGGCTATCTTCTTCGCAACATAAAGAATAGAATGGTCACGGAAGATTTTTATCTTGCGGATTTAGGCAGCAGTCTTGAACTCAATGACAGCCGCTACCGATTTGCGGTTGCCACATATTCTTTGGATTTTGATTCCAAGTACCTGCATACTTATGATTATGCGCCGGATCAAATCTGGGGCGCATACAGGGGCGATTATAGCGAGGCGGCTTACGGCGCGAAATATACGTTTCGGGAGCGTTGTTACTTTCGAGTGGTTGCCAGACGTGTTGATGGGGAAACTATCGCAGCGTATGAGGCGGCCGACCTTAAAAATAAATTGCTTTTCATCTCTACGGCAGTTCAGCGATTGCCACACATATTTAAAGCAGAAGTAGATCGCGCGGTCAAACGCATAAACAATTTGTGTGAATCGGGAGATTTGTTTTTTTTGCTGCTGACGGATACCCATATGACTGTAAACGGCACTTGGCAGGATACGGTTGCGAATATGCTGGCTCTTAATCGGAAGATACAGATGGATGGAATCATACATTTGGGCGACTTAACAGATGGTACTGTCTCACGCGAGTTGACTTCCAACTATGTAAAGTCTATGTTGCAAGATATGGGCAAGCTGGGGATTCCGATACATATTGCGCTTGGAAATCACGATGCCAACTACTTTCACGGAAATCCGGACGTTATGGCGCTTCACGAGCAAGCGGAACTGTATCAAGCGGATGCGGCGAAGTATAAGCGGGACAAGGATAAAACATATTATTATGCGGACTATCCTGAACATAACTTGCGCTTTCTGTATTTAAGCGCGTATCAGAACGACGCCAACCCGAGATATGGTTTTGACTTGACGCAAATCGCTTGGGTACGAGATACGCTTAACGATACGCCGAAAGATATGCGAGTGTTAATCTTTTCTCACGATGCGCCGCTACCGGAACTTGATCCATGGTCTGAGGAGATACGAAACGGGAACTTGATGATGCAGGCTTTGGATAACAGCAAGCCGCAAATACTTGCTTATATCCACGGTCACGCCCACGCTGATTTTACTTATCGCTGGCGGGGAAAGAAAGAGTTTCCCATTATCGCCATAGGCTGCGCTAAATGCGAAGATATGGCGGAACGCAAGGTGGAGGGCAGTTTTACCCCCACCAGGGTATTGGGTGAAAGCACGCAGGAACTTTGGGATATTTTGATTATCAAAGAAAGTGGAAACTTGCATTTTGTGCGTTTCGGCGCGGGCCATGATCGTAATATATAGTTGAGGGAGGGTAGTCTATGAAGAAGGTCATAACCTACGGTTCCTTCGACCTATTCCATAAGGGACATTATCGCCTTTTAAAGCGCGCTAAAGCGCTTGGGGATTACCTCATAGTGGGTGTCACCACAGAACACTTCGACGAAGAGAGAGGCAAGCTTAATCTTATCGATCCTATCATAAAACGTATTGAGAATGTGAAGGCTACGGGCTTTGCCGATGAAATCATAGTGGAAGATCATATAGGGCAAAAGGTGGAAGATATTCAAAAATATCAGGTGGATGTTTTCACGGTTGGTTCGGATTGGGTAGGTCATTTTGACTATCTAAAGGAATATTGCGAGGTCGTCTACCTTCCACGCACGGAGGGAGTCTCTAGCACTATGCTTAGAAATGAGACGTATGAGTTGGTACATATGGGCATTATCGGCAGCGGTCGTATTGCGGGTCGATTCGTTCCGGAGTCGCGTTTTGTCAGCGGTCTTTCAATTGATGGGGTATTTAATCCACGCATAAAAAGCGCGGAGCGATTTGCCGAGTTGCATAAATTGGATTTTTTTACGGATGATGAGGAGAAGTTTTACAGCAAGGTCAACGCCGTAAACATCGCGTCTCCTCACGCTACTCATTACGCCTATGCTAAAAGCGCGTTGGAGCGCGGCGTGCACGTGCTTTGTGAAAAACCGTTGGCTCTTAAAAAAGCTCAAGCAGAGGAATTGTACGCGCTGGCAAAAGAAAAAAAATTAGTTTTGATGGAGGCTATTAAGACAGCCCACGCTCCGGGGTTTATTCGTTTGCTGAGCACCGTCAAAAGCGGCGCTATAGGCGAAGTGCGAGATGTTGAAGCGTGTTTTACGCGTCTGACTTTGGATAATTTAAGAGAACTTACCGATACAGAATGCGGCGGTAGTTTTACGGAATTTGGCAGTTACGCTGTTTTGCCTATTTTAAAAATTTTAGGACTTCATTATGAAGATGTGGAGTTTAAAATGTTCCTGGCAGAAAATGGCGTTGATATCTACACTAAGGCATATTTCACTTATCCGCATGCGATTGCTACGGCTAAGACAGGGCTAAAAGTAAAATCCGAAGGGCAGTTGCTGATTTCAGGCTCTAAAGGATATATCTTGGTACCTTCTCCTTGGTGGCTTACCCATGAGTTTGAAGTGTGTTATGAGGACAGAGAACAAAATCAAAAGATTTCAACTCGTTTCCTTGGCGGCGGTCTCAGGTATGAACTTAGCGATTTTATATCTACCATTAACGGTTACGGCAAGAGCGAGTTTAAGCTCACAGCTGCCGAAAGCATAGCCATAGCAGAGATTATGGAGAAGTTTTTGACCGCAAGAAAGAAATTGCAGGGGGCAAATTAAATGTCAAAGACTAAGATTTGGGCTCATCGCGGAGCTTCCGGTTGGGACAAGCAATATGCTCCCGAGAATACCGTCCCCGCTTTTGAACGGGCGATAAAAATGGGCGCGGACGGCATTGAAACAGACGTTCAATTAACGAAAGACGGCGTGCTGGTACTGGCTCACGATGAAACAATAGACAGAGTCAGCGACGGCAGCGGTTGGATAAAAGATTATACGCTGAAGGAATTAAGAGGATTTTCATTCAGCAAAACGCATCCCGAATTTGGCAAGGTTGAGATTCCAACTTTGGAAGATTTGCTTTGTCTTTTGCAAGACACGGATATGGAACTCAATATTGAACTTAAAAGCGGCGTGCTGTACTACGAAAATTTAGAGCAAAAAACAGTCGATTTGGTCCATTCATTCGGAATGGACGAACGAGTGATATATTCCTCTTTCAGTCACTATTCGGTTAAAAAAGCGATGGAATATTGCAAAAATAAAGGCTATTGTTCAAAATTCGGCATACTTTCGGGCGCGCTTATAGGAAACGCCGCAAATTATGTAAAAAGTCTTGGCGCAGACGCGTATCACCCGCCGGTGGGGCAAATGAAAGAAAGCGTAATAGAGGAATGTCACGCTAATGGACTAAAAGTGCATATTTGGACGATAGATGTGAAAAGTGCGATAAAACATTGGGCTGACGCAGGTGTTGACGCCATTATAACCGACTGCCCCGATAGCGGCAGACGAGTGGTTGACGGGGATATGAGCTGGTGGAGAGGGTAAATATGTGATGAAGCGGTATCGAATAGGATATACACAAGGCGTATATGATATGTTTCATATAGGACACCTAAATCTTATAAAACATGCTAAAGAACGGTGCGAAAAACTGATTGTAGGCGTAAATACCGATAATTTAGTAGAGAAATACAAATCTCGAAAAACAGTTATACCGGAAAATGAACGCGTTGAGATTGTCAGAAATTTGAAAGATGTAGACGAGGCTCTTTTAGTAGATACGCTTGATAAATTAGCTCTTTATGAAATGTTGTCGTTCGATGCGGTGTTTATCGGCAGTGATTGGAAAGGGAATGCCAGGTGGGAGAATACAGAGAAAGTTTTATCAACTCAAGGAGTTGATGTAGTGTATCTTCCGTATACTCCCAATGTGTCATCAACGATTTTGCGCTTGGAAAAGGGTAAAGAAGTAAAAGAATAATGGGGATGGTACGATGAACAGCGATAGAGCTTATATAAAAGCAAGAAAAAGAAAGGCAAGGCATCTGTCGCTGTGGTTTCGTAAGATGCAGGTTTTTCCTATACAAAACAAGATAGTATTTTCAACATTTGAGGGAGACGGCGGCTTTTGTTGTAATCCACGTTATATTGCAGAAGAAATACTGAGACGCGGCTGGGATTGTGAGATGATATGGCTTACTCATGATCCCGCTCGTAAATTTCCGAACGGAATACGCGCTGTGAAGGACACCCCTAAAAATATAGCATATCATTTGTCGACCGCCGCCGTGTGGATTGATAATTACCGTAAGCCCTTGGGGACTCTTAAAAGGAAGGGACAGCTTTACATACAGACATGGCACGCCAGTATGGGCTTTAAGGCAGTAGGTCTGTTCCGAGGAAAATTATTTCCCGAGATTGCGAGAATTGTAAGCGAATATGATTCTAGTATGATTGATTATGTTATATCAAATTCGGATTACTGCACGTCAATATATCCAAAAAAATTGCTCTATAAAGGCTCTGTTTTACAAGTAGGTTCGCCACGCTGCGATTGTTTAATAAAAGACAAAGAAAACTTGCGAAGATTTTTAAGAGAAAAATATGAATTGTCAAGTAGCACCGGGATTGTTCTATATGCTCCAACCTTTCGCGGTGGAAGTCAAACAGGAAAAAAACAGGTTGTATGCGAGAAAATCAGCCTTGATATAAAC
>JAGBKP010000059.1 GCA_017635875.1 Selenomonadaceae bacterium | reverse complement strand
ATTTAAGAGTTATAGCTTGATAAAGTTTTTTCTCTCTCTTTTTCTTTGCTTCTTTCTTTTTCTCTCTCTTTTTTACAAAAAAGAGAGAGAAAAAGAAAGAAGTTAAAACCCAAAATAAAAGGAGAAACAATACAGTGATTTTGGATATAAAAAAAGCGGGCGACCCCGTGTTGAAAGAAGTTTGCGCTCCCGTCAAGCATATAGATAAATCCCTTCGCGCGCTTTTGGACGATATGGCGGAGACTATGCGAAAAGCGGACGGCGTAGGAATTGCCGCGCCGCAAATAGGAAAGGCGATTCGCGCCGTCGTAATAGACGCGGGCGACGGGCTACACGAACTTATAAATCCGGAAATCACTTTTAAGGAAGGCAC
Organism: Selenomonadaceae bacterium; assembly: GCA_017635875.1. Taxonomy (GTDB): domain Bacteria; phylum Bacillota; class Negativicutes; order Selenomonadales; family Selenomonadaceae; genus RGIG9201. The sequence continues at coordinate 1,211 of JAGBKP010000059.1, read as the reverse complement.
GGTAAAGGAAACGGAAGGTTGCCTTTCCGTACCGAATTATTACGGCGAAGTGCAAAGATTTGCAAGGGTGAAAGTTAAGTTTTTAAACAGATGGGGCAAGCAAAAGCATTTGACGGCGGAAGGACTCTTGAGCCGTTGTATTCAACACGAACTTGACCATTTAAACGGACAGATGTTTATAGACATAGCCGAAAATCTGACGTATAGAGAGGGCGACAAAAAGTGAAAAATCTTCGCGTTCTGTTTATGGGTACTCCCGATTTTGCCGTTCCGACATTAAAGATGTTGACGGAAAACGCGAACGTCGTCGGCGTTGTAACTCAACCGGACAAGCCAAAGGGACGCGGACATAAACTCGCAGCGTCGCCGGTGAAGATTTTTGCGAACGAAAAAAATATTCCCGTATATCAGCCGGAAAAAGTAAAAGACGACGCTTTTTTTGAAGAGCTTACGAAACTTAATCCCGATATTATCGTTGTAGTCGCTTTCGGGCAGATTTTGCCGAAAAGGATTTTGGATTTTCCAAAATACGGTTGCATAAACGTACACGCGTCGTTGCTTCCAAAATATCGCGGCGCCGCGCCGATAGAATACAGCATAATAAACGGCGAGGAAAAAACCGGAATTACCACGATGTATATGGACGTCGGTCTTGATACCGGGGATATGCTTTTAACAAGCGAAGTGAAAATAAATGAAGACACCACGGCGGACGAACTGCGGGAAAGTTTAAAAGAAATCGGCGCAAAGGTTTTAAAAAAAACTTTAGAAGATATATTGAGCGGCGAGATTAAGCGCATAGCGCAGGACGACGCATTGTCCGGCTACGCGCCTATGATAACGAAAGAAACGGGAAAAATTGACTGGAATAAATCCTCAAAAGAAATTCATAATTTAGTTAGAGGATTAAATTCAACCTCTGTCGCTTATACGAAATTAAACGATGAAGTTTTTAAAATTTGGCGCACAAAGTTGATAAAAGAAACCGTAAATTTTACAAATAATTTACCGGAAAACGGGGAAATTGTTCGTACCGATAACGAAGGAATTTTAGTTAAGACGGGAGATAACGTTATTTTAATAACGGAACTTCAAACAGCGGGAAAAAAGAAAATGTTTGCAAAGGATTTTTTAAGAGGAAATAAGATAAATTTACCCGCAAAATTTGTGTAATTATGGGGGCGCGTGCTAATGGGAAAGAAGTATTTGCT
>JAGBKP010000058.1 GCA_017635875.1 Selenomonadaceae bacterium | reverse complement strand
AGTTGTCTTGTGTGCCTTGCGATTAAGCCTATCGTAAGCGGTAAAAACGCGCCGCTTTCGGTTTCTTTGCGAAGAAGAAGGAGGGCTTTTTTTATATCTTTTTCGCTTACAGCGTCCATAAGCGCGAAAGACGAAACTTCGGGAACCGAAGAAAACACTTCCTCCATAGTCTTTTTGTCTATGCGCTTATTATCCGTAAAAAGCGCGAGTTTGTCAAATTCTTTGTCAAGATATGAAAGTTTTATCTCTTTCATAACGCCGACCAAATTCATAAAAAAGAGATGCGCGTCCTTATCCAATGTTTTGTCTATGGACATAAGTTTGTCGTTCAGCCATTCGTCTATTTCCCAAGGACGAACGGGGTCTGACTCCAATATAAGCCCCGCTTTTTCAACGGCTTTATATATTTTTCGCCTTTTATCGGGTTTATCATTTAATATGAAGATTAAAAAAGTTTCGGGCGGCAAATTTGAAATAGTTTCGATAAATTTTTCAAGTTCCTTATCCTTTGTTTTGGAATCGGTTTTAACTTCTTTAAAAATCCCCGCATCTTTTATAAGGAGGGCTATTTTCGGAGAAAAGAGCGGCGGCGTGTTTAAAGTTATCATTATATCCGAAAGACTCGCCGTATTTTCAAAAATCGTCAAAGAGTCTTTCGCGTCTATCAGCGTTAAAATTCGCTCTTTAGCTTTTTCAATATAGTAATTTTCTTCGCCCGAAAGCAAATAGACCTGTTTTAACGGTTGTTTTGAAAGCGCAATGCAAAATGCTCCGTATTTCATAACTTCACCCATAAAAAGTTTTTCTGTTTCGCATTTTATCACAGAAGTCTTTTTATTGCAATTTTAACATTGATTTTCAAGCTTTTTTTAGTTATACTTTAATAAATGCAAAAAAAGACAGAAAGAAAACTTAAAAAATAATTTAATTTTTATTAAAATTCTTTTTCTTTCTTTCTTTTGGTACTTTTCTTTCTTTCTTTTTCTTATAAGAAAAAGAAAGAAAGAAAAGTACGATTTTTAACCACAACTCTAAGGAGGAATTATTTTGTTTAAAGAGCGTATCTATAATTTTAACCCGGGTCCGGCTACTCTCCCCCTTCCCGTTTTAAAAGAAGCGCAAGCGGAATTTTTAAACTTCGCGGGAAGCGGTATGAGTATTTTAGAGATAAGCCATCGCGCAAAAGCATACGACGAAGTGCATCAAAAGGCGAAAGCGGATATTAAAGAGCTAATGGGGCTTGGCGACGACTATGAAGTATTATTCTGTCAAGGCGGCGCAAGTCAGCAGTTCGCTATGATTGCTATGAATTTCGCTACAAAAGAAAATCCGGGAAACTACGTGCTTTCGGGAAGTTTCGCATCGAAAGCGTATGAGGAAGCGGAGCTTTTGGGCGTAGGCGAAATCGCCGCAAGCAGCAAGGACGTAAACTTTAAGCATATACCCACGCAATACGAGATTAAACTTAACCCCAATGCGGCTTATTTGCATCTTTGCTACAACAACACGATTTTCGGCACGGAGTTTAACTATATCCCGGATACAAAAGGCGTTCCTCTTTTTGCGGATATGTCCAGCGATATGCTCTCTCGCCCGATAGATTTTAAAAAGTTTGATTTCATATACGCGGGAGCGCAGAAAAATATGGGACCTGCGGGCGTTGTAATCGTTGTTGCGAAAAAATCGCTTCTCGAGAATAGTCCCAAAACTCTTCCCACAATGCTTCGCTATTCCACTTTCCTCAAAAAAGATTCTCTTTACAACACTCCGCCCGCGTTCTGCATTTATATGGTGGGAAAAATCGCGGCGTGGATTAAGGAAAACGGCGGACTTGTCGAAATGGAAAAGAAAAACCGCGAAAAAGCGAAAATCCTATATGACGCCATTGATTCTTCGGACGGTTTCTATAAAGGTCACGCGGACAAGGACAGCCGTTCGCTTATGAACGTTACCTTTAGACTTCCCTCCGAAGATTTGGAGAAAAAATTCGTCGCGGAAGCTCTTGAAAAAGGGCTCTCAGGCGTCAAAGGTCACCGCTCCGTAGGCGGTATGAGAGCGTCTATCTATAACGCTATGCCAAAAGAAGGCGTGGAAAAACTTGCAACTTTTATGGCAGACTTTAAAAAGAACAACGCTTAAAAAAAATAAAAAATCCGTCGGCGTTCACACCGACGGCAGACTGTAGACAAAACGGGTTTTCCTCATCTTTCGAGGGAAACCCGTTTTGTCGACAGTCTGAATTGCAACGCCGTAGATAGCGTTGCAATTTTTTTTTAGTTTCTGGGATAGGCAACAATCCAAGGCTGGTAGCGGTCGCTTTCCTTTAACATAGAACGGTCGAACCACATATTGAAAAATCTTTCGCCGTTTCCGATAGTATATCCGTCTTGCAAATGATCGCTTGTGTCGTAAGAATCCATAAATACGAGGGTATCGTCCAAAGAGTTTTCCGTACCCATGGTGTCATAGCCGATAATCACGCGGTAATGCCCGCCCCATTCGATATTTTCCACCAAAACGGGGTGACCCGCGCGAAGCTCTTGCAGTATAAACGCTTTAAAATCGTCGTAACGGCTGATATAATCGCGTCCTATACTTGACTTTACCTGCCAGCCTATGCGTTTAAAAAAGTTTTCTATCTCGTGAAGATGAGTGCCGTATGGATACGGGCGGGTTTTAAAAGCCTTCGTGAGGCTCATTTCGTCGTATTTTTTATCGCCGTACCAGTATAGCATCGTAAGCGCCGCCGCGCCGCCGCAACTGTATTCGGTGGTCTGCTGATAGGTGGGATAGTGTGTCAAAATCGTAAGCGTATCGGTTGATTTCATATTGTAAAAATCGGGATGCTTAAAATACGGCGAGGGATTATGGTTTATCTCATTAGGCGCAGATGACGCGCCTTCCGTTTGTGTGTCAAGCCCCGCCGGATACGGAATTTGTCCTTCGGCGTTCGTAACAGGGGAATTAAAAATCATCGCCGCGGCAAACAACGCCGCAAATATTTTCTTCATATTACACATCCTCAAACTCATAGTTTCTTTTATAGGCATTTTGTCACCTCAATTTTTTCTGTGATTATTATAGCATAAATTTTGTGGTTTTGAAATAGTTTTGAAAATAAAATAGCATTGCCCCATCAAAAAGCAAGTAGAAAGCTTTTTCAATTGGTTGAATGCAAGAACAGGCATACAATCAGCTTCAAAAGTCAGATCATTTTGCAAGTGCCTAAGATTTTTTTATCTTCAAATATTGAAAAACCTATTTTTCTTTGGTATAATATTTTCAGAAATTTTTAAATTTTTCTACAGGGAGGAAATTCTATGCTCACTTTAAAATCAGGTTTTACCTTTGATTACGACAATCTCTTCGGCGAAGGAAAAGTCACCGAAGCAGACGTTAAAAGCTATGAAGAAGATTTAAAAAAAGCTCACGAAGCTATGAAAGTTATGAGGGAAAAAGGTTTTATAAAGGCTCATCTCTCTAAAGACGGAGACCCCGAAAAAGTGCTTTTCTCCGAACTTCCTTATATTGCAGAGGGGCATTTGAATTCTCCTTCCTCCCTAAAACATTTGCAAAAACTTACAGACCATGTAAAAAACAACATAGACGCGGTTGTATCGCTTGGCATAGGCGGCTCGTATCTCGGAAACCGCGTGCTTTTCGACACTTATTGCGGCGAATTTTGGAACGACAAAACCGACGAAGAGCGCGGCGGTTTCCCGCGCATCTATTTCAGCGGCAACAACATCGACCCGCGCCGCACGAAAGACCTCATCGACCAGCTTAAAAGACTCGCCGGTATGATTAAATCTCACAAGAACCGCAAGGGAAAAATATTGCTTCTCGTTATCTCTAAATCCGGCGGCACACTTGACACTATGAGCAATTTTATGGTTATGTACGACGCTCTTTTAAAAGAAGAAAACATAGAGCTTGAAGTCGTAGCCGTTACCGACCCGAACGAGGAAAAACCCACGCTTCTTAAAAAACTCGCGAAGGAAAAAGGCTGGGAAACGTACAGCGTGCCGGACGGCGTAGGCGGAAGATTTTCCGTGTTCTGCGAAGTCGGCTTGTCGCTTGCGGCTTGTATGGGACTTGACATCGAAAGTTTCCTAAAAGGCGCAAGGGATATGGACGAAGCCTGCAAGACCGAAAACGTATGGGAAAATCCCGCTATGCTTAACGCTGTGTTAAAATTTGCGGCGTACAAAAAACACGGCCGCTCCATTGAAGTGATGATGCCTTACGGCGATTATCTCAAATCCGTCTCCGAATGGTACATTCAGCTTTTAGCGGAATCTTTGGGCAAACAGTACGACAAAGACGGCAAAGAAGTCTGCTACGGACGCACTCCGCTTGTCGCAGTCGGAACAACCGATATGCACTCGCAAACTCAACAACATCAAGAAGGTATGCTCGATAAAGTCGTGCAGTTCATAAAGATAAAGAATTGGGCGGACGATTTTGTTATCCCGAACGTGTTCCCCGAAGCGCAAAAACTTGCGGATATTTCGGGCGTAAAGATGAGCGACGCGCTTGAAGTAGCGCGTCAATCTAACGCGGACGCGCTCGCTTCAAACGGACGCTACAACGCTTGCTTTATCTTGCCGGAGCTTACGATGTATCATTTAGGCGAACTTCTCTATATGCTCGCGATGTCCGTAGCATACGAAGGAGAACTCGCGAACGTGGACGCTTTCAACCAGCCGGGCGTTGAGGCGTATAAACGCATAATGGGACCGAAACTTCAAGAGCTTAAGAAGTAAATAAAAATAAAAAGCTGTGAAAACCGTAATTGGTTTTCACAGCTTTTTTAAATACCTTTAAAAATATCGTCGACGCTTATGATTATTCGTCGTGATCGCCTTTGTCGCCGGGTTTTACCTCTGTTTTATCCATACGTTTTGCTTGCGCTTTGCCGTTTTCTTTCGCGATATAAAGTCCGCGATCGGCTACTTTGTATAAGCTTGCAAAGTCTATCGGCTCTTTTGACGTGCCAATGCCTATGCTGCAGGAAAATCCCGTCGCGCCGTTTGAAAGCACCACTTTTTTTAGTTCGTCCAAAACTTCATTCGCTATTTCGTCCGCGCGGTTTATATTCGCTTCGGGTAGATCCGGCATATACACCATAAACTCATCGCCGCCGACTCTGCCTATAATATCGTAGGCGCGGAAAGAACGAGTCAAAATATTCCCGAAACTCTTTAACGCTTCGTCGCCGGCTAAATGTCCATAGTTGTCGTTGACCTTTTTGAAATTATCGAAGTCGAAGATAAAGAGCGCGCCGTACACACCGTCTTTTTTCTTTTCCAAGGCGGCTTTCGTATCAGTTTCAAAGGTCAGCTTGTTAAGTAACCCCGTCAAAAGATCCTGTCGGCTCTTGTCGCGAACTTCGGAGAATTTTTGCGCGAACCAATCCGCATGACACCATACGAATATGCCTATTAAAATTAAAACGACTACCACCACCGCAAGAGTGGTAAGGACAAATTTGCGAATGGTAGCGTTAAATCCTTTGGCAGATTGAGAGGCGACAAGCGCGCCTGCGATAGAGCCGTCGCTTTCTTGAAGTATTGGGATAGCGTACGCCATAGACGGTTCGCCGTTTATGACTATATCCTTAAACCATATTTGATTTCCGTTTTTAAGGACATGCTCCACGATGCGGGCATCCATTTCCAAATTCATAACTCTAACATCGTGATCTTTAAGGGAAGTCATAACCACGTCCTTGTCAAAGTAGACGGTAATATCAGAACCTGTCTCGGTTTTTAAATCGTCCACTATATCGGACGATTCGGAAAGATTAAAGTTCATTCCCCGCCAAATGTTGCCGTCAGGGCGGCGGCTATAATCGCCGTAGCCGCGTCCCGTATAAAACGTAAGCGCGGCAAGAGCCGTAGAGCGCAAATTGCCTTCTTTTTCCTCATATATCGCTGAGCGAAATTGCGTAATTGACAGAGCCAGCGATATAATAACGAATATAATCAGCGGCAAACTGTTTGATAATAACAATTTCGTTCGTAAACTCATAACTATCCCTCTTAATTTATATTACCATATTTTATATCTTATCTTTGGTTATTACTTCGACGCCCATATCGCGGTCTTCGTTCATACCTTTGTATTTGCCGTCAAGCGCGTCAACCGCAAGCATAATGCCGTCGTAACCCATTTGTTTGGGCTTTTGCTGCATTGTGGCGTAAAGTATGCCGTCCTTAATCTGCGTAAGCGTGTAATCGCTTGTGTCAAATCCTACGATAACGGGGCGAATGTCCATATCGTTAATCTGTTCGCATATCGCGCTGGTGCATTGTTCGTTTGAGCCGAAGAAACCGACGTAGTCGGGATGTTCGCGGACGAAATTCTTGACGTTTCTTCTGTCCTTGTTCATATCTTTCGTGGGCGCAACGGTAAAGCCGGTGCCTTCAAATTCGGCTCTGAAACCCTTGTCGCGACTTATGCCGTTTCTCGCTACGGTATTTCCCGCAATTCCTATCGTGCCGGACGTTATTCCCTTTTCCGCCAAGGCTTTTTTCATTGTTTGTCCCGCCATATGTCCCGCCGTTTCGTTATTCGTGCGAAGAACAGCGAGCGCGGGATAATCGGAGAAACTGTCGACGTAAATGATTTTTACGCCGGCTTTTTCCGCTCGTTTTAGGGCTTCAACCTCGCCTTGAGGCGAGATGACGGAAATAATAATAGCGTTCGCGCCGTCTGCGATAGCTTTATCTATGCACTCAATTTGCTCTTCGTCCTTGCCGTTAATGGGCGCAGACCACTCGTAACGAACGTTGCCGAGCTTTTTAGCGGCTTCTGCGCAACCGTCGTTTATTTGTTTCCAATAATTGGAGCCTTGGTTCATCGTGATTAAATACACGGTGTATTTATAATCGGTTTTTTCTGCTTCCTTGGTTTTCGAGCTCTTTCTTACGCCGCTGTCGTCGCCGCCGCAACCCGTGAGAAAGAGAGATATTGAAAATATGCTTATAATTGCCAAAACCAAAGCCAAACATTTCTTTTTCATAATTACCGCTCCTTTCTAAATAGAATCTCTCTTTATGATGTCGACTCCGGTATCAATTTTTTCGCTGGTTTTGGTGAATTTGCCGTCAAGCGCGTCGACAGCGATTTTTACGCCTTCGTAACCCATTCGCTGCGGATCTTGCTGCATAGTGGCGCAGGCGATTTTATCCTTTATCATCGCAAGCGTCACGTCCGCCGTATCAAAAGCGACAAACACGGGTCTTCTCCCGGTTTCTCTCAGCGCGTCTCCTATAGCGAAAGTCGTCTGTCCGTTAGAGCCGAAAAATCCGACGTAATCCGGGTGTTCAATTACGAAATTCTTAATGTTTTGGCGGTCGTTATTCAAATAAGCCGTGTCTGAGAGTTTATACGGCGAACCTTCAAACGCTTCCGTAAATCCTTTCACTCTTGCCAAAGCGTTTTCGGTCTTTCCCATAGCGGTAACTCCTACGGTGCCGCTCGTTATGTTTCTTGCTTTAAGTTCGCTTAACATAGTTTTTCCTGCGACCAATCCCGCTTTATAACTGTCGGTTTCAAGAGTCGCAACCGCCTCAACCGTCGCCGCGCTGTCTACGTATACTATTTTTACTCCCGCATCTTTTGCTTTTTCGATATAGGGATTTACTTCGGTAGGCGATACAGAGGAAAGTATAATCGCTTCTGCGCCTTCCGTTACGGCCTTTTCGATGCACTCGCCCTGTTCTTTTGCGTCGTGATTATTTGGAGCTGTCCATTTATATTCGATGTCGCCTAGTTCTTCAACGGCTTTTTTGCAACCCGCGTCTATGAGTTGCCAAAAGTTGGAGCCTTGATCCATTGTTATGAGATAAATCTTATGCCGCGCGGCTTTTTTCTCGATTTCCGTCGATTTTACAGGCGAGCCGCCTTTTACCACCGAAACATTATCGTCTCCGCAACCGACGAGCGCAAGACTAAAAAACGCGCAGACAAGCATACAAAGAATACTTCGCATTTTTTTCATAAAATTTCTCCTTTCAAAATGAAATATCTATATTTCAATTTCCCCTTTACTGCAAGGGCAGGGAAATTTTATATACTACATTTTATGTAAAAAACCTTACTTTCTTCTTTTCTCTCTTTCTTTTGGTTCTTTTCTTTCTTTTTCGCCTGTGCCCTTTGGGTATTCAAGAAAAAGAAAGAAAAGAACGGTTTTAAAAAAATTTATATTTTATCGCGTCTTATCATATTTATGCCGGTGTCTATTATTTCATTTTCGCCGGTAAATTTGCCGTCAAGCGCGTCTACAGCGATTTTTAAACCTTCGTAACCCATTTTGCGTGGATTTTGCTGCATCGTGCCAAAAGCTATGCCGTCTTTTATCATCATAAGAGTGACGTCTGCAGTGTCAAACGCGATAAACACCGGCCGCCGTCCTGTTTCTTTAAGAGCGTCGCCTATCGCAAAAGTGGTCTGGCTGTTTAACCCGACAAAACCTACGTAATCAGGGTTATCTTTTACGAAGTTTCTTATCTTTTGACGGTCGCCGAGCATATATACGGCATCTGAAAGTTTAAATTCCGAGCCTTCAAAGGATTTTTTAAAGCCTTCTACCCTAGCTTCCGCGTTTTCCGCGTGACTTCCCGCCGTAAGCCCGACTGTGCCGCTTTTTACGCCTTTATCTCTTAACGCTTGCTGCATAGCGTTGCCTGCGGCAATTCCCGCTTTATAGCTGTCCGTTTCAAGCGTAGCCGTAGCCTCAACCGTCGCCGCGCTGTCTACGTATATTATTTTTACGCCTTTTTCTTTCGCTTTTTCAAGATAAGAATTAACTTCGGTCGGAGATACGCAGGAAATGATAATCGCTTCCGCGCCGTCCGCAACGGCTTTTTTGACGCACTCCCCCTGTTCTTTTGCATCGTGATTATTGGGCGCGGTCCACTTGTAATCAACGTCGCCGAGTTCTTCCGCCGCTTCTTTGCAACCCGCATCTATAAGCTGCCAATAGTTGGAGCCTTGATCCATAGTGATAAGCGTAACCTTATGACGATACTCCTTTTTGTCGCCGCCGGATTTGTTTGATACGCTGCTTCTAACGGTCATATCTCCGCCGCCGCAACCGAAAAAAGCGAGCGTCGCAAGAAAACATACGAATAATGCCAAAATAATTTGAAATTTTTTCACAGGGCTTCTCCTTTCTTAAAATAAAAAGGATTAACAAATTCCAATAATTACGAAAGCATAATTATAAAGCCATTCTACCAACAATGAAAAGAATATGAAATGGGACTT
>JAGBKP010000057.1 GCA_017635875.1 Selenomonadaceae bacterium | reverse complement strand
GGAGCTGCAAGGCGCGTACAATGTGGCGTTAAGCCTTAAAGAAAAGGGCGCGGCGTATAATACGCTTATGGGAATTATACACTTTTACGCAGAAGACAATTTAAAAGCGAGAGAATTTTTCCTAAAAGGAAGAGCGCTTGGCGGAATCAACCGAGAATTGAAAGATTATATAAAGTGGACGGATCCGTCTAATAATATTGGGATTAAGTTGTAAGGTATAGAGTATGTCTGCAAAAATTGATTGGTTAACTTCCATTGAAAAGTTCATAGTTTCGGGGGACTATACCTCAATACGCGCCGCCGCAAGGGAGATTTTCGAGCTTGCCCCCAATTCCCCCGACGGGCCTCTTGCCCTTGCGGAGGCGGAAACTTATCTTTCAAACCTTGAATCCGCCGAGTTTTATCTTGAGCAAGCGTCGGCTTTTTCGGTAGACGCAAAAACTATAGCGAGCGTGAGGAAGGCTTTTGTAAAAGCGAATATCTTTGCGAAAAAATTTGCGCCGTATTCCGCCGTTAGAATTTTTGAGGATTTTATCCGCAGCGAGCAAATTCTCGCCGACAAAAAGAAGTTGCTCGCAAAAGTCAAAGAGCCTACGAAAGAAGAACGCGTGTATTTTTCTATACTTGAAAGATTGTTTTGTCTTGCGGTTTCAAATTACGCTCTTTTGGGCGACGCGAAAAAATGCAGGGATACCCTCTTTTTGGCGGCGGAGCTTTCAATATCAAATTCCGTCACGCTTTACTCGAATTTTCTCTTTTTCTCGAATTATCGCCCCCTCACTTCTTCGGAGGCAAAACGCGCCCTTTCGTTTTACGCGGATTTATGCAAAAAGAATTCTCCCGGCGAGGTTATGTACAGAAAAGACCTTTCCGGCGAGCATACGAAAATAAGGATAGGATATATTTCCGGAGTTTTTCGCGAACATTCGACGCTTTCGTTTTTGCCGGGACTTTTGACAAATCCCTGCCCCGAAGAATTTGAAGTTTATGTTTATAATTTGGGAAGAGAAGACGCGTATTCAAGAAAACTCAGAGAATTTAAGTTGCATTGGCGAAACTTAGGCGCGCTCTCGCCAAGGGATGCGGCGTTAAAAATAGCGGGGGATCATATCGACATATTGGTAGATTTGGCGGGACACGCGGAAGGGTCTGCGCTCTCTGTATTGGCGTATCGCCCTGCGGCTCTGCAAATTTCAACGCTTGGGTATTTCGCCTCCACTGGCGCGCCGTTTATGGATTATTTTTTGGCGGATAAATTTATTATGCCACTTGGAAAAACCGAGCGATTTTCCGAAAAATGCGTGAGTTTGCACAAACATTCCGCTTTATGCTATACGCCATACGAACTTTGGGCAAACGAAAAAAACGCGAAAGATACCGAAAAAACCGTCGCCATTCCTTTTCAAAAAAACGGCTATCCCACCTTTCTCTGTATGCAAAACCTTTTAAAACTCTCGGACGACCTTTTGCTCCTTTGGCGAAAGGTTTTTGACGAGATTGAAGATTTTAAACTGATACTTCAAAATAAGGTCTGTTCCACCAAAGAGGGAAGGGAATTTTTGCAAAGGCGGCTTAAAAGTTTGGGGTATAAACTCTCTCAAACGGAGCTTTTGCCCTTTTCTCCCGACTACAAAAACACTTTTGAAAAGGCGGATATTGCGCTTGACACAACGCCGTACCCCGGCGGCGCGACGACTTGCGAGGCTCTTTACGCGGGGCTTCCCGTAATAACGCTTAAAGGGAACGACCCTTGGAGCCGTCTTGGAGCGAGCATATTAACAGCGGCGTTTGCGGATGATTTAATAGCGGAAACGCCGAAAAATTACGCCCGGATAATGCTCACGCTCTCCAAAAATCCGTCAAAAATTTTAAAGTATAAGGAAAATCTTTTAAAAAATCTAAAAAATTCAAGACTTATGGATATTAAGGGATATTCAAAAGAGGTCTTTGAAGTTTATAAAAAACTTTACGAAGAAAACATCAAATAAACTCCTCCCGTCGGCTGTGCCGACACCCTCCTCAAAGAGGAGGGCAAGTCTCGCCTCCCTCTTTGAGGGAGGTGCCACGAAGGGGCGGAGGGAGTTTTATCGGTTTAATAAAAAAGACTGTCGCAAACAAAAGCGGCAGTCTTTTTTTATTAAAGTTTTTTCTCTTTTTCTTTTGGTTCTTTTCTTTTTCCCTTTTTTACAAAAAAGAGAAAAAGAAAAGAACGGTTTTAAATTACTTAAAGAAACGGTCGTATAAACCCTTGAAACCGCAACCGTGACGCGCCTCGTCCTTTGCCATTTCGTGCACGGTATCGTGGATAGCGTCGAGGTCGAGTTTCTTTGCGAGGACGGCGAGCTCTTTTTTGCCCGCGCAAGCGCCGTGTTCCGCATCGATACGCATTTCAAGATTTTTCTTTGTGCTGTCCGTCAAGACTTCGCCCAAGAGTTCCGCAAATTTTGCGGCGTGTTCGGCTTCTTCAAAAGCGTAACGCTTGAAGGCTTCCGCTATTTCGGGATAACCCTCTCTGTCCGCTTGACGGCTCATAGCAAGATACATACCGACTTCAGAGCACTCGCCGGTAAAGTTCATCTTTAAACCTTCGATAATGCGCTGGTCAACGTCTTTAGCAACGCCTACGCGATGCTCGTCCGCAAAAACAAGGTCGCCCGTCTGTTCTTTAAATTTAGCGGCGGGAGCTTTGCAAACGGGGCAAGCCTCCGGCGGAGCGTCGCCTTCGTGAACGTATCCGCAGATGGTGCAAACAAACTTCTTCATATTAAAACCCTCCATAGATTATTTTCATACACAAATCCATTTTAACAAATTTTTACTTAAAAGCAAGGATTATTTTTGCGGTTGCTTATTTTTATTGACGATATTTTTTGCGTTTGGTATAATCGTTACAATACATAAAAGAAAGGGATTGTGGATATGTATGATGCCGAAGCTATGAAATTTGCAGAATCTTTTGCAAAAGATATTAAAGCTAACGCTTATGAGAAGGATTGCCTGCCAAATCAGGGATTTCCTATGAGCGTGGAATTTGCAAAACAAAGGCTCAAAATTTTTGACGCGGTTTTAAATGAGGGCGAAAATGACTGCAAGAAATGATAGAAATATTGAGAATATACTATGGCAAGAATTTGGCGAGGATTATATCTTAGGCATTTCCTTTTTTCTTTTCAATGCGGCAAAGCGTTTTGAGGAAAGTCGCGGTCTATCGGATTATATATATCTTGATAAGAATTTATTGCGGCAATGTTTGATTGATGTTCTTTTCGATCTTCAAAGGCTTCGGCATTTTCACGATATACAACAGGAAAATCTTATAAAAATTCATTCTTATGTTGCGTATTGGTGGCTAAGGCGCAAACCTTTTCAACGTATGCAAAATTGTGGTCATATAGCGTTGTTTGTAAATGAACTCTTTGTTGAAAAATTTTTGTTAAGCGCGCTATCGAATGATTTGTCTGATGTCAGTAAATATAATCAAAATAAAATGAGCGGCGCATCGGCTTATTTGCAGTATCATTTAAAATATAGGAGTCCGAATCCCCAAACTTTAGAGTTGTTTTTAGTCGGATTAGATGTCGCAAAATAATGTGTAGCCTCGCAGAACTTAAGTTTTGCGGGGCTTTTTTCGCAGAAATTTTTAAGTATACAAAAAAAATTATGGCATTATTGAAATTTTTGTAGTAAAATAAGTTTAACTTTTTGTTTCGCGCGAAACATTTTGGAGCGTTTAATCAAATAAATACTAACTTTATCGGAAAGTGTGATATTTTTGTTTGGAATGAATATGGATATAGGCGTGGATCTTGGCACCGCAAATACAGTTGTGTACCTTAAAAACAAGGGCATCGTTTTAAGAGAGCCGTCAATCGTTGCGATTAGTCGCGAAAAAAATAAAATAATGGCGGTGGGCGAAGAGGCAAAAGAGATGATAGGTCGCGCGCCCGGCAGCATTATTCTCGTGCAACCGCTTCGCGACGGCGTTATCGCGGATTTTAACGTTACGAGCGGACTCATTCGCCACGTTATCGAAAAGGTAAGCGGAAACTCAATAACTTTTCGTCCGCGCATTATGATTTGCGTACCGTCAGGCGTGACGCAGGTGGAAAAACGCGCCGTGCAAGAGGCCGCCGAACAAGCCGGAGCAAGAGAAGTATGGATTATTGAAGAACCGCTCGCTGCGGCTATCGGCGCGGGGCTTAACGTAAACGAGCCGCAAGGCACGATGGTAGTCGATATCGGAGGCGGCACCACGGATGTTGCCGTCATAAGCCTTGGCTCCATAGCGGAAAAAAAGAGCATAAAAGTGGGCGGTTATCGTTTCGATTCCGACATAACCGCATTTATACGACAAGAATACAATCTGATGATAGGCGAACGCACCACGGAGATTTTAAAGGAAAAAGTCGGCGCGGCTTTTGTCGGCGCAAGAGACGCTAAACTTGAAGTAAGGGGACGCGACATAGTCACGGGGCTTCCAAGCAGCGTTGAGGTCACAAGCGACCAAGTAGCCAGAGCCATAGATAAATCCGTAGCAAACGTTATTGACGCCATTAAAGACGTGCTTGCAAGCACAAATCCCGAACTTTCCGCCGACATCATCGACAAAGGCATCGTCCTAACAGGCGGCGGCGCCCTTTTGTACGGACTTGATAAACTTATAACAAAAGAAACGGGACTTTCCGCTTTCGTTGCCGAAGACGCCCTCGATTCCGTCGCCAAAGGCTGCGGCAGAGTTCTTGAAAGCGGTCATTATTCGTAAAAGATTTAAAACCTTACTTTCTTTCTCTTTTTCTTTTTTGTAAAAAAGAAAAAGAGAAAGAAAGTAACAAAGAAAGAGAAAAAGAAAAAACTTTACTAAACTCTGTTGATTAGTTTTTTATATTAAAATTCTTTTTCTTTCTTTTGGTTCTTTTCTTTACTTTTTCTTTCAAGAAAAAGAAAGAAAAGAACGGTTTTTAGAAAACAAGAAAGCAGGCGATAATATGTGGCGTGGGCTTTATGCGGCGGCGTCGGGAATGATACAGGAAACGGTTAGGACAGACGTTATAGCTAATAATTTGGCTAATGCGGATACAAGCGGATATAAAAAAGACGTGGCGGTGTCGAAAGAATTTGAGCCTATGCTGATGAGGCGCATAAAAGACTATGATCCGAGGCTTAAGGTTACGACGTTTAAAGGCTTTTCGCTTAATCAGAAACCGCCTAGAGTCGGTACGCTCGGAGTCGGCGCGAAAATAGACGAAGTCGCTATCGACACTAATCAAGGCTCGTTAAAGACTACGGGAAATCCTTTAGACGTCGCGATATCGGGCGACGGATTTTTGGCGGTGCAGACGGATAGAGGAATACGATATACAAGAGACGGCGCGCTGACAAAATCGCCTGCGGGCGTTTTGCAAAATATGAAAGGTCAGCCCATATTAGACGAACAGGGGCAAACAATAACAATACCGAGAAACGCCAACAGAATTATTATCGGCGCGAAAGGCGAAATATCGGCGGCGGTCGGCGGCGAACAGTTCCAACAAATCGGACGTATGATGTTCGTGTCTTTCGGAGACGACAGACGCGCTATAGTAAAAGAGGGCGACAATCTGTGGAATCCGCGCCCGACAGCGCAGGTAAGACCAGCTACGGGAGATATAAATCAAGGCTGCCTTGAAGCGTCCAATACGAACGTTGTAAACGATATGGTCGAACTCATAAATAACCAAAGAATGTACGAAGCTGGCGCAAAAGCCGTCATAACGCAGGACACTATGCTTGAAAAAGCCGTAACGGAAGTCGGACGAGTAAGTTAAAAAATTTAAAAACCGTTTTTTTCTTTTTTCTCTTTTTTTGTAAAAAAAGAGAAAAAAGAAAAGAACCAAAAGAAAAAAGAGAAAAAAACTTTAATATAAAAATTTAAGTTTTTATGTTATAATACGATAAAAAGTCTAAGAGGTATATCAAAAATAATCCCATACAACCCACATTACCCTCAAAAAACATAAAAATGGGGGTCAAGGGGGACAAGTTCCCCTTGCAGGGTGCAGGGACAGAGTCCCTGCTGGGAGCGCGAGGGCAACGCCCTCGCAAAACGAAGCTAGGGGGAATGTTTCGCTATGATGAGAGCGCTTTGGTCTGCCGCGTCAGGGATGATTGGGCAGCAAAAGCACATGGATGTGGTATCGCACAACATTTCAAACGTAAACACTTACGGATATAAGAAAGTTCGTACGGAATTTCAAGATTTAATCTATCAAAATTTAAGAGAAGCGGGCGCAGAGAGCGGCGCGGATTCGCAGTACCCGACGAGTCTTGCCATAGGTCTCGGCACGAGAGTCGCGGCGACGAACAGAATCGCAACGCAAGGACCGTTGCAGACGACGGATAATCCTACGGATGTGGGTATTCAAGGCGAAGGTTTCTTTAGAATCGAGCTTCCCGACGGCACTATCGGCTACACTCGCGACGGCACGTTTAAACTCGATCAAAACCGCAGACTTGTAACGACAGACGGCTATCCCGTGGCGGACGGCATAACCATAGACGAAACCGCGCCTATGGACAGCATCGTTATCGCGGCGGACGGGCAGGTTTCGTGCAAACCTGCGGGCGGAGAAACGCAGGTTGTGGGGCAAATAACGCTCGCGCGTTTCGTAAATCCTCCCGGGCTTACGGCTTACGGCAAAAATTTATTCTTGGTATCGCCTGCAAGCGGCGACCCCATTGAAGGAAATCCGGGCGAAGACGGCGCAGGGGTGCTTACGCAAGGGACGCTAGAGATGAGCTCCGTGCAGATAGTTGAAGAAATGGTTGAAATGATCGTTTCCCAGCGCGCGTACGAGTCTAACTCAAAAGCTGTCATCACGTCCGATTCTATGCTTGAAATTGCAAACGGATTAAAACGCTGATTATGAATATTCTTAATATAATGTTAAGGGGGATATTGTACGCCGCTTTTATAACTTTAAGCGGCGTTTTTTCCTATTCAACGGCTCTTGCCGCCTACGGTCCCGGACAGCAGATTGAAAAATATCCGCAGATGCTGACGGATACGCAAATGGTTAGAGCGGCGAAGGCTAAAATTGAAAGCAAGCTCGCCGAAATGGGAGAAAAGCGAAAACACACGGTAACGCTTTTAAAATCTGCGCCGACGCTTCACGCTCCTGCGGGAAATATGCGAATAGAGACGACTTTGCCGCGCGATATTCGCTATAATATGACCACCCCCGTATATATATTGGTATATATCGACAATAAATTCTACAGACGGGCCACTTGTTATTTTAGAGTCGAGGTTTTCGACAAAGTGCTTGTAGCGGCGCGCGATTTATCTCTTGAAAAGGAAATTACGGCGAAGGATTTGCGGCTTGAAAACATAGCCGTAGAAAATCAAGGCGAGGTCTATCTAAAGGATTCTTCGGCGATTGTGGGAAAAGTTCCCTCAAGAGTCATAAAAGCCGGAACGCCTTTAAGGGACAATATGATTCAAAGTCCCATAGTGATAGAATCCGGCGTAAACGTAACGATTATTTCAAACAAGAACGGCATAAAGATTTCCGCGGAAGGCATAGCGATGCAGAGAGGTCGAATAGGAAAAATCATACGCGTCAGAAACGCCGTGTCAAAAAAAGTTCTGCGGGCAAGAGTCATTGACGCGCGGACGGTTGAGATAGTTTAATAACACAGGGGCTTCGCCCCCGTAGCCGTCAATGTCAGCCAATCAGCCTTCGCCTACGGCTCGACTTCTTGAGACATTTTGGCATACGAAACATTAGCGACTCTAAAGCGTCGATGTTTCAGCAACCCCACAAGGTGAACTCGTCCCCCTTGACCCCCATTTTTATTAAAGAGGTGGTAAGATGAAAAAAATCTTTATATCTTTTGTATGTATATTTTTGATGAACACGCCGGCTTTTGCGGTTTCGCTTTGGTCAGGAGATAACGGCAGCGACGGCTGGGGGCTTTACAGCGACCACAAGGCGCACGATATAGGCGATATTCTTACCATTGTCATAAGCGAGCGCACAAGCCTGTCCGCGCAAAAATCTTACACCAACGAGAAAGAGGGCAATCAAAATCTTGGCGCGGGCGTGGGAATTTTCGACTTTCTAAAAGCCGCTTCGATTAGCGGCTCGGACAGTTTCTCCGCGGACGGCTCCGCAAGCGACACGAACAGAGTCACGGCGAACATCACCGTGACCGTTGTTGAAAAAGAGCCGAACGGAAACTTAATCGTAGAAGGCAAGCAGTCCATTTGGCAAAACAAGGACGAGCATAAAATAACTTTTAAAGGCGTAGTGAGAGCGGATGATGTCACCTCCGCCAACACCGTGCCTTCAAACAAAGTGGCGAACGCCACCGTGCATTTCGACGGCAAAGGACCTCTAAACGCAAAACAGCGTCAAGGCATCTTAACTCAAGTATTTAATTTCTTATTCTGACAACACGGGGCTTTGCCCCATACCCCACGAGGGCTCTGCCCTCGACCCGCAAGGGGAACTCGTCCCCCTTGACCCCCATTTTTGTTTTTCTTTTTCGGAGGGTGTATGAAAAATTT
>JAGBKP010000003.1 GCA_017635875.1 Selenomonadaceae bacterium | reverse complement strand
TTTGACGGCTATTTTGCCGCCTGAACTGCGTCAGAAAAAACTCGACGTAGCCTAGCTACGACTTCGTTTTTTCTTCCTTGTCAGACGACAAAATCTCTCGTCACATCACGCCGTCAGGAGTTTACCAACACGCCCTAAAAATGCTATGCAAAAACTTAAGTTTTTGCATAGCATTTTTTTACAACATATTACTCGTCGCCAAAAATATCTTGATGCGTTCCCGTACGGAACAAATCGAGCACTAAAACTTCATCGGTCTTTTGATACACCAAAAGCCAATCCGGCAAAACGTGACATTCTCTCTTGTTTTTCCACTTCCCCTTTAAAGCGTGGTCTTTATGCTTTTTGTCAAGCGGAAAATCATTAGCTAATTTTTTGATAATGCCGTCCAAAAGTTTCATATCAAGACCGCGCTTTTTTGCCAATTTATATTCTTTCTTAAATTGTGCTGTGTATTTGACTTCATATTTTGCCTCATTCATCTTCTTTATTCAACTCCGCAAATAATTCATCTAAATCTTTATATCCCTTCACATTCGGATCATAAGCTAATCTGTCGCCTTCCATAAGCGCGGCTATGGTGGTTTCGTTTGGGCGGTCAACGGCTATCGTAAAAGGAATTTTTCCGACTCTTACCATTTGACGCAAAAATACGTTCACGGCGGTCGTCATATTCATACCGACCTCCGATAAAAATTCCTCCGCTTGCTCCTTCAAATCTCTATCCATTCTTATCGTAACATTTACACTTGCGGTTGCCATAACTACTACTCCTTTCCGAAAACTTTACGTACATTATACATATTTTGCGCAAGAAATTCAATATATTGCACAAAAAACCTCGCCCGAAAGCGAGGTTTTTTTAATATTTCCTGTTTACAATACTTCCTTGACCAAAAGTCGACGTTAAATCGTAAGCCTTTACCGCGCTTGATTGTTGGCGGGATTTATTAAGCCATGTCCTTGCTTTATACATTATCTCCATATCCATGGGTTTTATCTTTTTCACAAGCTCTCTAAATTCTTCGGTTTCGCGGAAAGTATGCTCGGGGAGTTCTTTCATCTTATCAACTATGGCGACTCTTTGATCGACGAGTTCCAAAAATATATCCACATCTCCGGATTTTATAAACTTTAAGAGTTCTTCCGTCATCTGCAGATATTTTCGCCATAGTTTTGCCGCCGCTTCATTTGCTTCGTTAAGCATATTCCCCCGCCGGTCCTTTCTCCGCTCTCGCCTTCTTCATAGCTTGCACCCAAGCGTCCCTCAGTTCCGTTATAATCGTCTTTGCCTCTTCAAGTTTAGACGGGTCGCTTTTCATATTTCCTTCCACTAACCTATCGTAAACATAATTATAAAGGGGCAAAAGCTGATGACTTATATCGTAATCCATATTAAGGGTTACGCGAAACTCCGAGATAATGTTTTCCGCTTTCTGTATTACCGTATTCGCTTCTTCAAAATCCTTCTTCTCCAGCGCGTCGATTCCTTCGCCCATAAACTTTATGCATCCGTTATAAAGCATAAGCGTAAGCGCTTCCGGCGTCGCCGTCATAACCTGCTGCCGCTTATAGGCTTCCGCTGCGTTAAACATTTAATTCCTCCTTGTTTTCTTGGGGCTTTGCCCCAAACCCCACAAGGGGCGCCGCCCCTTGACTCCGCAAGGGGAACTCGTCCCCCTTGACCCCCATTTTTTTGTGTCAAGGGGGACTTTCTCCTATTACAATAAAGTTTTCTTTCTCTCTTTTCTTTTTTGTTACTTTTTTCTTTTCTCTGCTTTCTTTTTCCCCCTCACGGGGACAGGCAAAAGAAAGAGAGAAAAGAAAAAAGTAAATAAACAAATTTTAAATTTTACTGTTGGTTAAACGACACATAATTCATTGTCATCGCGAGTTTTTGGAGCGCTAATTCCATAGCGTCGTATTTCTTGTAGAGCAAATCTTCAAAGGCTTTCATCTTCGTCTTGAAGTCGCTCATTTTGTCTTGCCAGTCTTTTATCCTGTTGCCAAGCTCGCTGTTGTCGTCCACTTCCGTAGAAACGCCCGCGTGGCTCTTGATGCTCTTCATACCGTTGTTAAACACGTCGCTTAAGCGTTGCGCCACGCCGCTTGTGGAAAAGTCGCTGGTCTTTGTGTTGGAGTCATACTCGCCCATTTTGCCGAAAATCTCGTAAACGCTGTTCGGCTCTGCTGTCAAGGCTTTTTTGAGTTTTTCTTCGTCAAGCTCTATCTTACCTTGATCGGTAATCGTGCGAATGCCGATATTAAACGCGGAATTATATTGACCGCTTATGCCTTCGACGGGAGTGGAAAGAGCCTCTCTCATCTTCGAGATAATATCTCCGATATATTTATCGCGATTAAGCAGACCGCTCTTTGCCTTATCGTTCCACTTCTCAATCTGCTCCTTGGTCATACCGTCTTCTTGAGTCTTTGTGAGGACGTCGTAATCGCTGTACTTCGTTTCGTTATACTTATCCTGCAAAGACTGAAGCATCGTGTTGTAATCTTCCACGAACTGCTTAACGCGGTCGATGATAGAGCTTTGATCCTGCGTAACGGTGACGGAAGCCGCCGTTTCGGTTTTGTCAAGAAGAGTATAGGTAACGCCGCCGATAGTCGCGCGGTTGTCGGTGATGTTGGTATAAGAACGACCGTCAACCACGATTTCACCGTTCGAGCCTGCGATCTCGGTTTCGTAACCTGCATTAAACGTTTTGCCGGTACCACTGCCGCCCAATTCTTGACTTGCAGAACCGTCGCCTATGCCAAGCTCCTTAAAGAATTTTCCGGCAAGTTCGTCTTGTATTTTAAACGTCGTCTTGTTGCCCTCGCCTGCGAGATCGTTTGAAAGCTTAAACACTCCATCTGTAAACGACGCTTTTATATTGCGACCTGCTGAATTTATATCGTTTACAAGATCGTCTATCGTCATATTGAACAATGCGCCATAGGTCATCGTCCAACCCTGACCGCCGTGACCGTCGTTGAAGTTTATGCCGAAGACTTGTTCGTTTTCATCGTGCCTTGTGGTATTGCCGTCGCTATCGGTGACTTCGTAGAATTTGCTAGTCGATACGGGATTTTCGCTTGTCGCCTCTATATCGTCCCAATTAAGCGTTGCAATATCATCCGGTTCGGCGGCTGTTTTATAAGTGCCGTCGCCCATATCTTTTACCAAGATATTGCCGGATCCGTCGGCTTTAGTGTATCTCGTTACGCCGTCCCCTAAATCGTCTTGATCTGCGGCTTTCGTCACAACATCGTCGCCGATTTTAAGTTCGGTTTTAAGCGAAGCAATTTCTTTCTCTGTCACGGGATTAGTCGAGCTTGCCTCAATACTGCTCCAATCAACGCTAGAACCGTCTGTAGGCTCATTTGCGGTCTTATAGACGGTGTTTCCTTCATCGTCTGTGGAGGTCTGCACCAACACGCCGCTTCCGTCCTCTTTGGTATACCGCTTTACACCGGCATCTCCCGAATAAGCAGTATCCTCCGTAACTTTTTCGCCGCCTATGGTGGTTAGGGTTTCGCTAGCTATGCTTATGCCAAGAACTTCGGTGGCTTTAGTCGAGCCGGTATAGTTTGTAGTCGTTCCTACAATAGAAGGAGCCGTTGTCGCGCTAAATGGCGTAAGTTCGCCGTTTTTCGATTCGCCGAGGTTAAAGTTGTTAAAAAGCGCGGCGGTATCGGCGTTGTTCGTCTTAATAGCGATGGTATTATCCGCGCCGCCGTTTTTGTTGTACAAGCTGAAACTGTCGTTTACACTGTCATAAGCTGCGGTAACATTAAGCCCCAGCTTGTTTATGCTTGAAACAAGATCGTTAAGCGTTTTTCCGCCCGCAATATCGGCGTAAGTCATAGTTACGGTGCGAGCCTCGTCTTTAGATTCGCTCTGCCCGTCGTTAAGCGTAAGAGAAAGAGCAATATCGTCCCCTTTTACGGTTTTAGTGTTGCTGTTCCAATCTTTAACGGTATAAGTACCGTTGCCGTTATCCGTAAGTTTATTAAACATACTGTCGGATAAAAGTATGCTACCCTCGTCCGCGCCGCTTTTGCGAGTAATTTCTTTTGTAGACATAAGATACGCGTTAGACGAAAGCGCTTTTACCTCGACTTTATGCGTCATAGGCACGGCGGAACCGTTCGCGCTCACGGTAAACGCCTTATCGTTGTTACTGCTTGCGCTCATAGCGTTCATTTTCGACTGCAATTTATAATCAGTAAGTTTGGAACTGTTAAAATCGTTTATATTCTTATAAACATCGGCGTAGGCTTCTTTTTGCCAAGTTGCCTTAGTTTCCTTTTTATACATCTTGTCGTATTCGTTCTGCTTGCTCATCATGCCTACTTTTACCATAGACTCAATATCAAGCCCCGAACCCGACAAGCCGTAAATGCCGTTGACTCCCATTTTTACCCCTCCTTAGGTTTACGCGTTTTTATCTAGGAACGCGCCTATCCATTCCCTGGCTTTTTTGATGTTTTCTATCATTTCTTCAGGCGGAAGTTCTTTTATAACCTCGTCGGTCTTTTTATCTATCATACTTACGGACATCATATCCACGTCTTTATGATATTTAAAAGATATATCGCAGTTAATCCTGTCCATAAGCTCGTTAAGTTCTTCGGTTATCTCGCTGACCGCGTCCTCGTCAAGAGGAGGTCTGTCCTCTTTTTCGCCGTCAAACTTCACCCCGTTGTTCCAGTCGTCCTGCATTTTTTCAATATCGCTGGCTTCCGTCGCCTGCCTACTTTGACGCTCGACCTCTTTCTCAACGGCTTTCGATGAAGCGGCTTTGTCCGCCGCCCCTAAAACAATGGCGCCCGCCATTACGTCTTGAACTTTCCCTATCATCTCAATCCCTCCATGATAAATTAAATTTCATCCTTGAATTTTATACGCTATTATTTACTTTCTTTTTTCTCTTTCTTTTTTGAAAAAAAGAAAGAGAAAAAAGAAAGTAACAAAGAAAAAAGAGAAAGAAAAAACTTTATCAAACTTAATTTTGTAAGTTTTAGCACTATATTTACATCATTTTTTTATTAAAGTTCTTTTTCTTTCTTTTGGTACTTTTCTTTCTTTTTCTTTCAAGAAAAAGAAAGAAAAGTACGGTTTTAACTATTTCAATTTAGGCAAGCCGCTTAAATCCAGCTTTCCTACCGGCACAGCCGCGCTCTTGTTTTCGTCTTGAATAGCGGAGTAAATTTCTCCTCTGTATATTTTCACGTTTCTTGGCGCGTCTATGGCAAGCCTTACGTTATCGCCCTGCACTTCCACGATATTTACGACAATATCGTCGCCTATAACTATTTTTTGTCTTGGTTTTCTTGTTAAGACAAGCATTACGCCCCCTCCTTTTCCGGAAAGAGCAAATGTTTTGTCTGGTACGGGCTTTTATCAAGCACCACCTGTTTTCCCTGCATATTTTTTGAGTTTATAACGACGGGCGCCATTAAGTTTGCGGTCATTTTCTTTACTTCTCCGTTCGGCACGGTGAGTATCGAATATATCATCAAATCTTCCTGCGCCTTTATGTCAAATTCTTTCATTATGTCATCATCAATTTCAAACGAATAATCGGGGAAGAATATAAACGGACTTGTGACAAGAAACGCCAAATCCGGACTTTTTAACGACTGCATAAAGAAGAACGGACTGTCGTCTTCAAACGGTATAAGCAAGAACTCGTGTTCTTTTTCAAAAGCCGGTATGCCTTCTTTAAAATGTAAAATTTTCTTCTCGTCTACGTCTATTTCACCGAATCTGACGGTATTTACCTTACGCATAAAACGCCTCCGTTAATAACGCTTGTCATATTCGCCGTAAGTTATCCAGCGGTCGATATTGCCCTCTTGCTTCATATACGTTTCAACCTGCGCCGGCGTAAACTGTCCGTGTACGATGCTAGCCGCGGGCGTTATTGTGTTTTCGTAACTTCCGGGGTCTATCTCGCCGCTGTTTTCGCTCTTCTCTGCAAGAGTTATCGTAGGCGAAGGCGGTATGAAGAAATCCGTTCCCTGTGGCGGCGCGCTTTGCGCTTTTTGGCGTTGTTTTTCCTGCGCCGCTATCTCGTTATGCCCCTTCTTCGCTCCGTTTTTCACCATAGCCTGCGCGTCTGCGTTGTTTTTTCGCATATTCTCGCGCATCTTTTGTATACCCTCTTGCCCGCGCTCTCTTGCGTAATCTTCGTGATTGGAATATCCGTAAGTATGGCGGCTCGGGTACGAGTCAATCTCTATCCTTGGCTGCGTCCAGCCGTAACCTTTGGGAGGCGTATATTTTGAATGTATTTCACCTTTATAAGCGGGTTGCATCTCTAACTTCGCTTCCGTATGGCGCACGCCTATCTGCGGAAACGTTATCCTCATATTCAGTCTTGCTATATCCATTTTTTCACCCGCCTTTTTGTTCGTATCTTACTTTCTTCTTTTTTCTCTTTCTTTTATAAAAGAAAGAGAAAAAAGAAGAAAGTAACAAAGAAGAAAAAAGAGAAAGAAAATTTTAATATTATCTATACTTTACTAAACTTTCAACATTATTTATTTTATCATAAAATCGTCATAATTCAATAACATATTATAGAAGATTTTTAAATTTTTGAAATATATTCAGATACGCCTATAAGGGGACTAAAAGTCCCCTTATTTTTAGAGATAATCCGCAAGCGACGGGGGAAGAATACGGCTTCCGACCGAAAGCGACATATTGTAAATCGTTTGCGCTTGCATTAGTTTCACCGCAAGTTCCGCTACGTCTGTCGCGCTTACGTCGTTTATATCGTTCGTTATGGTTTCGTTTTGCTTTGTGAGCATTTCCTGTACGCTGTCGTATACGTTTTGACGCGCCGCCGCTTTCGATTGCGTGGTGGTGACGACCTCGTGCGCCATATCCGCAACAGTAATGCCGTCGGTACGCATCCACTTCCTGTCGCCGTGCTCCAGTTTTGCGCAGACCGTAAACATATCGTTTATCATCGCCGTGCCGCTTGACGCGTAACAAAGTTTGCCGTTAGACATAATCTGCGTTTGGTTGCCTGAATTTGCGTCGTCGAAGATATTCGAGCCGTTCAAATCCTGCCCCGTAACATTCACGGTATCCGCCATTTGGTCTACCGTGCCGTTTAACTTAACCATAGAGATGTATTTGGGGTCTCCTTGGTAGGTTACGATAGGTTGTTTTATGGTGGTAAAGCCGGAATAAAAATGGTTGGTCGTAGGTTTTCCTATGACAATGGCTTCTTTTTCTCCGTCTTGAAGCGTTATCGGGTTTCCCGCCTTTACCAAACGCGCGTTGCCGTTTTCGTTTTGTATCATAACGTCTGCCGAAGGAAGGGCTACCGTGCTTACCGGGTTTCCGTCCGCATCTTCAAATACCACCGGCGAACCTGTCTTCATAGAGCTTGTGCTCAATGTATTGTGATAATAAATAGTTATATTGGATGTTTTAGCGGCGGCGTCTGCAGATTTAAAATCGGCTTCATTGTCATACTCGCCGATTCTCAAATCAACATTTGCAGGATCATCCGCATATTCCTGCAAATAACTGTTTAACTCCGTATTCGCGTTTATTTTTTCAAAAGTATGCACAGTTAAATTCGCGGTTACGCCCGTGCTGCCGTCATCGAAAGATATGGTCGGATCGTCAGAACTTACACCGTTAGGGTAACTGCCGATTTTTAGATCTGCAAAATTAGCGTCTTGCAAATAACTCTTTAAATCCGTATTCGCAGCAACAACCTGATAACTGTAGGTTCCGTCTCCGTTCGACAGTTTCAAGGTTACGTCTTTGTCTGCATACACGGATTTATCGTCAACCGACAAGCCCTTTATCGTAGCTGCGGTTGCAGAGTAAGTACTTGTTCTTTTTATGGTCAATACTTCGTCGGATATTATGGAAGTGTCCTTTAAATCGCCGTCCAAATCGGCGGATAACCCCTTAACATAGCCTATCGTTTGCGGCGAAGCGGTATCGTTGTTTACAAGTTTCGGATCGCGCAGTATGCTCGTGTTGTCCGATAAAAATTTAATGGTAACGCCATTGGGAATAAGGCTTCCCGCCGATACCGTCGTGAGGGTGCTGCTGTCGTCTGTATAATACTCAACATCCGCATCCGCTATAGCGTATTCATAAGTATCAAGCGTATATTCGTCGCCCTCGTTGAACTTAAGCGCAGGTTCAACTTCGGGATAAGTGGAAGTCGAGCCTAAAGACACAACCTCTCCGGTTTGGTATGTAGTCGCGCTTAACGGCACGCCTATAAACGCCTCTTCGCCTACGGTGTCGCTTAATTTTATCTCGTTACCCTTTGCTACAACTCTCGTATTGCCGTATTCATCGACAATGTACACGGGAACGGTGGCTTTCGCCGTTTCTCCGTCTTTAAGCCAAAGCCGATCGCCATAGGAATATTTCGTGGGATCCGCAGCCGTGCCGCTTGAGTCCGTAATAGTAACTTCGCCTTCGGTTCGCTTTACGCCGGTATTCTCAAAATACCCCGCGACATTAAGCGCGTCCGTGTCAAAGAAAGGAAGCGTCGCAAATTCGTCGCCTTCCTCTACGTATTCTATACCCTCTTTCAGCTTATCCTTATACCCTTCCATAATAAAATCTTCGGTATAGATTTTGCCGTTTTGGGTATTTACGAAATATCTGTTGCCGTCTACATCGTTTACTTCCAAGAATTGCTTTAAATTACCGGTATCGTCTACGTTTAGATTTTTTGAATTGTCGGGGTTGCTGAAAAATCTCGACTGCGGGTCGTCAAGCGTCTTTATAAGCCCTCTGTCCTTTTCTTCCGTTGAAATCTGAAAAGGTTGAGTTAAATCGCTCTGCCCCGCGAAGAGATAGCGGTCGCCCTGTTGGTTGTTGCCTAAAGACATCATTTCGTAGAGTTTTGCTTTGAACTCTTTAGCTATAGCCGTGATTAAATCGTTGTCGTTATTTGTATCGTTCGCCGCGTCCACGGTTTTTTCTTTAAGTGTGGTATAAATATCCGTCATATTCACCATAGCCGCGTCCGCCGTTTTCATCCAAGACGCGCCCGCTTTTACGTTGTCTTGATACTGCAAATTTTCCGTGTCGCGGTTTTGATACGTTAAATACCTAGAATATCTAACGGAATCGTCAGACGCTCTGTGCAAATTGCTGCCGTCACTCTGCTCCATAAGTTTCGCCTGGTTGGCGTAACTGGCGTTTATCTGATTCATATATTTATTTATCATCATTCCGCTAGATACTCGCATCATAACTATCCACGTCCTTTAGATTTTCAGTTTGCAGATTTATCCTACTTTCTTTTTCTTCTTTCTTTTTTGAAAAAAAGAAAGAAGAAAAAGAAAGTAGCAAAGAAAAAGAAGAAAGAAAAAACTTTACTAAACGCTATTGATTTGTTTTGCCTATGTTCCTAGTTTTTATTTATTATCTGCCTACCACGCCCGTGCTGTTTATAAGCCTGTCAAGCATTTCATCCATTGTCGTCAGGCATCTTGAACACGCCGAAAAGCCTTGCTGGAACATAATCATATTGGTGAGCTCCTCGTTCCAGTTTACGCCCGCAGTGCGCTCTCTCCACTCCGTTACTTGCGCCATAATCTGATCCTGCGCCGAAATCTTTAAATTCGTCGCCTCTGAATCAGAACCCAGTTTTGTCATCGCTTTGTTGTAATAACTGTTTAACGATACGGAACCTATGGCGCGTTTCGCCTCGTTTTGCGCCGCCGAATGAGCTTGATAATATTTAGGATCTTTTGTCATATCCATATTAAAGAGCGTCGCGGTTAAAACTGCGTTTGCGCCGTCGCCCGTGTCGTTTGGCACTATAGCCGTAGAATTTGAAGGCGGATTTGTCACGGAATTTATCGTCTGCACATTGCCGTTTTCATCGATAGTATCAAATATCGGATTGCCGTTGTCGTCATATACCTGATTGCCGCTAGCGTCAAGTCTCGGCGTAATATACGGCTTGCCGTCCGCGTCAACGGTATATCCGTAACCGCTTGCGGCGATTAAAAGCTGACCGTTCGGCGCGGTTATCTGCTTGTTGAGCTGCAACGTGTTTATTATTTCGATTTTTTTCATCTTCACGTCTTTAAGCTCTTCGCCGGTTATCGGGTCTGTGGAATACGTGCCGTTGCCTAACTGCGCTTCCACAAAATAATAATCTTTATTGTCTACGTCGTAGTTCTTATTGCCCTTTACAACATAATCGTAGCCTATTTCGTCAAGCGTCTGCGTATATTTGCTATACGTCAAAACTTGATTTTCCGCGTCCCAAGTATATTTGCTGTTGGAGTCGCCGAAAAAGTTTACGCCCGCAGTCTTATACGTATCAATACCGTGACCCTGCTGATGACGATCGTTTAAATCCGCAAGCATAAATGCCGCCATATTAGAGAGTTTGTCTATATACTGTTTATCCTCAGCGATAGCGTCCATTTGCGCTTTTATCTGCCCGGAAAGCGGCTGATACGCTATGCCCGCTTCCTTTATAAGCACGACATAATCGTTCACGCCGTAATCCGCGTTTGCTATCGGGTCGCTCATCTCAAGGGTTAAATGGCTTACGCCGTTGACTAAACTCACACCGTTAGACACAAGGGAATACATATTTTTGTCGTCTTCGTATACGTTTACATTTACGTAGCCCGCGATTTTGTCGGCAAGCAAATCCCTTTGATCGCGCAAATCGTTTGCGGATGCGCCCGTAGCTTCCGCTGCGGAAATCTCCTTATTGAGCGCGACCATTTGATCGAGCATATTGTCAACTTTGCCGATATTAAGGCGAATATCCGTATAATTCGCCTCTATTTGCTCTTGAAGTTCTCTTGCGGAAGTGTGAATTTTGTCCGCGAAAACATTGCCTTTCTCAAGACATGAAACCCTCGCCGAAGAATCGCTGGCGTATACGGAAAGCGTATCCCAAGATTTATAAAATCCTTCGAGCGCGCTTTGCAGACCTTCGTCGGTATCGTTAAAAATCGCTTCGAGTTTATCGTATTCTTTGGCTCTCGCGTTTAAATACTCTTCCCTTGAATGTTCCGCCCAATACTGTTTATCCGCGTAAACATCTCTTGCGCGGGTAAGCGAGTTCGCGTCGACGCCCGTACCTACAAGCACAGAGCCATATACAGAGCCTTGACTCTGCGCGCGCGTTGCGATTAAGTTTACGCTCTGTCTTGAATAACCTTCCGTGTCCGCGTTCGTGATATTATGACCCACCGTCTGCTGGGAGAGTTGGTTCATATTTATTCCGCGCACCATCGTATTTAGTCCCGAGAATGTGGATCTCATATTATTACTCCTTTATTGTCTATACATTTGCGTCAAACATTTTCTTTGTTGCTATATTGCCTTGATTTTGAGCAGGCGAGCCGTAAGTGGCATCGGCTTTTACGCCGGCTATCACGTTCATTCTGAAATCAACGAACGCGCTGCTTCTTTTTAACAGTTCCTTGGTGATGCTGATTTCCCTTACCAGCTCCGTTTCCGACTCTTTCGCTTGCCGAAAAAGGCGCATAACCACTTCTCTTGTTTCAGAGAGCCGCTGCGCCTCCAAATATTCTTCTATGCTGTTTTCGTTATGTTCCGTTAAAAATTTCTCTTTTAAATCCGCTGTTTCAGAAAGTTTGGAGAGCAAGCCTTCAGTCTCTTTTGCAAGCGTTTTTACCTCTTTTGCGTCGTCCGCAAGCTTTATCGCCTCTTTTAAAGCCGCTATTTTTTCCGAAATTTCTTTGAGAATAAGTATCTCAGAGCGAATAACGGAGACTATTTCTTTCATATTATCTCCTTAGGCTTTAAAATCAAAATTTTTCTTATGCGTCACAACGTCGCCGCTCTTGCCGTAGCCGCCGGTCGCGTCCGCGCCGCCAAGCTTGTTCAGTTTTGCCGATACCGCCTGCATTGCGCCGTGTACAAGGATTGAGTTTACCTCATTTTGCGATACGGTATCGTCCACAATCCGAGTCAATTCCTCGTGTTTTTTCTCAAGGCTTTTCCTGCGAGTCGGGTTTGATACGGCTTCATAGAGTTCCGTCATCTTCATATCGGGTCTTAACGCTTTATCAAGGCTCGCAAGTTTTGTAAGCGTGGTTTTGCGTCGTTCTTCCAAAGCCGCGATATTTTTCGCGTGCAAATCTTCTTCCTTCAACACTTTTTCAAGTTCGGGAAGATTTACGCTTACAAGAATACCGTGTTTTTTCTTTGCGAGGGCCAAAAGCGTCTTGTACTCGGAGACAAGCGCGGCCAAGATTTTATCAAGTTCTTCCCACATAGATTAAAATCCCGCCGTAAGCATTTTGCTCGCGATATTTGCCGCAGACACGTTGTAATTCCCGCTTTCGATTGCGTTGGTATAAAAAGCGACTTTGTCTTCGCGCACTTCGCCGATATTTTGCATCTTCTTCATCACGCTTCTGAAACTCTCCGCGCTCTTAGAGAGTTGAACCTCGTCTTTAAAAGAGAGCGAGCTTTGATTTTGCATACGCTTGGGCGAATTTTTTTGATTAAGTTGATACGCCCCTGCGATGGCCTGTAAATTGTTATTGATAATCATATCTGACACCACCTGAAAAGTTAAGGTATCGCGAATATTTTTCGGACACCGAAAGGAAACTGCTCTTTCTATAAACACTATCGAAAAAAATGGCGGGAGCATTAACTCCCGCCATCGGCTGTTTTTCGTCATATTCAATTAAAATCTCATAAAATCTCTCAAAATCTTCGTTTTTTACCTAAAACATACAAAAAAGGTTAAAAAACTAAATTTTACGGCGAAATTCACGCGTTAAAACTTGGAGTGCATACCTTGTCCTCTGGGTTTTGCCGCCGCTTTTTCCTTCATTATGGATTTTGCTTTCATAGCTTTTTCCTGCGTCGCTTGAAGTTCCTGCTTAATAGCGTCGCTGCAGTTTTGACAAAGTTTGCCCGTGATAATGGGCGCGCCGCATTTTTCGCAGGGATACGTCATCTTTACGCCCATTTGCTCAAAACGACCTTCTCTTATAAGGCGTTTTATAAGAGTTTCGTGCGCTCCCGTTTCTTTTACGATTTCCGGCACCTTTGCGCCCGGGTTCGCGCGAACGAAAGTCACAACCTCTTCTATTTTCTTATCCTCTTTAGCAAGGCAATCGGGGCACATTCCGCGACCGATTTCCGCATAGAGTTTGCCGCAATACTGACAATTCTTAATCTTCCCCGCCATAATCATACACCCTTTCCGTGGAGTTTTTCCTTCTTGCCTTTAGTTTCTACGCTTTTAACAAAATTCCTTCATAGAATACCCAAAATATATAAAAAAATTCTGAAAATTCCTTGTAAACTTTCAGGATTTTTTATTCTTTGCCATTTCACCCGCCCTATGATATTATATAGAAAATTTTCATTATCAAAGGAGAAGCTATGCTTTTTAATTCGTATACTTTCATATTCCTCTTTTTGCCCTTCGTACTCTTTGGCTATTACGCTTTAGGCAAGATTAAACGCGAATTTGCCCTCGCTTTTCTTCTCTTTGCGGGATTTTTCTTTTACGGATATTTTGAAATAGATTTTTTGCCCCTTCTTATCTCAAGCATTTTAATAAATTTTTCGTTTTCAAGAATAATCGTCAACATTTCACAAAAATCTTTAAAAAAGTTTGTGTTTATTCTTTCGATTTTGTTTAATATCGGGCTGCTTTCATATTATAAATACGCAGATTTTTTAATAAGCATTTTTAACGATTTAGGCGCAAATTTCAATTTCTTACATCTCGTTTTGCCGCTCGGCATTTCTTTTTTTACCATAACTCAACTCCTATATTTATGGGATTTATATTTAGGGATAGCGAAAGAAGAAAATTTATTGAATTATTCTATATTCGTATCTTTTTTCCCTCATCTTTTATCGGGACCTATTCTTTTTCCTCGTGAAATGTTTGAACAAATCCGAAACATAAAAATCGAACCTATCGCGGAAAATTTTGCGAAAGGTTTTGCATTTTTTTCAATCGGTTTATTTAAAAAAGTCATAATAGCGGATTCTCTTGTTCCTTATGTTAATTTTGGTTTTTCCTCTCCCTCTGATACCTCTTTTATAATGGCTTGGCTTGTCGCCGTCAGTTATTTTTTGGAGCTGTTTTTCGATTTTTCCGGATACACCGATATGGCTCTGGGCGTTTCAAAAATGCTTAACTTTAACATACCGATAAACTTTAATTCTCCGCTTCGTTCAACAAGCATAGCGCAATTTTGGCAACGCTGGCACATATCTTTGACTCAGAGCCTCACAAGCGCGATTTATATGCCGCTTGTTAAATTTTTCGGCAAACCTTCTTTCTTAAAGAGCGCGCTCGCGTCCTCCGTCACTCTTTTTATCGTGGGAATTTGGCACGGCGCGGGCTATGGTTTTGTGATTTTTGCACTTCTTCACTCTGTCGCTCTTTTTGTTTTTCAGCTTTGGAAAAAATATCGTCCGTTTAATTTATATAAACCGATAGCTCATTTTTTAACATTATTTTTTATAACAATTTCGCTTGTTTTTTTCCGCGCGGAAACAGTTGACGCGGCTCTGATTTTGCTTAACAATATGTTCTTTGGCGATATAATGCTCCCCGCGAGACTGTCTAATATTTTGTCTGATTTCAACTTGCATTTTACAAGCGGAAATGTAGCCGGGCTGCTCTCTTGGCCGGCGTTTTTAACAGCCGTTTTTATCGTCGCTTTTTCGCCGCCGTCGCAAAAAATCGTCAAAAATCTGACGCCGAAATCTTACGCTTTAGCCGCTCTTTTCAGCGCGATGTTTATAGCGTCGGTTTTAAAATTAAATTCTTTTTCCGTGTTCTTATATTTTCAATTTTAAGTATGATTTTTATTTACTTTCTTTTCTCTTTCTTTTTTGAAAAAAAGAAAGAGAAAAGAAAGTAACAAAGAAAAGAGAAAGAAAAAACTTTATTATAAAAATATTGGGGAAAATTATGTGGAAAAATATTTTCTTTATCTTCTTTATTCCAATTATAATTATTTTGTCTATTATATCTGTTTTTAACTTTTATATAGACCCGTATCATTTGACTACAGCGGAGGGTAAAACCGGTTTAAACCGTTCTCGCGTATATTCTGCCGACCGCGAACGCGCATTAAAACCTTTAAAATATTTAAAAGCAAAACCGGAAGTTGTCATTCTTGGAAATTCAAAGAGCGCGTTTTCGATAAATCCCGATAAAGCGGCTGAAATTTTAAATTTAAAAAGCGGTTTTAATCTCTCCGTAAGAAGCGCAACTCCTACGGAAATTTACGAACTTTTAAAATTTTCCGTTCATAAAAATGAAAACTTAAAACATATAATAATTTGTCTTGATTTTGAAATGATGGGTCAAGATGAACTCTATAAACCGGGTTTTTCAACTTCGCTTTTAAATTACGGATATTTGCCGGCCGAAGAAAGATTTGCTTCCGTATTATCTCTTTCAACTTTTTGCGACAGCGTTGAAACCATTCGAGCAAACAACAAAAATAATTTGCCGATAATTTATAAAGAAAACGGCGAAATTTCAACCGAATATCTTGACTCGTTATTTAAAAAAGAAGGATATTTTAACAGAAATTCCGATATTGCTTTTATCGAATATTCTCTCGTAGAAAAAGACGATAAAAAGAAAAGCAATTATATTAAAAACTACGAAAGGGATATGCTGAAATTATATGAAATAAAAGATTTTTTATTAAGCAATAATATTTCTTATACCGTTATAATCTTACCTCTGCACAACAATCAATTAACAGCTTTAAACAATAATTTTTACGCGGCTTTTAAAAAACAAATAAAAGAAATTTTTTCGGAAATTTACGATTTAAGTTTGGCTGATACCGTTGATAAAGATTTGTATTACGATGCGGCGCATCCGAAAAAATTTTTTACCGAAAAGCTGTTGAAAAAAATATTTGCAAATGAAAAAATCGAGAACGCGGAATTTAAACCAAACAATAATTTGGCAAAAGGCAAAAGATTTTTCGGAGAAGTAAAAACTGATAATTCCATAAAAGTAAATTTGCTTTCGATAGACACGAAACTCTTAAAATATAACGCGTTGCATTTTACGGGCGACGCGAACATAGAAAGCGCGGACGCATACTTTTTGGTTGAAAACGACAACGAAAAATTTTTGTTTAAAGCCACGAGGTACGGGGAGGCAAAATCGCAAAATATTTTTAACATAATCACGAAAAAATACGAGAGATATTATCTTGACGGCAGAGGGCTTACGGATAACTTGCCAAGCGGAAAATACTTTGTTTATTTAGGCGTTCTAAAAAACAATGTTTTCGTTACCGACGGGGTTAAAGTCGAATTTACTCTTTGAGTATTTTCATAATCTGCTTGCAAGATTTCAAAAAAAATACTAAAATGTACGAGGAATTTTGCAAGAATTTTCCGGGCAATACCCCTTTTGCCCATAAGCAGGGGCTGTGTTTTAAGAAAAGGGGTAATATAATTGTCACCCGAAGAAAAAGCTAAAAAAGTAGGTTTAATTTTTATTCTGCTCTTAATCATAGGCGGTTTTGTGCTTATGTATACGGGAAACGACGCCGTCGTTATGGGCAGAGAGAAAAAAGAAGGCATCCTTACCGCGGAGCAGATTAAAATCTCTTTCGATTCCGTGAAAGGGCGTCTTGTTAAAGAGGCGGTAAAAGAAGGCGATTATGTCCAAAAAGGGCAAATTTTAATGGAAATAGACCCCACCGATACGGATTTATCCATTGAAAAGTTAAAAGCGGAGATAGCCGTCCTCGATGCGCAGATAAAATCCGCCGAAAACGAAAAAAATATCGCGCATTTTCACGCGGACACGTCGAATGTGCAATCTAATCGTCAAATAGAACAGCAACAGGCGGCGATAAATTCCGCGCGGGCTACTTTAAAAAATCGCGAGGTGGATTTTGAACGTAAAAACGAACTCTTTAAATCGGGAGCTATCGCAAGAGCCTCCGTTGACGACGCGATTATGGCGCTTGACGTTGCAAGAGCAAACGTTATGCAGCAAGAAGAAGCGTTAAGACGGCTGCTCGCAGGCGCGAACGCGGGCGAAATGCTCCCCACCATTAAAGAGGAACACGCCAAAGCGGAAAATATTTCAAACAATATAGCCGCTTTAAAAAGTCAGAAGAAACAAAAAGAAGTTGCGCTAAAAGAACTTGAAGTGGCAAAGAGCCGCCTTACGCTTCGCGCGCCCGAAGACGGCAAGATTTTGAGCGTCCTTCAAAAAGAAGGGGAAATGATTTCTCCCTCCGTTCCCGTGATTATTCTTGAAACCGACAGACTTTATTACGATATATACGTTGGAGAAGACGTTGCGGCTAATTTAAAGGAAGGCGACAGAATAAGAGGTTACGCCGTCACAAACAACAAAGAAGTAATAGGCACGGTGCGTCTTTTGAGCAAAGCGCCGGGGTTTGCGGATTTACGCCAGACCCGCGAAAAAGGTCAAAGCGATTTATCCGGCTTTCAAATAAGGATCTATACGGACGCGCAGGAAGGAATAATGGCAGGGCTGACGATTGGGGTGGACGCAAGTGGACTCAATCAGAAGTGAGCTGAATTTCCTCTTTTCGGGCAAGGGTATGCCGTATGAAAAAGTTTGCCTTATGATAGCGATGATTATAACCATCGTTTTATCGGTGCTTTTGGGCGGAAATTTCGCGAAAGATACGCCCGTCGTCGTCATAGACCTTGACAACAGCCTTTCGAGCAGGCAATTCATAAACAATATGAACGCCTCCGAATATATAAAAGTAACGCTTATATTTAACAATGCGGCAGACCCGGAGATTTTCTTTTACCGCGACGACGCGGCGGCTGTCGTCTACATTCCCCGCGAATTTGAGAAAAACGTAAACACGGGAACAACCGCGCCGATAGGCGTGTTTTACGACAACACCAACACCGCGCTTACCGCAGACGTTAAAGAGATATTAAACGAAATCGTAGCGACGGAAAACGCCAAACTTGCAAAAAGCACCGCAAGCGGCGGCATAAGCCTGCGCGACCGAAACCTTTTTAATCCGTCAGGATCTACCGAAAACGCGCAAACGGAAGGTTTCCTCTTCTTTTTCGGCAGTATGTTTTTCGTGTTCGCGACAATAGGTATGGTGCCGCGCCTTCGTATGACGGGAGAGCTTAACGCGATTTTAAAAACGGGCACGCCGTGGAATTTAATTCTTCGCCTCGTTCCCTACGGAATAGGGCTGTTGACTTCGTTTGTCGTAGGTATGGCGATACTTCGCGTATGGGGCGATATGGTCTTTAGCGGACATTTGCTTTCCTTTCTGTTCATACAATTTTTCTATATACTCTCCGTCGGTATGCTTTCGCTTCTCTTTGGTTGGAATGCGGCAAACCCAGGCATAGCGTCAAGCCGTATGATTCTCTTTATCCCAGGCGGATTTATTTTAGGCGGAGTAACAAGTCCTCTGACGCATCTTTCGCCTTGGGTGGTTACGCTTTCGCATATATTCCCGCTTACTTGGGAGTTTCACTTCGTTCGCGATATTGTGATGCGCGGGGCGAGTTTGGCGGATATTTCAAAAGAAGTCGGCGCGTTTTTTGTGTATATCGGGATTATAGCGATAATTCTTGTTGCCAAATTTTATAAGGATAAGAGGGAAATGTGCCGCAAAATTATGTTGAACGAATAGCGAATATTGTTAGAAATTGCAAAAAATAAAAAGGCAGTCGCATAATCATATTTGTTTGATTATGCGACTGCCTTTTTTTACAACACAGCCTTGCGGCTTACGTTAATTCTGCCTTTTTCGTCTATTTCAACAACTTTTACCGTGATTTCGTCGCCGACTTTTACCGCGTCTTCCACTTTTTCAATGCGGCGCGGCGCAAGCTGCGATATATGGCAAAGCCCTTCTTTGCCGGGGAGAAGCTCCACGAACGCGCCGAATTTTAAAAGACGCGTAACGGGACCCGTGTAAATTTCGCCGACTTCGATTTCTTTAACTATGGCCTCTATCATACGGCGAGCCTTTTTCATATTTTCTTCATCGTTAGAGGCGAGGAAAATATTTCCGTCCTCGTGAATGTCGATGGTTACGCCGGTCTCATCAATAATTCCGCGCACTACTTTTCCGCCCGTACCGATAACGTCGCGGATTTTGTCTATCTTTATCTGCATAACCTCGACTCTTGGCGCGTACGGCGAAAGATTTGCGGCGGGTTTGTCAATGCACTCAAGCATTTTGCCGAGTATAAACGCGCGTCCGCGTTTTGCTTGCTCCAATGCGGAAGAAAGTATTTCGCGGCTTATGCCCGCAACTTTTATATCCATCTGAATTGCGGTAACGCCTTTTTCCGTTCCCGCAACCTTAAAGTCCATATCTCCTAAAGCGTCTTCCATTCCTTGAATATCGGTTAAAATCGTGTACGCGTCGCCGTCTTTGACAAGCCCCATAGCAACGCCGGACACCGGACGCTTAATGGGAACGCCCGCGTGCATAAGGGAAAGCGTACTGCCGCAAACGCTGCCCATAGAGCTTGAGCCGTTCGATTCCAAAACTTCCGATACAAGACGAATGGTATAAGGAAAATCTTCCGTAGAGGGAATAACGGGAACAAGAGCGCGTTCGGCGAGCGCGCCGTGACCGATTTCGCGTCTGCCGGGGCTTCTTATCGGGCGAGCTTCGCCTACGCTGTATCCGGGGAAATTATAGTGATGTATATAGTGTTTTGTGGTTTCGGGACCAAGTCCGTCTATAATCTGTTCGTCCGAGATCGGGCCAAGCGTCGTAACGGTTAAGACCTGTGTCTGTCCGCGAGTGAAAAGCCCCGAGCCATGCGGGCGGGGAAGTATTCCGACTTCGCAAGTTATAGGGCGCACTTCGTCGATAGCCCTGC
The DNA here is from genome assembly GCA_017635875.1 of Selenomonadaceae bacterium. Lineage (GTDB taxonomy): Bacteria > Bacillota > Negativicutes > Selenomonadales > Selenomonadaceae > RGIG9201. The sequence goes on along the minus strand of JAGBKP010000003.1, from coordinate 1,096 downwards.
CGTCGGGGCGAATTTTTTCGTGGGTTATCATCCTGCGGACTATTTCTTTTTCAAGTTTATATACGATATATTCGATTTCTTTTTCGCTTTCGGGATAGTCCGGCAGGAATTTTTCTTTAATTTCTTCTCTTACCGCGTTTACGTGCGCGTCGCGGTCGAGTTTATCGGGGTTTCTTACGGCTTCGTTTAATTTTTCGGTGAAGTTTTCGCGAATTGCCGCGTCAAGATTTTCGTCAACGGAGAAAAGTTTGACGTCCATTTTCTCTTTACCGACAGCCGCCGCGATTTCTTCTTCAAAAGCAACGATTTTTTTAATTTCCTCGTGCCCGAAGAGAATAGCGTCTAAAATCACGCTTTCGGGAAGCTCGTTTGCCCCCGCTTCAACCATCATCACCGCGTCTTTAGAGCCTGCGACGGTTAAATTAAGCGTGGAAATTTCACGCTCTTTTTCCGTGGGGTTTACTATAAACTTATCGTCAACGCGACCGACGCGAACGCCGGCGATAGGCCCCATAAAGGGAATATCGGACACCATAAGCGCGGTGGACGCGCCTATCATACCGACAAGCTCCGGCGCGTTGTCCTGCTCAACGGACAAAACCGTCGCCACAATCTGCACGTCGTTTCTGAAACCTTCGGGGAAGAGCGGGCGAATCGGTCTGTCGATAAGGCGCGCGCAAAGCACCGCGTCGCTGGAGGGTCTGCCTTCTCTTTTTATAAAACCGCCGGGAATTTTCCCCGCCGCGTACATTTTTTCTTCATAATCCACAGTCAGCGGAAAAAAGTCTACGCCTTCTCTCGGTTCAGCAGATGCCGTAGCAGTAACAAGCACTACGGTATCGCCATAGCGAACAAGCACCGCGCCGTTCGCCTGTTTTGCCATCTTTCCGTGCTCAACGATGAGTTTCCTTCCGCCTATCTCTGTCTCAAAACTCTGCATATCCATCCTCCAAGTTGTTGAATTGATTGTCTACTTTCTTTTTCTACTTTCTTTTTTGAAAAAAAGAAAGTAGAAAAAGAAGAAAGAAAAAACTTTAATAGTTATAAATTTTAGACAAAACTTTAAATTTTTTTATGATAAAGTTTTTTTCTCTTT
>JAGBKP010000056.1 GCA_017635875.1 Selenomonadaceae bacterium | reverse complement strand
TTAGAGGTGCCGGACCGTGCAAATTTTAATGTTGAAGGCGCGTCCAAGAGCAGAGAACGCGAAGAAATACGAATGGATATTTTGGGGAAAATCGTATTTAACGAGCCTATTATTTTACTTTCAACTATGAACGCCATCGCGCAAAAAAGCATAACCAAAAAAGAATTTAATTTAAACAATTTAAATATAGAAATAGGCGACGTAATCTCCAGAAACGATTTACTTAGTAAACTTGCAAATTTAGGTTACGAGCGGACGATAGAGGTGGAGCATAAGGGCGAATTTGCAAACAGGGGAAGTATTTTAGATATTTTTCCGATAAACTCCGATACGCCGTTTCGTGTGGAATTTTTCGACGACGAAGTTGATACGATTCGTTCTTACGATATTTTTACAAAACGCTCTACGGCGAATAAAAATAAACTTTCAATCCTGCCCCTTTCGGCGAATTTAAACTCAAAGGGCGCGGGAGTTTTGTCGTTTCTTGAAAAAAATTCAACGGTGATTTTTGACGACCCTTTAAGGCTTATCGGAGAATTAAAAAATATTACAAAAGAAAATCCCGAGATAAAAAATTCCGTTTTAAATTGGGAAGAAATTTTAAACGAATGTAACAAATCTTCCGTGTTCTTTTTGACTATGCTTTTGCAGCAAGTCCACAGCGCAAATTTAAAAGCTATGATTAAATTTTCCTGCGTTTCGATGGTGTCGTTTCGTTCGCAAATGGATTTTTTGGAGGACGAATTAAATCGTTATCTCGCGGATAAAAAAGAGGTTTTGATTTTACTTTCTTCCACGCAAAAGGCGAACGCGTTAAGGGAAAATTTAGCGAAAAGACGCGTGCCGTCAGCCGTTATAAAAGAGGACGACAAAATCTCTAATAAACGAATTTCAATAACTACGGGGCATCTTTCAAGCGGTTTTAATGTGAGTGATTCAACGCTCGTCGTAATAACCGAAACGGATATTTTCGGTCGCGAAAAAAAGCGGGCGTTAAAACGAAGCGAAAACAAAGATAAGATTTCACATTTTACCGAAATAAAAATCGGCGATTACGTAGTTCACGAAACGCAGGGCATCGGCAAATATTTGGGCGTTGAAACCATAGAAACCGGCGGTATTCACAAAGATTATCTGCATATAAAATATCGCGGCGACGATAAACTCTTTGTACCGGTGGAGCAAGTGGGTTTGTTGTCTAAATACGTCGGGGGAGAGGAGAGCGCGCCGAAACTTTCAAAAATGGGCGGCGCGGAGTGGAAACACGCAAAATCTAAAGCGAAAGCCGCCGTTGAAGATATTGCTGACCGCTTGCTGGAGATTTACGCAAAACGAAAACTCGCCAAAGGTTACGCGTTTTCTTCAGACGATAATTTGGAAAGGGAATTTGCGGACGCTTTCCCCTTCGAGGAAACGGAAGACCAACGTAGCGCCATTGAGGACATAAAGCGGGATATGGAAATGGAGAAGCCGATGGATAGGCTGCTTTGCGGCGACGTCGGCTTTGGTAAAACGGAAGTGGCTATGCGCGCCGCATTTAAAGCCGCTATGGACGGCAAACAAGTCGCGGTGCTTGCGCCCACAACCGTGCTTGCTCTGCAACATTTTCAAACTTTTACGGAGCGGTTTATGAATTTTCCGCCGAAAATCGACGTTATTTGCAGATTCAGAACGGCGAAAGAACAGGCGGAAACTCTCGAAAAACTCGCTCGGGGCGACGTTGATATTTTAATCGGCACTCACGCCATTTTAAATCAAAAGCGCGTGCAATTCGTGGACTTGGGGCTTTTAATCGTGGACGAGGAACAGCGTTTCGGCGTTAAGCAAAAGGAGAAGATAAAGAGCCTCGCCGCCGGCGTAGACGTGCTTACGCTAACCGCAACGCCTATTCCGCGCACGCTTCATATGTCGCTTGTGGGCGCAAGGGATATGAGCATAATTGAAACCGCGCCCGCAGACCGTTTCCCCGTGCAGACTTACGTAGCAGAAGACGAGGACTCAACCATAGCGACGGCAATTCGCCGCGAATTAAAGCGCGGCGGGCAGGTTTATTTTGTGTATAATCGCGTGGAAACGATAGGAAGGATGCAAGAACGCCTGCAAAACATCGTGCCCGAAGCGAGAATACAGATAGGTCACGGGCAAATGCCGGAAGACGCGTTAGAGCGAGTTATGATGGAATTTTACGAAGGACGTTGCGATATACTTCTCGCAACAAGTATAGTCGAAAACGGACTCGACGTTGCAAACGCGAACACCATAATCGTATATGACGCGGATAAATTCGGTCTCTCGCAGCTCTATCAGATGCGCGGCAGAGTCGGGCGAAGTCACGCGCTTGCATTCGCTTATTTTATCTATAAGCGCGACAAGGTATTGACGGAAACGGCGGAAAAACGCCTGCAATCTATGAAGGAATTTGCCGAACTCGGCGCGGGCTTTAAAATCGCCATGCGCGATTTGGAGATACGCGGCGCGGGAAATCTTTTAGGCGCGGCGCAACACGGACACATAGAGAGCGTCGGTTTTGAGATGTATTCAAGAATGCTTGAAGACGCTGTTGAAAAACGTCAGGGCAAAGAGAAAAAGGCGGAAGAGTCGGAACCCGTCATAGACATCGAGGCAGACGCTTATATAGACGGAAAATACATAGAGAGCGCGATGCACAAATTGGAACTTTATAAGAGAATTGCGGCGATAAGAAAGAACGAAGATATACCAAAACTGATTGACGAGCTTATCGACCGTTTCGGAGAGCCGACAAAGCCTGTGATGAATCTTCTGTCCGTCGCCAGAATAAAAAATTACGCGAGAAATTTAGGCATAACTTCCGTCAGGGAAAAGGACGCGAAACTCTTTATAACGCTGAAAAACAACCCGAATTTACCCGTAAAAGGCGTAAGCCTCGTAGAAAGAACCTTTAAAAACACCGCAAGATTACTCCCCAATTTAAATCGAATGGAATTTAGGCTAAATCCGGCGTACAAGAAAAATATCGTAGGGTTTATAACGCGGCTTTTGATGATGCTTACGGGCGACGAAAGCGCGTTTCAGCAGAAAGGCGGCGCAAAATGATAGAAGTCGTAGGTTTAGGTCCGGCTACCCTTTCTCTTATTACCAAAGGAACTTGGGAAAAAATTCGCGAAAGGAAAAAAATACTGCTCCGCACGAAAATTCACCCCACAGTAAAAGAAATCGAAGACGCCGGAATTATCGCAGAGTCTTACGATAATTTTTACGACGAAGCGGCAAATTTTGAGGAACTCTACAAAAAAATAGCGACGGATTTAATAACTCGCGGCAAAAGCGAAGATATTCTCTACGGCGTGCCGGGCAGCCCATTTGTGGCGGAAAAAACCGTCGCGCTCTTAAGAGAACGCGCAAAAAAAGAAGGCGTGGATTTAAAAATCTATCCCGCCGTAAGTTTTTTGGATTTGCTATATCAAAAAGCAAGTATTGACCCCATTGAAGGGCTTGCCATAGTTGACGCAAAAGACGAAGAAAAATTTTCTGCGGTAAGGGATTTTTCCCTTATAATAACGCAGGTATACAGTAAAAAAATCGCGTCCGACGTCAAACTTTCCCTAATGGAACATTTAGACGACGAATACGAAATTTTTTACGCCTATCATTTGGGTCTTATTGAGGAAAAAATTCAAAAAATTATGCTTTTTGAACTCGACAGAATTAAAAATTTTGACTATCTTACCAGTTTATACGTAAAAAAAGCGTAAAAAGCAAAATCTCTCTTTTCCTTGCCAAAGCGAAAAGAGAGAGATTTATGCTTTAAAATGACTAGATTTTTTTCAGAAATTTTTAATTTTTTTCAAAAAACCCTTGATATTTCTGTTTGTTTGTGGTAAATTCCTTTGCGAAAGCGTGTTATACGCGAATTGCAATTATATTATTCCGTAAGGAGGCTATTTCATTGAACAAAACAGAACTCGTAGCGTCTATGGCGCAAAGATCCGGACTTACAAAAAAAGACGCTGAAAAAGCGTTAAACGCTTTTTTTGAAAGCGTAGAACAAGCTCTCATTGAAGGAGACAGAGTACAGCTTATCGGCTTTGGTACCTTTGAGGTTAAAGAGCGCGCTGCGCGTAAGGGCAGAAACCCTCAGACCGGCGTTGAAATCGATATCCCCGCCTCTAAAGCTCCCGGCTTTAAAGCAGGCAAATCCTTAAAAGAAGCCGTCAACAAGTAATTAACAAAAAAAGGGTCGGGCATAAACCCCGACCTTTTTTGTTATTTATAATATGGGGCTTTGCCCCATACCCCAGCAGGGCTCTGCCCTGCACCTGCAAGGGGAACTCGTCCCCCTTGACCCCCATTTTTGTTTTTTGGAGGAAATAATTTGAAACGGGTCATTGTTACGGGCGGTACCAGCGGCATTGGAAAAGCCGCTGCGAAACTTTTTCTTGAACACGGCGACAAAGTTGCTATAATCGGCAGAGATAAAACAAAAGGCGAAGCGGTTGAAAATGAACTTAAACATAACGATTTGAAATTTTTCTCCGCAGATATAAGATACGTTGAAGAATGTGAAAAAGTCGTAAAAAACGCGGCAAATTTTCTTGGCGGCGCGGATATTTTGATAAATTCCGCGGGAATTTATCTTGAAAAACCCGTTTCGGACACAGACAAAAAAGATTTTGACGATATTATGAGCGTAAATATAAAGGGAACTTTTTTTATGACAAAGGCTGTTTTGCCTTTGTTTATGCAAAATAACGGAGGAAGCGTCGTAAATATCGCCTCCGACGCGGGAATACGCGGAAATTACGGTTGCTCGATATATTCCGCCTCAAAAGGCGCGATTGTCGCGCTTACAAAGTCGCTCTCTCTTGAACTGGCAAGCCTTAACATTCGCGTAAACGCCGTCGCGCCGGGCGACGTTTTAACCCCTATGACAGAGGCGCAGCTTAAAAGCGGCGACAACGCCCTTGACGAAATGGCGGCTCTATATCCTTTAAAGCGCATAGGGACGGCAAGTGAAATAGCGGAAGCGATATTTTTTTTGGCGTCCGATAAATCTTCCTTTACAACAGGCGCGATATTAAGCGTGGACGGAGGTATTACCGCGTGAAAATACTCATAACGACAGCCTCCGTCGGCTCGGGGCATATAAGAGCCGCAGAAGCTCTTTTTATCGAATTAAAAAATCGTTTTCCAAATGATGACATAAAAATAGTGGATTTTACGGCAAAAAAGCGCGCGTTTTTGCCGTGGCTCTTAAAGAGCGTGTATCTTCGTATGCTAAAGTATTTGCCCAATCTCTACGACGTTTTTTATAACGTATCCAAAGGCGGGCATATCGGAAATTTGACGGGGATGATGTTTTCGGCTCTCACCTCCCCTTTTATGCACGCCGTTTTAAAGGCGGAAAACCCCGATATAATACTCGCGACTCACCCGTTCCCGGAGGGCGCGACGGCATTTTTAAGAAATTTCGGATTATGGAAAAAACCTCTCCTTGCGGCGGTTTTAACGGACTATTCCCTGCACAATATTTGGCTTTATAAAAACGTAGATATATATTTTGTCGCGACGGAAGAAATGAAAGACGAACTCGTAAAAAGCGGCGTGGCAAAAGTCGCGTACGCTTTAGGGATTCCCATAACGGAAGAAAATGGTCTTTCAAAGGAAACGGCAAGGGAGAAATTAAATTTAAACGCCGATAAAACTATTCTGATAATGGGCGGCGGTTTAGGCTTGGGCGGAATTGAAAAATCCCTCGGCGAGCTGGAAAATGCGGACGAACGGCTTAATATTTTGGTAGTTACCGGGCAAAACGAAACCCTGTACGAAAAAACGAAAAAAATCGCAAATAATTCAAAGCACAATATAAAAATTTTTTCATACACGAAAGAAATATTTACGCTGATGACCGCCGCGGATTTACTTATCACAAAGCCCGGCGCGCTTACTATGACGGAAGCGTTTTCGGTAGGGCTTCCGATGCTTTTGCACGAACCGATCCCAGGTCCCGAGGCGAAAAACGCGCTATACGCTGAAAAACTCGGCGCGGCTTTTTGGGTGCATAAG
>JAGBKP010000055.1 GCA_017635875.1 Selenomonadaceae bacterium | reverse complement strand
TGATGTGACGAGAGATTTTGTCGTCTGACAAGGAAGAAAAAACGAAGTCGTAGCTAGGCTACGTCGAGTTTTTTCTGACGCAGTTCAGGCGGCAAAATAGCCGTCAAAGCGCGTTGGCGGGGTTTACCAACACGCCCTAGTTATTGGTAAGCCCCAATCTTTCCAGCATTTCCATATCGTCTTTTATCGTAGAGCCGGACGTCGTGAGCATATTTCCCGTAATAGAGGCGGACGCGCCGGATAAAAACGCGTTTTCGCCGTTAGCGGGCAAAATTTTTCGCCCCGCGGCAAGCCGAATGTTCGCTTCGGGGTTTATAAAGCGGAACATCGCTATCGTACGCATAATATCTTCGGGTGAAACTTGCGTCCTGTTTTCAAGCGCCGTGCCTTTTATCGGCATAAGCGCGTTTATGGGAATTGACATAATATTCAGTTCAAAAAGACTTATAGCCATATCAAGCCTGTCTTCAAACGTCTCGCCCATACCGATAATGCCTCCGGAACATACACAAAGTCCTTCCTCCTTCGCTGTTTTTATCGTTTGTATGCGGTCATCGTATGTGTGGGACGTGCATATTTGCGGAAAAAATCGACGAGAGGTTTCTATGTTGTGATGATAGCTCGTAACGCCTGCCGAACGAAGTCTTTTGAATTGTTCGCGGGTCAGCAGCCCGTGAGAGGCGCAAAGCTCTATCTTAAGAGTATCTCTCATAGCCTCGTACGTTTCTATCGCCGCGTCAAAATCTTTTCCGCCCAAAGCTCTCCCCGATGTTACGATTGCGAAACGATTTACCCCCGCTTTTTCGTTCGCCTTTGCGTTTGCGATTATTTCTTCTTTCGATAAAAAATCGTATTCTTCTACGCCTGTGTTGTGGCAAGCGGCTTGAGCGCAATATTTGCAATTTTCGCCGCATTTGCCGCTTTTTCCGTTAATAATCGAGCAAAGGTCTATATGATTGCCGCAAAAATGCTTTTGAAGCAAGCCCGCGCCTTCCTCTAAATCTTCAAGCGGCTCATTCTCAAAAAAAGATAAATCATCGCCGCGACTAAAGCGAAAACCTTCCTCTATTTCTTTTACAAGTTCCGAAATTTTTACGTTCATCAATGTTACCCCTTCGCAATAATTGTTTAAAATTTATTCTCCGATTATACATTATTACGAATTCTTCTTCAAATTAAAAATTATCTACTTAATTTTTCTTTTCGTTGCTCTTGCAACATCACGCCTAAAATCTTTTTGTTATAATTTTCTTAAAATTAAAAATTAAAGGAGGGTTTTATGAATTTTGCCGAACTTGCCCTCTTTTCGGGGCTTAACAACGATGAAGTGGACGTTTTCGTAAAAAATACTAAAGGATATGTGAATAATTACGATAAAGGCGATTTCGTTTTAAAACCCTACGAGCCTAATTCAAATATCGGCGTGCTTTTGGAGGGAAAAGCCGAAGTTATCACGGAAGACCGCTTTGGAAACGAGTTTATCGGTCACTCCTTGGAGCGTGGCGCGCTTTTAGGGTCTGCGTCCGCGATTTTATCCGAAGAATACAGCCCCGAGGCTATTCGCGCGCTTACAAAATTATCCGCTCTTTGGATACCGTACCGCTCTTTGATAACGGCAGGTCCTAAACTTGGGCGCATACACGGCATAGTGATGAAAAATTTGCTTGAGGCGTTTTGTACCGACAAAGTGCTCTTAATGGAAAAGTTAAATCTGCTTTCTCAAAAATCACTGAGAGAAAGACTGATACTATATCTCTTGCAAAAAGAGAGAAGATACGGAACGGAAAAAGTGGTCGTTCCCGGCAGAATACAGCTTGCTAAGGAGCTTGAATGTAACAGGAGCGCGCTTACCCGCGAAATATCGCTTATGAAAGACGACGGAATTTTAATTGAAGGCGCAGATTGGATGCGGCTTGATAAAAATAAATTGGAGTAAAAACAAGGATAAAGGAGGGGTGTAAATTGAATATCAAGGATTTATTTAAGAAACATACTCTTTTTGCGCTCGCTTGCGGTTTTGCGGTCGGCGCGGTGGCGTTTGCCGGTGGCGCGGCGTTTATGCACATATCCGGATCTCCCGAGTTTTGCGGAAATTGTCACTCTATGACGCACGAAGCCGAAACTTTTAAGCTCTCAAGTCACAGCGAACAAAATTGCGCCGAATGTCATCTGCCTCATCAAAACGCGGTCGTCTATATGGTTGAAAAGGGCAGAAGCGGTATGGTGGATATGTATCACGAAGTGGCAAGAGATTATCCCGCCCGCATAAAGCTTTCCGATGATGCAAAAGAGATGGTAAACGCCAACTGCTTGCGCTGCCACGAAAACACTATGAAAGACGTGAAAATTTCCGTAGAGCCAAAAGACACAGGCGCGGATTGCTTAAAGTGCCACAGTCGCATAGCTCACGGCTCTAACCATAAAGAAGGAGGGATTAGAATTGAGTAAGATGCAAAAATATTTAGCCGCCATATTAGGCGTTTGCGTGCTCTTTTTCGGTTTTATCATTATGAGAGTCGTCGCAAAACCTAACGATATGAGCGTCAAAAAAGTCGAAATTTCCCACGAGAACTACGCCCATCTCGGAAAAACAGCGTATAAGGACGCTTATCCTTTGGAATACAATTCCTTTATGAAAAACAATATGCTAGACCCGTCTCCTACGGGTTACGGCGGAAGTTTCCCCGAAAATTCATATATAAAGGCTCAGCCTGAAATTTTGGAAAATTTTAAAGGCTATAAATTTTCAATTCAATACGATGTGGCAAGAGGCCATACCTATACGGGCGTTGACCAGTTAAATTCCAAACGAATCCCGGGTCAAATGGGAAATTGCATAGTCTGCAAAGGCTCTTGGATGTACGATAAATGGTACAAGGAGAGCGGCTGGCAATTCGCCTCCAAACCTTTTGCGGAAGCGACTCCTCCCTTTACCGACCAAAACACCGTTGAAGGAACAGACCTTTATTTTGGTTGCTCCACTTGCCACGACCCTGAAACTATGGAACTTCGCGTATATCAGCAAGGTTTCGTCGAATCCATGGCGCTTCGCGGCGAGGACATATCGAACGCGTCTCATAACGATATGCGCGCTTATGTTTGCGGACAGTGCCATAACGAATACTATTTTATGGCGGAAGATAAACGCGTGCGTCACCCATTCATAGGCGGATGGGAACCGGAAGAACAATTCGCTTGGTATCAAAGCGGAGCTGCCGGCGCGTTTACGCAAGATTGGCTCCATCCCGATTCAAAAACTCCTATGTTAAAGGCCCAGCACCCCGATTTTGAAATTTGGAAGACTAGCGTGCACGCGGACGCGGGCGTAACCTGCGTAGACTGCCATATGCCCTATATGCGCGAAAATGGGAAAAAATACACTTCCCATTGGATGACAAGTCCCTTAAAACATATTGAAGAGGGTTGCTTAAAGTGTCACGATGAAAGTAAAGAAGTGTTAATCGCTCGCGTAAAAACCATTCACGACAACAACAATAAACTTCAGCGCATAGCGGGACAAACCTGCGCGAAAGCGCATCTTGCAATTCAAGCGGCGCAAAACGCAGGAGCGACCGACGAACAACTCGCCCCCGTTCGCCTTAAAATGCGCGAAGCGGCGTGGTATTGGGACTGGATAGCCGCAGAAAACGGCAACGGGTTCCATAACCCCGACAAATGTATGAGAGTCAGCGGAAAATCCATAGATTTGGCGCATCAAGTCATAGAAGACGCAAACGCCATAGTTAAAGGCAGATTGTAATAAAAAACCGTATGAACGATAAATCGTTCATACGGTTTTTTTATATTTTACCCCAAAAAATAAGCGCGTCCTCGTTGTTGTCTTCATAGTAACGCTTTCTTCTGCCGTTTTCCTCCATACCGAATTTTTTATACAGCGCGACAGCGGCAATATTTGACTGGCGAACTTCAAGGGTTACTCTCTCTGCGCCCTTTTCTTTTGCGCGATTATAAAATTCCGTCATCAAACGCGTCGCGATTTTTTCTCCGCGATATTCTTTTAACGTCGCCACGTTTGTAATCTCCGCATCGCCCGCTATAATCCACGCGCCTATATACGCCGCGATTTTTCCTTCAAAAACGGCGGCTAAATATATGGTGTCTTTTCGCTCTGCGGCTTCCAAAAGAGATTTTTTCGTCCACGGAATTTTAAAAGAAGTTTGCTCTATCTCGTAAACGGCGTCTATATTTTCAGCGGTCACTTCTTCAAAACGCAAGTCAATCTTTTCCATGTCGTTTTTCCCATAAAACTTCCGCTTCGGATTTGCGAACATAGAGCGGCTCCAAATTCATAAGATTATCCGGCGCGTCCGCATTTAACGCGTACATCGCCACAAGCGCGGCGCGTGGCATACGCGCGTAAAACGGCGCAAGATATATATTGCCGCGGTTTAAATTTTCGTAAATCTTTTCCGCTTTTTCGCCGACCAACATTATATTTTTTCCGCAGTTTAAAATTTCATCTCGAACGGCTTCCACGGGAAGCACCTCAAGCGCGTCGATTACTTTTAAATCGCCGCCGATAAATTCGTAACTTTCGCGATACGCGGCGTTTTTCTGCGCGTCCATTGTCGCCACTATCTTTAAATTCGGCGTTAAAAAGTGATACGCCAAAGATTTTAGAGTCGGTACGCCGTAAAGGGGAATATTTAACGCGTAGGCTATGGCTTTTGCCGCCGCAAGCCCTATGCGAAGCCCAGTAAAAGAGCCCGGGCCTATGCTTACCGCTATTTTTTCCATATCGCTTTTCTCTTTATTGGCAAGTTTTAAAACTTTTTCTATATGCGGAATTAAGGTCTTTGAATGTGTGAGTTTCGATTCGGTCGTGATTTCCGCAAGCAGTCTGTTATCCTCCGCTACGGCTACGGAAGATACTTTTGACGAGGTTTCAAGCGCAAGTATCAAATTAAAGCGCCTTCTTTCATTTTTTCCAAAAATTCTTTGGCGAGTTCTCCCTCTCCCGAAAAAGTTATCGTTCTTGAATTTTCGCCCGTTTTTTCAAAATTTACCTCAACCGTGTTTTCGGGCATCTCGCTTTTAAATTTATCCGCCCACTCTATTAAGCAAATTCCTTCTTCCGATTCCGCATATTCGCAAAAACCGATGTCTTCGAGCTGTTCAAGGGTTTCAAGCCTATATAGATCGAAGTGGTAAATAGGGCAAACGCCTTCGTAAATATTCATCAAATTAAACGTGGGGCTGGTGACTTCTTCTTCCGCGCCCAAGGTTTTTGCGAGATGTTTCGTAAAAAAAGTTTTACCCGCGCCCAAATCTCCTATTAAAGCGAGAGTTACGCCTTCTTTTATGCTCTTCCCCGCAAGAGTCGCGAGCTTTTTTGTGTCTTCTTCGGAATTTACTTCAAAACTTATCATAATTTTATTCTTACACCCCGCATTTCTTTGCGTAATATCTTGTCGCAAGCGTTACCACAACTTCGACGGCGACCATAGTAATTGCGACGCCGATTTCTCCGAAACAATACGTCAGCGGAAAAAGTATCAATAAATCAAAAACAGCCGAACAGATTAAAATTTTGCTGAAAGTTTGCTGTTTGCCGAAATTCAAAAGCGTCTGTATGCCGTAAACCTGACTGAAAGAAATAATAAAGGGAAGCCAAGAGAGTATGCGAAGAATTATGACGGACTCGCGATAATTTTCGCCGAACAATACGACTACCACCGGTTCTGCGAGTACGAACAACAAAAACGAAATTACAAAGAACGCTCCCGTATAATATTTTGTAAACTTTCTTATGAATAATATCGTTTCTTCCGTTGAATTTTTAAGTTTCGCGCTGACATGCGGATATACCGCCTGCGTCACCGCGCTCATAAGTCCCTTAAAGCTGTCTACGAGTTTACTCGCCGCGCCGAAATATCCCACAATCGTAGGATTTGTGAACACTCCCAATATGACTATATTCGTATTGGTATAAAGGTTAATTGCGACGGTTGAGAGGAAAATCTGCCATCCGTCTTTTATTGTCTTTATAATTCCGTTTAAATCCGGACGGACGAATACGAATTTATATTTTCTTATTATAATATAAAAACTTAAAATCCCCGATACCACGGGCATAGACGAAAAGAGCAGCGCGGCGATCAGATAATCTTTAGGCGAAGACACGGTGACAAGCATTAAAACAAGCAGCAAACTTCTTGCGATAACGCTTGAAATCGTTATATATTTCATCTCCTGTATTCCTTGGAAAAACCACACCGGAAAAGCGATATTCCCAAGAGCGAGCGGCATAACGGCAAGAAAGAGCAGGAAATCAAATTCGACGGACTGTGGCAAAAAGAATATCACAACGCCGCTTAAAGCTAAAATCGCGCTTATCATAATTATTTTCGCGCTCATAACGTTTACGAAAATTTTCCCTATTTCCCGCTCGTTCTCCGCTCTTGCAATATCCCTCGGCGCGGTCATATTAAATCCGTAATCCGTCACTATAACAAAATATTGCGCGATGCTCTGCATAAATACTATCGCGCCAAACGCAGAGGGACCTATCATTCTTAAAAGAAACGGGAACATTAAAAAATTAAGCAAATAATCCGCGCCCTTTAAAACAAGAAGCGCGGTTACATTTTGCGTCAATCGACTGTTCTTAAATTTACTTATTAACCTTCCCATTTAAAACCCTTTCGGAAAAAATAATCTTTATCAAAATAAAGAGAAGGACGGCGAAAGCTCCCGCCGTATTTGTAAAATCCATAAAAATTCTTTCGCTTATGGAGGAAAGAAAGAGCGGATACGCTATGTAGCCGTACATAATTATCGGCGTTTCTATGTTTTTTGAGCGATATTTCACCATTGTATAAATTACGGTGTATATAAAACCGAAAATAGCGGACAGCGCGAGCGCGCCTATATAACCGTAATCCATCAGATATTGCCCGAACATAGAAAAGACGTTAGTATCTATGCCGTTATATTGCACGAATGGCAAAAATGCGGCGACGGCGGGAATATTCGGGAATATCGCGTGCAGCACTCTATAAAATCCCTGCAGGGTATGCGTTCCCACATATTCGGATTCAGCGAGGGTCATCTGCGTCAAAGTGTCAAGCGCGGGAACGGAAAGCCCCGCGTAATGCGAAAGAATTATTAAAGGAGTGCGATCTTCAGTAACGCCTTTCCAAGTGAGATATCCTAAAATCAAAAACGCGCCTATAAAGAGTATTCCGCCCGCTACGATTATTTTAAGGGCGTTCAGCTTGCTTTTAAACGAATAATTTTTCCCTTTTTGATAGAGCATTAAGGAAACCACAAGCGCGTAGACCATAGCTATAAAAAGCCCCAATCTTCCGGTTGTGAGTATTTGAAAGGGAATTTCCAATAAAACGGGAATTAAAAGCAAGAAATCCGCGCGATGCGCCTTTGAATATAAAAGATTATACGCGAAAAGATAGATGAATATATAGGCTATAAGCCGCGAAAGGTTAAAGAATACGCCGAACTGCAAGCCGAAGGACGGCATCTCGCCGCTCTCTAACAGCGGACGCACAACGCGTATCATATTAAAATAACCGTCAATACCGCCGCGGTTGCCGTACTCCATACTAATGCCGTGCACGCGCTCGACGTTAAAAAAAAGCATAACGAGCATCAAAAATGCAACGCAAGCGATTACTCGCGGCGAAATATCGTAAGTATGACGAGAATTATCCGTCACTGTCGCGACTTCTTTGTTGCCGAAACATTTTTTGGCAAAATATCCGCCGAGAATAAACGCGAAAAGCACGGCGAGTATAAAGCAAAAACCCTTGAAAGAAATGGCAAGCCCCCAGCGTTCCGCCATTATAACGGACATAAACGCGCCTATCGTCATCATTGAAACGACTATGACGGAAGGCTCCAAAAAATCAAATTTGTGATAAATTATGGTAAAAGTGAGCGTAAATGTTAAAACGACAAAAAGCGGCAGAAAAAAATCAGTCATTTTTTATCTTCCTCATCGAAAGACCCGCGATAATTAAAAGTCCCAAGCAAAAGCCCAAAACCGCGCCGACTATGCCGTATTTTGATGCGACGGATTTAACCGTAAGCGTCGCTCCTTCAGCGGGAAGAAAAATCTTGTCCACTACTTCTATATGCCCTATTCCCGCTTTTTGAAGCTCTTTATCGCAAAAAGCGACATATTCCGCCACAAATTTTTCAACGTTGGCGTTGGTGTATTCCATATCCTTTGCGTCCTCGTCGATAACGCAAAAGGAAATTACAAACAAATTCGGATAAAAGCTTGCCGTCCAAAGGCGTTTATTGATCCAACCGAATTTGTTTTCCTCGTTTAAAAGCGGAAAATTCGCGTTAAATTTTGAGTAATCGAATTTTTTTTCGGATTCTTTCATAAAAGCGTATTTAGTAAGCGTGGAATTTGAAAAAAATCCCTCGTCTTTGACATAGCTTACATTTACGTTATCGTTTAAAACGACTCGCACCAAGTTTTGCGCGTAAGCGGACGTGCTGACCGAAACAACGCCGCCCGAACCGCGCTTTTCAAAAGCGAGTCCCGCGCCCAAAACCAAGGCTAAAATAACGGCTATAAACCATTTCTTCTTTAGCTCTGAAAAAAACACCGAATAAAAATTGTTCCCGTTCATTTAACGACCTCCGTCAAGTTGTAAATAATTTCTCCAAAACTTTTGGTCTTGCAATTTTTCCTTAACAAACGCCTTGATTTTTTTGTCTTTGGCGTTGTAATCCAAAAAGTATTTAAAACCCATCGTAAGAGTAGAAAAAACCGATGCGAGAAGATTTTTATCGAGGGAATAGGCGCGAACTTCGGCAAATTTTTTATCCGCGGGAATTTCCGTAATCTTTTCAAATCCGCCCGAAAGGTCTTTAAGCGCATATTCAAGCATACGAACGCCCTCGTAACTGCCTTCGTTCAGCCACCTGACGATACGCGCTGCGACTGCGAGTAAAAATTCGCCCCGTCCCACATTTTTCATAAGATGAATCATAAGGAGCATATTCCTGTCGCCAAAATATTGAATAGCGGGGCTTAATTTGCTTTGAAAGGTTTCGTGCCACACGGATACGCCGTTTAGCGTGAGTATTTCCTTATCGTTTCTTGCGCCGTATTCGATATCGTCGCCCTTTATAAAAATCGGCAAAGGATAGCCGATTTTTTCAACGGCTTTTACGGGCACGGCGCAGAACCACCAACCCGCGAACGCGTTGTCCCCCTTTGTGGGGTATTCGTTGGCGCAAAGCGTTTTTCTGTCCGTTAATATAAAGCCTTTGCCGAAGGATTTTCCGTTTATCTTGTTCCAAAGCCCCGTGTTTTCCGTTTGCATCGTAGGCTTTTCTATGCTGAGCATCGCACCCGCGAAAAATTTTTCGCTATGCTCTGATTTTAATCCGCAAAGATAGGCGTAAAGTCTGTCAAAAACCGAAAGTTCAAGCATTACGTCGTCGTCCGTTAAGAGAATATGCGTAGCTTTCTTCGCGTTAATCTGTTCCATTATTCCGCGTGTAAAACCGCCCGAACCGCCGTAATTGGGGTTATGCAAAATCTTTAATTCGTCCGCGTCTTTTTCTTCAAGAGTATTCCCGTTGTCCACCACCATAACGCTGTAGTTCGGATTTTTTGCGGTGAGCGTCGCAAGTTTTTCGAGGTTTGGCAAAAGATATTTTTCACGCTTAAACGTGCAAATGGTTATGCCGATATGAATATCGTTTAACGCTGAAAATTCGCCATAGTACGCGCCGCCCAAAAATTCGCCATTTTCTTTTGCGTTGAGTTTAACGAAAATCATATCGAATTTTGCGGTAAGCACGTCCATTTCGTCAAAACTAAAGCTATGCGAAAAATCGCCGTCGGTCTCATAAGTTGAAATTTTTTCTTCGCCCGTAATATCCGCGCCGATAATATCAACGGAAAATTTGCCGTTTAAGTTCAGTTCTATTTTTAAGCTTGAAATATTCGTATAATCCATCCATTTTTTTAGTGAAAACGCGTTGAAATAAGTGCCTAAATCCAAAGTTTTTCCCGCGTCAACATAAATTTTTTCGTTTTCTCTTTTAAAATCGCCTTGAAAATACAGTGGAATTCTGTCCTCCGAAAAAGGTTTCGTTATATCGTATAGTTTTATAAAATTTTCTTCCAACCGACACACCTCTTGTTCTATTTTAAACTAATATAATTTATTTCATTATATATGTCAATTCCAATTTTAAAGCAAAAAAATAGAGGCTATATAATAAGACCTCTATTTTTTAATATTTTCTATTTGCCCACGCTCGCAAAATATCCCGCCGCGCGACCCATAGCAAAAGCGGCTTGCAGGTTAAATCCGCCGGTAAAACCGTCGACGTCGATAACTTCTCCCGCAAAATACAAATTTTTTACAAGTTTAGATTCCATAGTTTTGGGGTTTATTTCTTTTATCGACACCCCTCCCGCCGTGACTATGGCTTCTGCCATAGGGCGGGTTTCGGTTATCGTCAGCGTCAAATGCTTTAACGCGTTTACAATGCGCATTTTTTCTTTTTTGTTTATGTCGCGAGTTGTTTTGTTATCGTCTATGTACGCCGCGTCAAGTATCGGCTCTATGAGTTTTTGCGGCAATAAATCCGCCATAGCGTTTTTTATCATTTTTGCGCCGTATTTTTCAAAATCGCGACTTACGCGGTTAAAGAGCGTTTCTTCTGTCAGCGCGGGTTTTAAATCTATGGAGATTTCAACGAGTTTATCTTCTTTCAACGCCTTTGACGCGTCGCGGGAAAGAGTGAGGATTATGGGGCCCGTAACGCCGAAATGCGCAAAGAGCATTTCGCCGAACATTTCCGCTTTTTTCTTGCCGTCAACATATAAAGCGGCGTTTACGTTTTTAAGCGACAGTCCGCTTGCCTCCCTTACCCATTCTTCTTCCGTTTCAAGAGGGACTAATGCGGGGAAAATATCTTTCACGCTATGCCCCGCTTTTTTTGCCATGTCAAAGCCGTCGCCGCTCGACCCCGTCGCGGGATAAGACGCTCCGCCTGCTGCCAATATTACGCCGTTTGCAAAAATTTTTTCGCCGCTTCTGGTCAAAACTCCGACAGCCTCGCCGTTTTCGACTAAAATTTCTTTTGCCGCCGTTTCGTATCTGATATTTACGCCTAAATCCAAAAGTTCGTTTTTAATAGCGTTCACAACGTCCGCCGCCTTGTCGCTTACGGGGAAAACCCTTTTCCCGCGTTCGATTTTAAGCTTTACGCCCAGGTTTTCAAAAAAATCCATAACGTCCGCGGAAGAAAAAGCGGAAAGAACGCTATATAAAAATTTTCCGTTGCCGGGGATATTTTTTATAATCTCGTCGTTTGTCGCAGCGTTGGTGATATTGCACCTGCCTTTGCCCGTTATCAGCATCTTTTTTCCTATTTTGGGCATTTTTTCAATCAACGTCACGCTTGCGCCGTTTCTCGCCGCCGTTATCGCCGCTACGGTTCCCGCCGCGCCCGCGCCTATTATCGCTATTTTCGGCGATGTCATAAAGAGTTTTCACCTCCTCTTTTGTCAGTTCGCGAAACTTACCGCGAGCTACTCCTTTTAAATCCAAAGTTGCAAATTTAACGCGCTTCAACGCTTTTACTTCGCAACCGACAGCCGCGAACATTCGCCTAATTTGCCTGTTTCTCCCCTCGTGAATTGTTATCTCGATTTTAAATTCGTCGCCGCTTTCTAAAATATTGACTTTAGACGGCGCGGTAACTCCGTCCTCCAAAGCTACGCCCTTTCTTAAAATTTCAAGTTTATCGGCGGTTAAATCGCCCGCGACTTTCGCGATATAAGTCTTTTCTACCTCAAATTTCGGATGTATCAAAAGATTTGTGAGCTTACCGTCGTTGGTTAAAATGAGAAGTCCTTCGGTGTTGTAATCAAGCCTACCGACGGGGTAAATTCTGCGCTCCGTCAATATGAGTTCCGTCACGGTTTTTCTGCCTCTCTCGTCGCTTGCGCTTGAGATATAGCCTTTGGGTTTGTTCAAGAGATAATAAACTTTTTTTTCGGCGTTTTTTAGCGGCTTGCCGTAAACTAAAATTTCGTCTTTTTCAATATCCGCTTTATCTCCTAAATTTGCGATTTTGCCGTTTACGGTAACTTCGCCCCTTAATATTATTTCTTCGGCTTTTCGCCTTGAGGCTATGCCAAAATTTGCCAAAATTTTTTGCAGTCGCTCTTGCACGCTATCATTCCTATCCGAATTTAAATAACGGTCAATTCATCGTCGCCGCTTTTGTTGCGGCGGCGATTTTTGTGTCCGCGTATTTTTGAACGTCCGCGATTATAAGTTTTTGCAACGCTTTTATGTAAGTTTCCATATAATCGTAATCGGGGGCGTTGTTTTTTACGGGGAGATAGAAAAAATCCTCCTTAATTTTTTTCATAGAAACGGAATATCCCCAAGAATATTTTTTTGACAAGGATTTATTTAACGCGGCTATTAAGTACAATATCGTTTCTCTGTTTTCATAATTTTTTTCTTTTAAATATAGCGCAATATTGTGACTGTCGTTTGAGCAAAAATCTTTTTCCTGATAGGTAAAAGTTAAAGTTTTTCCGCCTATCATAATGGAATTTCCTTCGTCAAGCCATTCTTTCGGACAGTCTATATATGTCATAACGCCGTTATTGTTTGATGCGGCTGTAACGTAGGGAATTTTGCCGGAGTTTAATTTTATTTGTTCTTGAACAATACATTTTGTGTTTTTCATTTCAAAAATATCCGTAAGCAAAAATTCTTTAAATTTTACTTTTTTAGTTAATATTTTTTCCTCCTTTTCGGTAAGTTTATAATCGGACAATCCTTTAACTTTTAAATATTTTGTCAATTCTTTCATCTTATTTGCGCTGAATTCCGTTATAAAATCTTCCATAAATTTAAAATCTATGGCGTTGCTTTTTTTCGGAAGTTTTATTTTCATATCCTTTATTTTTTGCCAAGTACACATATTTCCGTATTCAAATATTTTTCTTAAATATCTCAATGAATTTGAAACAAATAAAACCTGATTTTGAGACATCTTGAATTTTGGAATTAAAGAAAAAACTCTGGCATGGGTAACCATTTTATATTCAAAAGGACGATAAAAAACACAACCAAACATATCAACGGTTAAAGTGTTTTTAGGAAAAATCTTTGAATCAATATCGGATTTACCTAACACTCCATCATCAATTAAACCTGATGTAATGACCAGTTCGCCCTTGCCGTTTATATGTTTTTTTTGTATGTCAAAGTTACCTCTTGCTCCTTCAAAAATTTGATTTATTCTGTATTCGCCCCACTTAACTTTTTTAAGTTTGTCGTTAAGCGGGGCATTTATTTTTTTAACTCATTTTCGCCTCCGTTTTGTCTAATAATATTAGTTATTTCCCAAGACAAATAATTTGACACAGTCGATTTAAAATCCTCATCAGTAGGAGTAATGTCAAGGGGTGCTATTTGATTCCAGTCCGCGCCGTTTTCCGGGTCAATGTTTCCCTCGTAATATTCTTTTTCGGTGAAAATTTTTAGTTTGTTTTTCCCGTAACGCACTAAATTTATAACTTCTTCATAACGCCCCTTAGCATTATTCGTATCCCTTAAATTCACATTGGTATTTTTTCTGTTTGTTCTCGTATAGCCGTCCTCGGAAAAATCTATAAATTTTACAATATCGTCTTTATTATGCGCTTCGCCTACGCGAAAAACATAGACTCTTGTTTGCACGCTGGATTTTCCTACAAACAAATCGTCCGGCATTTTTATGCTTGCTAAAAGTGTGCTGTGTTTTAAAATTCGCCTGTTAAATTCAGCGGCTTTTCCGCTTCCCGCAGAAGTTTGAATAATAATCGCCGCGTATCCGTGAGTCATCATCGAAAGCGCTTTTTCAACGAAAATCATTCCCTTTCCGGGAGATGAATATGGCGGATTTAACACAAAAACGTCGGCGGGAAATTTTTTGTTTTTTTCGTCTGCAAAAACATATTCTCCGTCAAAATCATTCAGCGAATTTCTGTTTGCGATATTCGAGCAACCGTCGCCCATTAAAATCATATTTAATACCGCGAGCATATAAATATCCTGCAAAATTTCAACGCCCAACAGTTGCGTTAATTTTATCTTAGATATTTTTTTCTTTAGTTCGTCCGGCGAATTTATTTTATCCGTCGCGTCCTTTATCATCTCGTTCATTGCCGCGACCAAAAGACCCGCGGAACCCGTCGCAAAATCCCATACGTACGAATCCTTATTGACTCTCGTCAGTTTTACCAAAAGAGTCGCAACATACGAAGGAGTTAAAACAACGTCGTTTAATTTATCCTGACTGAAACCGAGCCAACGGTACATCTCGTTAAAAAGTTTTCCCGTAAAATCGACAGTAAGTCCGATTTTATAATAAATTCCCAAATCGTCCACTATTTTTGAGAAAATTCTTTTAAGCTGACTTTCGCCGTTTAGGGGCTTGTTTATAATTTCATTCGTAAGGGTATTTGCTAAAGTTCTTAAAATCATTTTATGTTTTTCTTCGGGAAGTTTTTTGACTTTCAAAAACGCGTTTATCTGATTTAAAATAATATCCCCGTCGCGAAAACCTTCCGTGTTTTTGCTCTTTAAATCGTTTTTTTCCAACGGAGAAATATTCTTTTCGCCAAGGGTTGCCATAATGACGGCGGCAACCAAATAAACCCTGTCTTTTTCGCTTATTCCGTCCTCGTTTTGGTAGATGTCGTTGTTTAATTTCATAAGAGAAACGCTGATTTCATTTTCGCGTTTTTCCCTCGCTTTTTGACGCTCTTGTTCCGTTAATTTTAAACTCTTTACTCTTTCGATAAAGGCATCGAAATTCTCGCTTTTTAAAAATGAAAAATCGGAAAATTTTCCGACTTCCTGCCCGAGCGCAAAATTATCTTTCGATACTAAATAAACCGAAATTTCATATTGCAACTTGCCGAAATTATCCTTATAACCCGTCATTCCGACGGCTATAATATGCTCGTACTGGGTATAGTGAATAAGCGCGTTTGCGTAATGCACCGCGCCGTTTATGGCATATTCCTTGATGTTTCTGTAATTAGGCTCGTTCTTTTTATTTCTGTTGTCAACCTGATTATCAGCGTTTAATTTTACAAGTTTATCCTTGTAACCTTTGTATTCGATAATAATTGGCCAAGGATTATTGTATTTGTCAAAAAGCAAAAGTTTTGCGTCAGGTCGATTGCCGCCCCTGCCGCCGCCTTTTGACGCGTATTCCGTCAGAGCCGTGTCTATTTCGTGGTTTAAGCTCTCCTGCTCCAATTTAAAATCCAAACCATACTCCTTAAGCCAACCGTTGGCAAGATTTGCAATTTGAGGTTCCGCAGATTGCGCCATAAATTCAACTCCCGTCCGTTTTTTGCCATTATACTATAAAATTTGCAAAAATAAAAGGTAACTCTAAAAACCGTTCTCTTTTGTTGCTCTTTCGAGATGCCCTTATCTTATACGCAGCGAGTTATCGCCCAAAAGTTTTACTATTTCATCGCAAAGTTCTTTAGAGCCGTTTACCCAATAATCGACGCCGGCCTTTTGCCATCTGCCGTAAAGCTCCACATATACCGGATGCTCGCCTTTATGCTCCTTGAAAATCTTCTTTAAATCGCCGTATTTATTCGTAAGTTCCTTTGGAACGGAGATATAAAAGGCGGGTTTATAATCCTTCAACGACCAAATTTGACCGGCAATTACGCTCTTTTTGCCGTCGCGGATGTCAATCTGCCCCTGGATTACGAGCGCCGCATCATTTCCTAAAATCCTTGCGGCGGGGTAAAAATTTTTGGGAAACACGGTAACGTCTATCGCGCCTTTTAAATCCTCAAGCGTCATAAAGCACATATCTTCGCCTTTTTTCGTCAAGATATGGCGCATCTCCGTCACAATGCCCGCGATTTTCACCGTTTTTTTATCGGGCAAATCTGTCCTAAGTATTTCGCCGATACTTTTAAAATATTTCAGTTTGTCGTCAAATTCCAAAAGCGGATGCCCGCTCATATAAAAGCCGGTGAGTTCCTTTTCCCACGCGAGTTTTATATTGTTCGGCGCTTCCGGTAAATCGGGAAATTTAAATTCCGGCAGTCCTTCGGAATCGCAAAAAAGCCCAATCTGCCCCGAATGAAGATTTTTTCGTTTTTGATATGACATTTCCCACATCTCGTCCATAACGGCAAGCATTTGACTTCGCCTTCGCCCCAAACCGTCGAAAGCGCCGCATTTAACGAGGGATTCAACCGCTCGCTTATTTACCGTTGCCAAATCAACGCGACCGTAAAAATCTTCAAGGGAATCGAAAGCTTTCTTGGCGCGGAGTTTTTCGATATGCGCCACGGCGGCGTTGCCTATGCTTTTTACCGCCGAAAGCCCAAAACGTATTTTTCCGTCTCCCGCGGTAAAATTCGCTCCGCTCTCGTTTATATCCGGCGGCAAAATTTCAATTCCCGCCCGCTTTGCGTCTTCGATATACACGGCGATTTTATCGGTATCTTGAACGCTTGAGAGCAGCGCCGCCGTATATTCCTCCCTAAAATGCGCCTTTAGATACGCGGTCTGCCAAGCGACGAGCGCGTAAGCCGCGCTGTGGCTCTTGTTAAAGCCGTAACCCGCAAAATTTAAGAGCAACTCAAAAATCTTTTCCGCTAAATTTAATTCTATATTATTTTTTTGCGCGCCTGCCAAAAACTTTTCTTTTTGCGCCATCAAAATCTCCGGCTTTTTCTTGCCCATAGCGCGGCGAAGCAAGTCCGCCTCTCCTAACGTAAACCCCGCCAAGGCTTGTGCTATTTGCATAACCTGTTCTTGATACAGCACAACGCCGAAGGTTTCCTTTAAAATCGGCTCTAACAGCGGATGCGTATAGGTAACTTTTCTTTTCTTATGCAAACCTTGCACAAAATCCTCTACCATACCGCTGCCAAGCGGGCCCGGACGGTAGAGCGCGACGGTTGGGATTAAATCCGCAAAACCTCTCGGCGCAATTTGTTTTAAAAGCCGCGTCATACCTTGAGATTCCATTTGAAAAACGCCGCTTGTATCGCCGTTTGTCAAAAGTTTTGAAGTTTTTTCATCGGTAAGAGGAATATTTTCAATATCAACCGCGACGTTTCGCAAATTTTTTATATTTTCTATGGTATCCGCGATAATCGTAAGGGTGCGAAGCCCCAAGAAATCCATTTTTAAAAGCCCAAGTTCCTCCACGCAGTCTTTGTCGTATTCCGTTACAAGTTGTCCGTCCGAAGAAAATACCGGCAGATACTCAAAAAGCGGCTTTTTCGTTATCACTACCCCCGCCGCGTGAGTTGAAGTATGACGGGGCATTCCTTCTATTTGTTTTGCCGTGTCTATAAGATTTTTAACGGCAGGCGTTGTTTCGTATAAATTCGCCAAATCTTTTGAACGCTCCAAAGCCTTGTCAAGCGTTATGCGCGGGTCGTTTCCGATAAGTTTTGCGACTCTGTCCGCGTCTTTATAGGGCATAGCTAGGACGCGCGCGACATCTCGAACGGCGATTTTTGCGCCAAGAGTTCCAAAAGTCGCGATAAGAGCGACGTGATCTTTGCCGTAACGCTCGCCAACATATTTTATAACGTCCTCTCTGCG
>JAGBKP010000054.1 GCA_017635875.1 Selenomonadaceae bacterium | reverse complement strand
TCGCGCCCTTCCACGTTTATAAGGCAGACGTGAGTTATAAGCCGCTTTTCCTTGAGTTCGCGCTTGATGTTTTCGGGGTCTACGAATTTATAGAAATTTTCCCTGTACTCCTCTTTCACAAAATATTCCCCATACGCCTTCATAGCGTTTGAAAAAGTGAAACTGTCGCCCGCTTTAAGCTCTATCGGGAAATCCTTTGTCGCTTGATAGCAAACGGCTTCGTCCGTATCGAGGTCTACATAGTAAACGCTTCTGTAATCCGAGCCTAAAGCGGTTATCATATTGTTCGCCTTGGAATTGATGCCCGCTATGTAATTTTTTAGTCCCTCTTTAGCCCTTTGTATGCGTTCGCTTAGAAGAGTGAGGTCGCCGGAATTTTCTGCGCTCTCCTCGTGTTCGGAAAATTCCCTTGTCAATTCGTCCAAATAGCCGGACATCTCCGCCATATCTTCCGTCATCTTTTTAACGCGCTTACGCATCTGCGCCGTCGCCAAAAGCACCAAAATAATACACATAAAGAGCGACACGGCGACGCATACCAGAATGGTAAACTCCTGCCGCTTTATCTCGTTGTCGTACCAATCGGCGGAAAAATCCACCGCCACTATCCCCGCCAAACTTCCGTCGGACGCAAACACGGGGCTGTACGAACTGTAAAACTTACCCCAATCGTCCGTATAAGGCTCGTCGTCTACCGCCGTCACGCCCGTAGCCGCTTTCCTCAGCGCATCCGTTGCGACAATAGGCGACCCAAATTCGCCGGGGTCTTTCACAGTAGGGTCTATTGAAAAAGTAAACTCTCCGTCTTTGGGCGGTTGTATGCAATAGATATATTCAAGCTCGATATTGTCCTGAAAATAAGTAAGGGTTTTCATAGCCCGCTTATACGGCTCGCTCTCCGCGTCCTCTTTCCTCAAACTTTTCAGCTCGTCGCCGTCAAGCATCGCCGCCGCCGTTATCGAAATATCCCGCATACGATTATGTATAAGCTCTTTCATAGCGTTTTGCGATTGGTTTGTCAAAACCACCCCCAACACCGCATTCGCCGTTAAGAGCAATATTATGCTTATCACTATCAAAAGCGCGGTATAACTGTCGCGAAAAATTTTCATACTACGCCTCCTTCATTAAGTATATGGTGTTTCTTTACTTTTTTCTTTTCTCTCTTTCTTTTATAAAAGAAAGAGAGAAAAGAAAAAAGTAACAAAAAAGAAAAGAGAGACAGAAAATGTTATTAGACTCTCGTGATTAGTTTTTTCGCTATTGTTTTTTATATTTTATTTATTGCCATAATGACTTTTACAATTATACACCGTTATTAAAGTGTCGTTGACTTCATATATAAGCCTGTTGGAATCGTCTATACGCCTGCTGTAAAGTCCCGGGCGATGTCTTAATTTTTCCGGTTTTCCTTCTCCCTTCATAACTCCGTCGCGTTCGATACTTTGTAAAAGATTGTTTATTTTACCAAGTATTTTTTTGTCGGTACTTTGCCAATATAAATATTCTTGCCAACCGATTTCCGAAAAGCAAATCTTGCTCATTTTGCCATCTCCAGCAATTCCTCCATAGTTTTATACACGACTTTACCTTCTTTAACCTGTTCTATGGAACGGTCGATTTTTTCACATTCCGTTTCTTCTTGAACAGCTTCTAAAACCGCTTTATGAATGTATTCCGACATACTTATTGCTTTTTTATTGGCAAAATGTTCTATTCTTTCAATATCGTTAGGCGCAAAATCAAGGATTATTGCCATAATATCGCCTCCTTCAAAGCATCTTTAAAAAATAGATTTATAAAATGCTATTGATTGGTTTTTTATATTAAAGTTCTTTTTCTTTCTTTTATCTCACATAAAATCATCTATTATGGCGCATTTTATTTTTTGAAATTGTTTTAATTGTTTGTCGTTTGTCAAAAATAAATCCGCTTCGCTGTGTATAGCCGTTGCAAGCTGGAGGGAATCCATAGCTTTAAAGCCCTTATATTCCGCTCTGATTTTCGCCGCAGTATTTGCTATTGCAAAAGAGGTGTGATAAATTTTAGCTTCCATTACATTGAAGAAAGACTTTAATTCATCTACGGCGGCAAAATCGTTATTTTTATAAGGATATACCAAATATTCGGTTATTGTAATGTCTGAAGAAACAAATTCCGCGTTATTTAAAATATAATTATCAAATAGCTCGCTTACAATTTCATAATATCTGTAATCTCTTTGCAAATAATATATAAGCGGGGCAGTATCTAAAAATATTTTTTTATATTCTGTCATTTTCTCTTAATTCCTTCATATATTCTTCTACGTTTAATCCCGTTCTCTTGCAGAGTACGCCGGACTTAATAATATTTGCGCGGATTTTATTTTTTATACTTCTAAATTCTTCCGAATCTATATTTTTGCTCCTATAATCAAGCATATAATTTATAAAGGACATCAATTCCGTATCGGGAATATTTTCAATCAAATCCATAGCTTCTCTTCTGAGCGCGGTCATAATAACATCTCCTTTACAGCGTCGCAAGATAGAGCGCGCATTCAAGCCGCTTTTTTTGTATTTCGCAGCCGATTTCATACGGCTCTAAGATATTGCCGTTCATATTCACATTGTTGGCGTGACAGCCGCCGGAACAGAAATATTTGGCAAAACACTTCTGGCATTTCGGCTTGTTGAATATATGAGCGTTTCTGAATTTTTGGGGAATATCCGATTTTACGCTTTCGTCAAAAATCGTCCCAAGTTTATACTCGTCTTTCCCTACAAATTGATGGCAGGGATAAAGGTCGCCGTTCGTCGCGACGGCGTAATATTCGTGTCCCGCGCCGCAAGCAGACACTCGCTTATGCAGGCAAGGTCCGCCGGATAGGTCTACGTTGAAGTGGAAAAAGTTAAACGGGTCGCCCGTTTTTTTTCTTTCTATATAAATATCCACAAGTTTTTCGTATTCGTTGAAAATTTGCGGCAGATCCTTTTCCGTTATGGCATAATCCGCGTCTTTAGCGACTACCGGCTCTAAAGATAAAATTCTGAAACCTTCGTTATACATCGAAAGAATATCTTCCGTAAAATCGAGATTTTTCGCGGTGTACGTGCCTCTTAAATAATAGTTTTCGCCGTTTCTTGAATTTACCAGCTTTTTAAATTTCGGCAAAATCTTATCGTAAGTATCAAAACCGCCTTTGTCCTTGCGCATAGCGTTATGAACGCTTTTTCTTCCGTCCAAAGAAAGCACAACGGAGATGTTGTTTTCGTTCAACCACTCTGTAACTTCGTCCGTGAGCAACATTCCGTTTGTGGTGAGTGTCAGTTTTATATTTTTGTTATGCTCCTTTTCCTTCGCTCTCGCGTAAGCTGTTACTTCTTTTAAAGTTTCCATATTAAGGAGCGGCTCGCCGCCGAAAAAGTCTATCTCGTAATTTTTCCTCTGCGGCGAAGTCTTGAGCAAAAAGTCCACCGCTTTTTTCGCGACTTCGGGCGGCATTTTCGCGTGATTTTCGTTTCCGTAATCTCCGCCCGCGAAACAATATTTGCAAGCTAAATTGCAGTCTTCGGCTATGATTAAGCAAAGCGATTTAACGATACCTTCGGGGCGGTAATTTTCGGGTACTGTTAATTCTTTTGCAAAAAGCGCGTTTTCATTTATTAAATAGTGTAATTCCTCTAATATTTCTTTCGCTTCTTCACCGTATTTTTCGATAATTTTTTCGTCGTTCTTGCCATCGAAATCCTCTAAAATTTTCGCCGTTTCGTCGTCAACAATATGGAGCGAAGAGCTTTCAACGTCAAGCAATATGTTTTTGTCTTTAAACTTAAAGAGATGTATATTGTCGTTCATATAATTCCTTCCGTATACAAAAATAGGGGGCATCGCCCCCATATTCGATTTCAAAAAATTATTTATTTTTTTCGCAAACCTGATTGCCGACGGTGCAGCTTGTCTTGCAAGCGGACTGGCAACTCGCCTGACAATTTCCGCAACCGCCCGTCTTCGCGGTGTCCGCGAGAGTTCCTTTATTTACCGTGACGATATGTTTCATAGCTCTTCCTCCTTATATACTTTTACGATATTCTAGCATATTTTTTCTTTTATTACAAGCTATTTTGTGTTAAAATGTGAAAGGTGGTGAAATATGACATACAAGGAACTTGACGGATTTTTCTCTAACCTTTCCGACGGATTTATACTTACCGATACTTTAATGAACGTAGTTTATATGAACAGCGCCGCAAAAGAAATTCTCATCGCGCCAAACGACGCGAACGGCGCGCCTTTTAAAGACATTTGCAAACTTATAAACCTAAATACGGACGAGCCTTTCGACCCGCATATAGAAACGGCTATAAACGAAAAAAAATCCATCGGACTCGCGAAAAACATAGGCGTAAAACACAACGAAAAGTATACTTACCTCTCGGCGACCATTTCGCCCGTTATAAAAAATAACGAAGTCATCGGCGCAAGCATATTTTTGCGGGACGTTACAAGAATTCGCGAACTTGAACTTAAACTCGAATCCGCTTACGAACAGACAAAAGAAGCGTCCCGCGCCAAAGGCGAATTTTTGGCGAATATGAGCCACGAGATAAGAACTCCTCTAAACGGCGTTGTGGGTATGATAGACCTCACTTTAAGAAGCTCTCTTTCAAACGCCCAGCGTGAAAATCTGCTCTCCGCCAAAACCTGCGCCAACGATTTGCTGCAAATTATCAACGATATTTTGGATTATTCAAAACTAGAGAACAACAAAATGACCGTCGAATGTTTAAACCTAGACCTCTATGAGCTTCTTGCGACGGTTGAAAACGTACATTCCAGAACCGCAAAGAGCAAAGGGCTTTTCTTCGTTAAAGCGGACAAACACAACTTGCCCCAATATATAAAAGGCGATCCGTTGCGACTTCGTCAAATTCTAAACAATCTCCTGACCAACGCGATAAAATTCACTTCGGAAGGCTCGATAGAACTCTCCGCCCGCCTTCGAGAGCGAAACAATAAAAAATTTTTGGAATTTGCGGTATCAGACACGGGCATCGGCATAGACTTTGAAGGACGCCAAAAACTCTTCAAAGCCTTCTCCCAAGTAGACGGCTCCACAACAAGAAAATACGGCGGCACGGGTTTAGGCCTGCGCATAGTTAAAGAACTCGTAGCTTTAATGGACGGCTTCGTAGAAGTTTCCTCCACCCCTTCCGTCGGCTCTTGCTTTTATTTTTGTATTCCGTTCATAGAAGCAAGTTTCGACGAAGAATCACCGCCGGAAACTTCAAAAAAAGAAAATTTGTCTTTAGGAAAAAACGATATTTCAAAACTTTTACAAATGTGTAAAGATAGACTTATGGGTTAAAAACCGTACTTTTCTTTTTCTCTTTTTTATAAAAAAGAGAAAAAGAAAAGTACCAAAAGAAAAAGAGAAAAAATTTTAATAGAAAAAACAATAGCGAAAAAACTAGTCAATAGAGTTTAATAAAGTTTTCTTTCTCTCTTTTCTTTTTTGTTACTTTTTTCTTTTCTCTCTTTCTTTTTCAAAAGAAAGAGAGAAAAGAAAAAAGTAAAAAGTAAACAAAAGGAGTGATAGTATGCGGACGCTTGTAGCGGAAGATGATATAGTGAGTCAAAAGATATTGGAGCAATTTTTATCTTGTTATGGGGAAGTAGTGGTCGCGTCTGACGGAATGGAAGCGTTAAATATATTGATGGACAATATAAAAGCGGGTGAAAATTTTGATTTGCTCTGTCTAGATATAATGATGCCGGAAGTTTCGGGGATAGAAGTGTTAAAAGTAATAAGAGAGCTTGAAAAAGAAATGGGCGTAACGGAAGAAGCGCGGCTGCCCATTATTATGACAACCGCGCTATCGGATATGGAGTATGTAGACGAAGCTTTTGACATAGGTTGCGACGGGTACGCCGCAAAACCTATAGATTTAGACCATATAGAGGAACTTTTGAGGGATTTGGAGCTTATTTAAGATAGCGAGGTAAAAATATGAATGCGATGAGGCGGGAAGCATCAGAGTTATTGGAAGCAATACCGGAGCAAAATTTATCGGCGCTGATTCCTTATATGAAATTCTTAAGAATTGAATCTAAAAAAATTATACGCCAAGATTTTGATATAAGTAAATATGCGGGAAGCGCAGGAAATTTGTTTGATAGCGACAAAGAGGTTGACGAATATATAAAGGAAATGCGTAATGATGAAAGATTTTAATAAAGTTTTTTTAGATACAGCCCCATTGATTTATTTTTTATAGTAAACGACATTAAAATTTTTATTTTTTGATAAAGTTTTCTTTCTCTCTTT
This sequence comes from Selenomonadaceae bacterium, assembly GCA_017635875.1. GTDB lineage: Bacteria > Bacillota > Negativicutes > Selenomonadales > Selenomonadaceae > RGIG9201. The sequence continues at coordinate 80 of JAGBKP010000054.1, read as the reverse complement.
TCTTCTTTGTTACTTTCTTCTTTTCTCTCTTTCTTTTTCAAAAGAAAGAGAGAAAAGAAGAAAGTAAAGAAAATTTTATC
>JAGBKP010000053.1 GCA_017635875.1 Selenomonadaceae bacterium | reverse complement strand
TTATTTAGCGTAAAACTTTATTTTTATAAGCGAACACATATTAAAGTTCTTTTTCTCTTTTCTTTCTCTTTGCTTCTTTCTCTTTCTTTTCTCTTTTTCTTTCAAGAAAAGAGAAAAGAAAGAGAAAGAAGTTTTTTCACAGCCCCTTTTGTTTGTACACAAAACGGTTTTTCCCCTAAAGATATCAAAATTCTTTCATCGCCCTATTCACTTCGTCAACAACAATTTTAGGCTCTATCGCCCTTATGCAAAGATTATCGCCCTTCTTGCACTTTCGCTTATTGCAAGCTGCGCAAGAATATGGACTTACGATAAAGCGATTATCGCCGAAAAGCGGCGCGTACATATCGGGGGAAGTAGGCCCCCAGAGGCTTACGGTTTTTAAACCCGCAAGACCGGCAATGTGAAGCGGACCGCTGTCAACGGTTAAGAGCAAATCTATTCTTTTAAAGATGGAAAACAAATCGGAAATATCGGTTTTGCCCGCTATGGAAATTCCGCGTTCGGATTTTTTTTGTACGCTTTCTATAACGGAAATATCGCCCTTTGTTCCCGTAAAAATTATTTCAACGTTTTCGTCAATATTTTTTATGACTTCGACAAAAGAATCGAACGGATAGTGCTTATTTTCCCAAGTGGTTTTTATATTTATCGCAAGTATTTTTTTTGATAAATCCACATTGTTTTTCGCTAAAAAATCTTCGGATTTTTTTATTGAATTCTCGTCAAAATTTATGTTCGGTTTTTGAAATTTTGGATTTATATTAAGCAAATTTAAAACGCTGAAATATCTTTTAGCCTTATGAATTTCCACTATGTTTTTAACGGTTTTCGTCATAAAAAAAGAGTTGCCTTCGTGAAGTTCTTCTATGCCAAATCTCTTTTTTGCCTTAATCATTTTCGATAAAATCCCCGTTAAAAACAGGGAATGAACATCTAAAATAACGTCAAATTCATATTTTGAAAATAGTCTTTTTGCCTCGCGCAAAAGTTTAAACACGAGAAAAAAATTTCCGTTTTTTACAGCCTCGTCAAAAGGTCGTCTGTCCCACAAAATAATTTCGTCAATATCAGGAGAGAATTTTAAAATTTCGTCCGTCGGAGGGCTTACGAGCCAAGAAACTTTTGCGCTCTCATATTCTTCTTTTAAGGCTCTTGCGATAGGCATAGCGTTTATAACGTCGCCTATTGAAGATAATTTTACTATCAAAAATTTTTTATACATATTTATATCCTTTAAATTTCAGAATAATAATATCATTATAACTTAAAAAAGAAAAAAAAAACAGACGCTTTAAAAATTTTCTTAAAGCGTCTGTTTTTTTTTATTCTTCGCTTGCCGCTGTCTGTTGCTCTTCCGCGTCTACCACGCGAAGATTTCTGTAACGGCTCATTCCCGTACCCGCGGGGATAAGTTTGCCGATTATAACGTTTTCTTTTAACCCTATAAGCGGATCTACTTTGCCCTTAATCGCCGCGTCCGTAAGCACCCTTGTGGTCTCTTGGAAAGACGCCGCGGACAGGAAAGAATCAGTCGCAAGAGATGCTTTCGTAATGCCCAGCAAAATCGGCTTTGCAACCGCAGGCATACCGCCCGCCTCGATTGCTTCGGTGTTTGCCGCCTCGAAAGAATTCATATCCACAAATTCGCCGGGCAGGAACGTCGTGTCTCCCGCTTCTTCTATCTTCACTTTATGGAGCATCTGACGCACCATAACTTCGATATGTTTGTCGTTAATCTCAACGCCTTGAGATTTGTAAACCTTTTGCACTTCGTACACAAGGTAACGCTGAGTTTCTTTTAAGCCGCAAACGCGGAGTATATCGTGGGGATTTACCGCGCCTTCGGTTATTTTGTCGCCCGGCTTTACTTCGTCGTTATCTTTAACGGCGAGCCTTGCGCCGTAAGGAATGGCGTAATCTCTCGAATGACCCTCTTTGGGAACGATAGTGACTTTTCTAAGACCGGAAGAGGCGTCTTCGTCGATTCCGACAACACCTGCAATTTCCGCTATGATAGCGTTGTGTTTCGGCTTTCTCGCCTCAAAAAGTTCCTCAACGCGGGGAAGACCCTGCGTAATATCGTCGCCCGCGACGCCGCCGGTGTGGAACGTGCGCATCGTAAGCTGCGTGCCGGGCTCGCCGATAGACTGCGCCGCTATTATGCCGACCGCTTCGCCCACTTCAACGTCGGACTGGTTGGCAAGATCGCGCCCGTAGCATTTTCTGCAAACGCCAAATTCGGATTTACAGGTTAAGACGCTTCTGATTGAAACTTTAGAGCGTACTTTCGCGATTTTATCCGCAAGTTTAGCGTCCACCAAATCTCCCAAAGACGCGATTTTTTCGCCGCTCTTTTCGTCAACGATGTCTTCTGCGAGAACGCGTCCGATAATTCTGTCCTGAAGGGATTCGATAACGCCCGAGCCTTCTTTAATCGCCTCTACTTCAATGCCGCGAACGTTGCCGTCGCGCACGCGAAGTTCTCTGGCGTCGCTTTCCATAATCTCGTTTATAAGCTCTTTGGTCAGCGTTTCGCCTTCTTTAACCAATACTTTTCCTTCGCTGTCCTCAACGTCTTTTACGACTTCTTTGCCGAGGAGTTCCCTTATCATCGCGTCTTGTATTTTTTTACGCGTCTTTTCATCCTCTTCGCCAAGGAAAATGTTTTCAACCACCATAGCGTTTGAGAACGCGCCGTCTGAGCCGAGTGAAGAACCTTGCACCACGATTTCCTTTATGGATTTTTCGCCGATGGTCATAAGTTCTTCATCGTTTAAGACCTGTCCGCGATTATAAATAACTTCGTGAGTTTCGGGGTCGCGCACTTCGGAGGCGAGCATTCTGCCAAGGAGCATATCGTTTAATATTTCAAGCGCGTCGAAAACGCCGGGGGCAATTCTTGCTCTCTCGCGGAGAAGATTTACCGTGGTTATGTCGCAGTCTTCCTCGCGAACGATAACGTCTTGCGCCACGTCGACAAGGCGGCGCGTTAAGTAACCTGAGTCCGCTGTGCGGAGCGCGGTATCCGCCAAGCCTTTTCTCGCGCCGTGCGAAGATATGAAGTAATCTGAAACGGAAAGCCCTTCGCGGAAATTCGCCGTAATGGGAAGGTCGATGATTTTACCGGAAGGATCCGCCATAAGTCCGCGCATACCCGCGAGCTGACGCATCTGTTGCTTATTGCCGCGCGCGCCGGAGTCCGCCATCATAAAGATGGGGTTAAACGCGTCCATATTGTCCATCATAGCGTCCGCAACATCGTCCGTTGCCTTGTTCCACAAATCTATAACCTTGTGGTAACGCTCGTCTTCCGTGATAAGACCGCGGTTAAATTGGCGTTCAACCTTGTTTACCGCCGTCTGCGTGGTGTCGATGATGTTTTTCTTTTCGGGCGGCACGATAACGTCCGAAATGGCGACGGTCATACCCGCTATGCAGGCGTAGTGATAGCCTAAATTTTTCACCGTGTCGATGACTTCCGCCGTCTTTGTCGCGCCGAAATTATCGAAACACTTCGCGACAAGTTTTCCGATTTCTTTTTTATTCATCAAGATACCAAGCGACCATTCGCCGGTTTTTTCGTCTTGACGGTAATATTTTAATTCTTTGGGCAAAATTTCATTGAATATCATACGCCCCAAAGAGGTTTTCACCAAGCCGTATTCTTTGGAACGCACCCTAATCTCCGCTTGTAAATCAAGAGCGTGTTCTTGATACGCAAGAAGAGCCTCGTTTATATCTAAGAATACCTTGCCTTCGCCTTTAGCTTTCGGGCGAATACTCGTCAAGTAGTACGAGCCCAGCACCATATCCTGCGTAGGCACGATAATGGGCTTGCCGTCTTTAGGAGCCAGAATGTGATTAGCCGCGAGCATTAAGATACGAGCTTCCGTCTGCGCCTCTGCCGAAAGCGGCAAATGAATAGCCATCTGGTCGCCGTCGAAGTCCGCGTTATACGCCGTGCAAGCGAGCGGGTGAAGTTTTAACGCTCTCCCTTCCGTAAGCACCGGCTCAAAGGCCTGAATACCGAGACGGTGAAGCGTAGGAGCGCGGTTTAAAAGCACGGGATGTTCTTTTATAACGTCCTCTAAAACGTCCCACACTTCGGGCTTGGAACGCTCGACGGCGCGTTTCGCCGTCTTGATGTTTCCCGCTGCGCTTGTTTCGACAAGCCGCTTCATAACAAACGGCTTAAAGAGCTCCAAAGCCATTTCTTTGGGGAGGCCGCATTGATGAAGTTTTAATTCGGGACCTACCACTATAACGGAGCGTCCCGAATAGTCAACGCGTTTACCCAAAAGATTTTGACGGAAACGCCCTTGCTTACCCTTTAACATATCGGAAAGGGATTTTAACGGACGATTGCCCGGCCCCGTTACGGGTCTGCCGCGTCTGCCGTTGTCTATAAGCGCGTCTACCGCCTCTTGAAGCATACGCTTTTCGTTTCGTACGATAATATCCGGCGCGCCCAAGTCCAAAAGCCTTTTCAAGCGGTTGTTTCTGTTAATGACGCGGCGATATAAGTCGTTTAAGTCGCTTGTCGCAAATCTTCCGCCGTCAAGCTGCACCATAGGGCGAAGTTCGGGCGGGATAACGGGAAGAGCGTCCATAATCATCCACGCGGGGTCGTTGCCGCTCTTTCTGAAAGCCTCCACCACTTCAAGGCGGCGAATGGCGCGGATGCGCTTTTGCATACTCATAGAGTGAAGTTCTTTCCGAAGTTCTTCGCTCATCTCGTCAAGGTTAAGTTCCTGCAAGAGTATTTTTATGGCTTCCGCGCCCATAAGAGCCTTAAAGCTGTCGCCAAATTCCTCTTTGGCGGCTCTGTATTCGTTTTCCGTAAGCCGCTGTTTTTTCGCCAGCTTCTCATTTGCGGGGGCGTGTACCTCTACTACGATATAAGCCGCAAAATACAGCACTTTTTCAAGTTCGCGCGGAGGAATATCCAAAATAAGCCCCATACGGCTTGGAATTCCTTTAAAATACCAAATATGCGAAACGGGCGCGGCAAGCTCTATATGTCCCATTCTCTCGCGGCGCACTTTCGCTCTCGTCACTTCAACGCCGCAACGGTCGCAGACCACGCCCTTATAGCGAATACGTTTATATTTTCCGCAATGACACTCCCAATCGCGCGTAGGTCCAAAGATACGCTCGCAGAAAAGTCCGTCGCGCTCCGGTTTTAACGTTCTGTAATTTATCGTTTCCGGCTTTTTCACTTCTCCGTACGACCATTCGCGTATCTTTTCAGGCGAAGCAAGCCCGATTCTCATAGAATCAAATTTATTTACATCCAGCAAGGATTAACGCTCCCTTCTTGAAGGCAACTTACCTACTTTCTTTTCTTTCTCTCTCTTTTTTATAAAAAAGAGAGAGAAAGAAAAGAAAGTAGCAAAGAAAAGAAAGAGAGAGAAAAAATTTTATCAAACTCTGTTGATTAGTCTTTTCTATTGTTTTTTATATTAAAAATTTTTTTCTTTCTTTCTTTTTCGCCTGTGCCCTTTGGGTATATAAGAAAAAGAAAGAAAGAAAAGTACGGTTTTAAAGAAAAATCACTCGTCGAACTCGTCTACATTGACGTCGAAATTATCCATATCGTCCATATTTTCCATATCTCCGATATCCGCTATTAAATCCTCGTCGCTTAAATTTTCGATGTCAATGTCGTCAAGTTCTTCCTCCTCGTCTTCGGAATCATCGGTGTAAGAATCTTTTTCTTTTGCGGATTCGGTGTCTTGCTCCACACCTTCCACATCAAGATCCAAATTCTTGGCTTTTTCGTTTATGTCGTCATCCTCGTTGTCTTGAATGGAAATTTCCTTTGCGTCGTCCGAGAGTACCTTTATGTCAAGACCTATGGATTGGAGTTCCTTTATAAGCACCTTAAAGGATTCCGGGATGCCGGGTTCAGGTATGTTTTCGCCCTTTACGATGGATTCGTACGCCTTAACGCGGCCGACCACATCGTCCGATTTCACCGTTAAAATTTCTTGCAGAGTATAAGCCGCGCCGTACGCTTCAAGCGCCCAAACTTCCATTTCGCCGAAACGCTGACCGCCGAACTGCGCCTTGCCGCCCAATGGTTGTTGCGTTACGAGGGAGTACGGACCCGTTGAACGCGCGTGAATCTTGTCGTCGACGAGATGATGAAGCTTAAGCATATACACGCAACCGACTGTTACGTCGTTTTCAAAAGGCTCTCCCGTGCGTCCGTCGTAAAGCACGGTTTTTCCGGTGATAGGCAGCCCAGCCGCCTTTATCGTGCCGAACACGTCAGAGTCGCTTGCGCCGTCAAAAACGGGAGTTGCGATATGTATACCCGCAACGTCGGGCTCCGGCATACCGTATTTTTGAAAATCATATCCCGCGTCTTCAAGACGTTTTTGTACCGTCGGATCTCCGTCTTTTATCTGCTGACCCAAAACGCGGACAGCCATACCGAGGTGGGTTTCAAGCACCTGCCCGATATTCATACGCGAAGGCACGCCCAAAGGATTAAGCACAATATCGACGGGAGTACCGTCCGGAAGGAAGGGCATATCCTCTTGTCGCATAATGCGGGACACGACGCCCTTGTTGCCGTGACGTCCGCTCATTTTGTCGCCGACCGAAATCTTGCGCTTTTGCGCGATGTATACGCGTACGAGTTGATTTACTCCGGGCGGCAGTTCATCGCTGTTTTCGCGGGTGAATATCTTAACGTCGACGATTTTCCCCGCTTCGCCGTGCGGCACTCTTAAAGAAGTATCGCGCACTTCCCTTGCCTTTTCGCCGAAGATTGCGCGAAGAAGGCGTTCTTCCGCCGTAAGTTCCGTTTCGCCTTTAGGCGTAACCTTGCCGACCAAAATATCTCCCGGTCTAACGTCTGCCCCAACGCGGATAATCCCCGTTTCGTCGAGATCTTTCAGCGTTTCTTCGGCAATGTTCGGAATATCCCGCGTGATTTCTTCGGGACCGAGTTTCGTGTCGCGAGCGTCGCTTTCGTATTCTTCAATATGAATGGAAGTGTATAAATCGCGTTTTACGAGGTTTTCCGAAAGCAAAATCGCGTCTTCGTAGTTATAGCCTTCCCAAGGCATATAGGCGACGATAATATTATAACCCAGCGCAAGTTCGCCGTGGTCCGTTGAAGGACCGTCCGCTATAGGTTGATTTTCTTTTACTCTTTCGCCTTTTTCGACTATCGGCACTTGATTTATGCAGGTTCCCTGGTTGCTGCGCTCGTATTTTAGCAGTCTATATACGTCAAGTTCGCCGTTATCCGCGCGCACGTTTATTTGACGCGCAGAAACAGAGGTCACAACGCCCGCTCTTTTTGCAAGCACCATAACGCCCGAGTCGCACGCCGCTTTATATTCCATACCCGTACCCACAAGCGGGGCTTGCGTTCTTAAAAGCGGCACGGCTTGACGCTGCATGTTTGCGCCCATAAGCGCGCGGTTCGCGTCGTCGTTTTCAAGGAAAGGAATCATCGCCGTTGCGATAGAGAACACCTGGCGGGGCGAAACGTCCATATAGTCAACCTGTTCGCGGCGCACGAGGGTTGTTTCCTCTTTCTTTCTCGCCGTTACGCGCTCGTTTATGAACCAATCGTTTTCGTCAAGCGGCTCGTTTGCTTGCGCTATGATGTGTTCGTCTTCTTCGTCCGCCGTAAGATAGCGACATTCGCTCGTAACTCTTTGATTTTCTCTGTCTACTTTTCTGTACGGAGTTTCCATAAATCCGAATCTGTTTACGCGGGCGTAGTTGGCAAGCGAACCGATAAGCCCGATGTTAGGACCTTCCGGCGATTCTACGGGGCACATTCTGCCGTAATGGGAATTATGCACGTCGCGCACTTCAAATCCCGCGCGTTCGCGCGAAAGTCCGCCCGGACCAAGCGCGGAAAGGCGGCGTTTATGCGTAAGCTCCGATAAGGGGTTATGCTGATCCATAAATTGCGAAAGCTGACTTGAGCCGAAAAATTCCTTCATAGCCGCGACAACGGGGCGAATGTTTATAAGGGCTTGCGGCGTGATAACGTCCGAATCTTGAATGGTCATACGCTCTCTAACGACGCGCTCCATTCTTGAAAGTCCGATGCGGAATTGATTTTGCAAGAGTTCCCCGACGGCGCGAACTCGGCGGTTGCCGAGATGGTCTATATCGTCAACCGTGCCGAAACCTTCCATCAAGCCCAAAAGATAGCTGACGGAAGCGACAATATCGTTTACGGTTATGGTTCTCTCGTTTATATCGAGAGTAGGAGAGCAGAGAATTTTAAACTTCGATTCGTCTCCTTTCCTCAAAAATATTTCGGCAACTTTGCCTTCGCCGAAAATTGATTTTTCGCGTTCAATATCCACCGAGTCAAGCATATCTTCCGTGACGACGACAGAATCCGGCACTACAACTTCGCCGGTAGCTGTGTCAACGAGCGGCTCGGCGAGCACTTTACCTATAATGCGGTGTTTCCACCCGAGTTTTTTAGTGAGTTTATAGCGGCCTACCGTCGCTAAATCATAGCGTTTCGGTTCAAAGAACAGATTTTTTATCATCTGCTCCGCGTTGTCGACGGTAGGAGGTTCGCCGGGGCGAAGTCTTCTGTATATTTCAAGAAGCGCAACCTCTCTTGAATTTACGTCTCCGTCGTGATCTAAAGTATAGACAATTCTCGGGTCGTCTCCGAAAAGAGCGGCGATCTTATCTCTGTCGCCAAGACCTAAAGCCCGCAAAAAATAAGTGACGGGCATTTTACGGGTGCGGTCTATGCGTACGGAAACCATACCGTCCGCGTCCGTTTCAAGCTCTATCCACGCGCCGCGATTAGGGATAACGGTAGCGTTATATAAATGTTTTCCCGCGGTATCGACCGTTTCGCCGTAATACGCGCCGGGAGAGCGAACGAGCTGACTTACGATAACGCGCTCCGCTCCGTTTATAATGAAAGTACCGGTATCGGTCATAAGGGGAAAATCGCCCATAAAGACTTCCTGCTCTTTTATTTCGCCCGTCTCGCGGTTAAAAAGACGCACGTTTACCCTAAGCGGCGCGGAATAGGTAACGTCCCTTTCCTTGCAGTCCGCAAGCGTATACTTCGGCTCGCCGAGCGAAAAACTTTCAAATGAAAGGACAAGATTATCTGTAAAATCAACTATGGGGGAAATATCGCGAAAAATCTCGGAAAGTCCCGCATCTAAAAACCATTTGTACGAGTTTCGTTGAATATCTAAGAGATGAGGCATCTCCATAACTTCTTTAATGCGCGCGTAACTGTAGCGCTTGCGCTTTGCCACCTCAACAGGACGAAACATCAAATCTTTGCCCCCTCAATATATAAAGACAATACTCCATTTTAATCAATACGTAGTGAAGTATTTTATCATTTGTCAATAACTATGTCAAGGAATTTTAAATATTTTGCGGCTTCGCGCGAATAGCGGCTTTTTCAAATTCTATTCACAAATTTCATCAAATATGTTAAGATGAGGGGCAATCGCTTTAGGGAGGTTATAAAGGAACGACTATGGATAATTTGTTTAATTTTGATGATATTGAGATAAACCCTGATATTTTGGAACGCGCCAATCCCGTTTTCAACACCGCGAAAATGACGCTTTATCAGTTGGCGGCATCCGGCGACGAAGATTCTATCCGCGTCGCGCGGGAACTCGGGTTTACAAAGGATACGCAAAACAGCGTTACGACATCTTCCGATTCGGAAAAACTCTTGTTGGAAAGCCTGCTTATGGATATGAGGTACCATACTATGGAGCAGATGGCTATGAAAGAGGGAGATTTTACCGAAGTAGACCTGCCTTGCGGTTATCTGCCGAAGGCTTTGAGATTTGTAAACGCGGGACATAGATTTGTCGGATTGGATTTACCCGCGACCATTGCAGAGGCAAAACCCGCCATAAACGCCCTTTTGAATGAAAAACAGCGTAAAATGGTAAAGTTTGCGGGGGTAGACGCAACAAACTTTAATTCGTTGCAATCGGCTTTATCCGACGTCAAAGGGAAAGTCGTAATTACCACGGAAGGTTTGATGGAATATTTAAGCGACTCGGAAATAGGAGCGGTTTGCGACAATATAAGGAGGATTTTGGAGGAGCGCGGCGGTTGCTGGCTCACCATAGACCCCGAATGGCTTATGTCGTACGTTCTCGTCATACGGGCAATTTTGGGAGAAAAAGCCGACGAAGTTTTGTTGTCGATGCAAAAAAGAGTGGAAGATAAATCCGACGTGGACGTAAGCGGCAGCGCTTTGGTGGTTTTTCCGAAGGAAGATATAGCAAATGATATAAAAAACGCTATGGCTTTTTTGGCAAAACACGGATTAAAAGCCGAAAGAATGATTGTAGCCGATTATATGCCCGAACTTAAGACGTTTGACAAGCTGACCGAAGAGCAAAAAGCCGCCGTTAAGGAGGTTATGAAAAATAACGCTTACTGGAAGATAACCGCCGTCAAAGATTTTGATTCTAATGCGGGCAAAACCGCCTGCGAGAAAAATTTTGACGTTAAGGCGTATGCAAAAGGCGAAAAACTTTTCATATCTTTGACGGGCAGGGTAGACACCTTGACTGCGCATGAGATTTTGTCTTTTTACGAAAAAATTTCCGACGAACGGCCAATAAAATCGGTGCGCGTCGATTGCGCCGAGCTTACATACATATCCCGCGCGGGAATACGCGTGTTCCACATAATAAAGGAAAAATCCGAATTGACTTTTGAAAACATAACGCCCGGAGTTGCGGAAATTTTAAAGAGCGAAGGAGTCGCGCTTGTTTGATTACGGACAAACAAAAAATGTTTTGCGGTTTCGCGCTATCCGAAAAATTTTTAAATGAAGAATTTGTTTTTACCCCAATTTTTTATTTCACCTTTAAATATTTTTCTTCAAGTTTTTTAAGCGTTCCGTCCATGCGGAGTTCCGCCAAAACGAAATTTATGTAGTTCAGTAGTTCTTGGTCGCCTTTTGCCATAAGCGCGCCGCAGGAATGGCGGGTGAAGGGCTTGGTTATCAGCGGCGCGGCAAGGCGCGAATCCTTTTCTATGTAGCGGGCGGCTTCTACCGTTTCGGTTATCATAATATCCGCCGCGCCTTCCGCGATTTGTCGAGGAATATCCGCATTTTCCCGATGAACGATAAGTTTCGCTTTTTTTAAGTTCGCTTTTGCAAATTTTTCGTTCGTGCCGCCAGGGTTTATCATAACTTTTACATTTGATTTATCAATATCGGCGAGCGAACGGAATTTTTTTTCGTCCGTCTTTCGGCAGAGAATTGTTTTTCCGAAAACGCCTTCTCCATACGCGTCAGACATTGCCATTGTCTTTGCGCGGGCGTAATTTCTCGAGATGCCGCAAAGAGCTATGTCAAATTTGCCGCTCATAGTATCTTTTGCAAGATTCGGCCAAGTCGTCGGAACATATTCGATTTTAACGCCTAAAGAATCAGCGATGATTTCGGAAAGTTCAGCGTCAATGCCCTCGTATTTGCCCGTTTTGGGGTTAAGATACGACATGGGGATATAGTCCCCCGTCGTGCCTATTCTTATCGCGCCGCGTTTTGCGATTTCTTCAAGATGCCCCGCTTCAGCGCCCGTCGTAAAAATACACAGAGTAAAAGTCAATAAAAAAAATATTTTTGATAAATTGCCGTTTAAAATTTTCATATAAACATCTCCTTTTACGCGCATTATATCAAATAATTCGCGTTTGTAAAATTGAAAATTTATATGCAGGAATTTAAAAAATTATGTAGAATAGGTTAGGTGATTAAGTGTGAAACTGGGGAGGAAACTTTATGAACATAAAAAAAATTGCGACGGTTTTACTCTCGGTTGCAACCGCCGTCGCGCTTCTTGCAGGTTGCGGCGGAAATTCCGAGAAGAAATCCGCGGGTGAACCGAAGGTAAATCAAGTTCGGGTGGGTATGCTTACGCATCTTAACGCGAGCGAGCAAAAAATCAACGAAATTTACAAAAAAATCGACGAAAGCGCGGGAGCAAGAGTTAAGTTCGCCCACGATTATGTCTATTATGACAAACTCGCCTCTATGCAAATGGGGCTTGAATCCGCTTCCGTCGGCGAGATGAGTTTATATGATTCCGTCGCGAAATATTTAATCGGGCATAACGATAAAATGGAAATATCGGAGCATCCCGGACTTAAACTTCAAGATTCTTTTTGTCTCGCTCTGCGCGCGGAAGATTCCGCTTTAAAAGCCGATTTGGATAAAGCCATTAGCGATATGACCGCGGACGGCACTCTCGGCAAACTTACAAAAACCTATATCACGGATTTAAAACAAGGCACAGAACCTCCCGCAGTACCTATTGAAAACATCGCGGGCGCGCCCGTTTTAAAAGTTGCGGTGACCGGCGATTTGCCGCCTCTTGATTTAGTTCTTGCAAACGGAAAACCCGCGGGATTTAACACCGCCGTTTTATCCGAAATCTCTAAACGCATCGGTAAAAATATCGAGATGGTGCAGATAGACAGCGCGGCGAGAGCGACCGCTCTTGTGTCGAAAAAAGTAGATATTGTTTTTTGGGCAACCGTGCCATACGGTGAAACTATCGTTCCGAACGATATAGATAAACCCGAAGGGCTTGACTTAACGAAACCGTATTTTATGGACAATATCGTTCACGTGAAACTAAAGAATGTGACTAAATAATATGCAGACGACAAGGGGAACGGTTTTTACCGTTCCCTCTTTTCTTGCGAGGTGAAAATTTGGAAAATTTAAACTTAATCCATAAAGTTTTCATTGAAAACGATTCGTATGTTTACATACTGAAAGGTATTGGCGTAACCATTGAAATTACGCTCTTATCCGTAGTTTTCGGCACGATTTTGGGCGGCATTGTTTGCTTTTTTCGTATGGGGCAAAATAAGTTTTTAAAATGCGTTGCAAGCGCGTATATAGCGATTTTACGAGGTTCTCCCGTACTTATGCTCTTAATGCTTCTATTTTACGGAGTTTTTGCAAAAAGCGGTTTTGCGCCCGTTACCGTCGCGATTTTTGCTTTTTCGATGCACGCTTCGGCGCATATCGCGGAAATTTTTCGTTCCGCTATTTCCGCTACGGATTATGGGCAGGTTGAAGCCGCGAGAACTTTGGGCTTTTCAAAAACAGAAGCGTTTAGGCTCATTACCCTTCCCCAACTTACTCGCATTGCGCGCCCCGTCTATCAGTCCGCCATAATAAATCTTTTGCAATGGACAAGCGTTGTGGGATATATTTCCATAACTGATTTGACGCGGGTAATTTACAATACCGCGTCTCGCACGATGCAACCTTTTATCACGATTTTCGGCGGTATGATTATTTATCTTTTAATCTCGTATATTATATATGGAATTTTCGCTTATATTGAAAGAAACGAAGAAAGAGAAGGGGAAACGCTTTGAGCATACTTGAAATAAAGGGACTTGCAAAATCATTCGGCTCTCTTTCCGTGCTTAAAAATGTGAATTTAACCGTTGAAGAAGGAGAGGTTATTTCCATAATCGGAGCGTCCGGTTGCGGAAAGAGCGTGTTTTTAAGATGTATAAATCTTTTGGAAAAGCCGAACGCGGGAAGTATCTTTATAGACGGCGAAGAAATAACGGCGAAAAACGCGGATATAGACGCCGTTCGCCGCAAGATGGGAATGGTTTTTCAAAAGTTTCATCTCTTTTCTCATCTAAACGTGATGGATAATCTTTGCCTTGCGCCAACGCATCTTTTAAAGACGGAGCGCAAACAGGCGGAAAAAGAGGCGGCGGAACTTCTTGAAAGGGTGGGGCTGCTCCAAAAGGCGAACGCGTTTCCGAAAACATTGTCGGGCGGGCAAGCCCAGCGCATAGCGATATGTCGCGCGCTTATGATGAAACCGAAACTTTTGCTGTTAGACGAACCCACAAGCGCGCTTGACCCCACAATGGTGGGCGAAGTTCTTGCCGTTATACGTATGCTCGCCAAGCAAAAACTAACTATGCTGATAGTGACCCATGAGATGAAATTTGCGGAGGAAGCCTCCACTCGCGCGCTTTTTTTTGCGGATAACGGCATATACGAGGAAGGAGCGCCCGCTGATATATTCAATAATCCAAAACGGGAAAAAACCGTCGCTTTTATACGACAACATAAATTTTTCGCCTACGAGATAAAAAACCGCGAAGATTTCGACTTGTTGCATTTAATGGGAGGAATAATCGCTTTCGCGGAAAAATACGCGATAGACGATAAGCGAAAATATAATCTGCAACAAATCGCAGAAGAGCTTATATACGAATTTTTCAAATATTCCTATGACAATAAACCCATAGTCGATGTTACTCTTGATATTGCCTACGAAGCGGAAACGGACAAAATAAGCGTCGTGATAAAAAGCGGAGGCGCAAAATACGACCCGTTTGAGGCAAAAAACAACGCCGATATGGAGCATATCGGCGTTGTGATAGTGAAAAAAATCGCGAAAAAATACGATTATACATACGAAAACGATACGAATGTTGTTTTGGCGGAACTGTAACAATCTTCGTAAGGCGTAAAAAAAAGAGGCGCAAGCCTCTTTTTTTTACGCCTCTACGTATAGTGTTTTCACCTTTATGTTTATTTCCCGTACCGCCATACCCGTCATAAACTCTACGGATTCGCGCACTCTTGTCTGAGTGTCCCTTAAAATGCTCGGAAGGTGGTTGCCGTATGAGAGCACCACTTCGCAGTTGATGCTTAATCCCGTGTTTCCCTCTTTTTCGCGTTTCACCGTGATGCGCGCTATCTTTTTTACAAATTCTTTGGCTTTTACCACTTTGGAAACTATGGATTTTATCGCCGAATCGTCTATCACTAATTTCCCGTAATAGCTAAACACGGGACGCACGATAGACTTTTCCCCCAGCCTTCTGCGATTTGTCGGCGAACGCTTAAAGAACGACTGCAACGGGTCTATAAGAAATCCGGAAAAATGCGGTTTTAACTCGATGGTCGGTACTGGGACGATATGTTTACCTTCTTTTAGGCGCATATTTCTTGCTTCTTTCATCTCCGCTCGCGTCGCTATGTCTTCTATTCTGATAATTTTTTCAATAGCGGGAAGTTTTAAAATTTTGGTTATCTTATGCACCATATTTTCCGATGTGCCAAGTATCAAAATCCTGTGGGGATGACTTGCCGCGATTGCTTCTTTTACTTCATCCGCGTGACCCGGCAACACAAATATGGCGCGACGCACCGCCATAATCTTGCTAAGCTCCGTTTTTGCCGAATGTCCCGCCAAAATCTTGCCGTCTTTTATCAAAATTCCATCGTCTATAATAGCGTCCGCGCCTTCGTCGTGCGCTATTTTAAGCGCGCGATGACTTTTTCCCGTGCCGCTAGGCCCAACTAACGCCACAACGTCCATTAAATCCCCTCCGATACCGTGATTTTTAGGGCTTTTTAAAACCTTACTTTCTTTACTTTCTTTTCTTTCTCTCTTTTTTGTAAAAAAGAGAGAAAGAAAAGAAAGTAACAAAGAAAAGAAAGAGAGAAAAAACTTTATCAGCTTAAAATATGAATTGTATGGTTTTTAAAAATTATTTTGATTTTTTATAAATTTTTTCCGCGTATTTATCGTCTAATTTAAACTCACCGAGTTCTATGTCGTGTCTCGCGACTATTCCGTGATAGTCCGAGCCGCCCGTTATTATTAGATTCCTTTTTTTAGCCATATTTATAAATTTTGCCGTATCCATATCGCTGTGTTCGGGATAATACGCTTCGATACCGTCCATACCCATATCCAAAAGTTCCTCTACCAGCTTATCGTCGTATATCAATTTGGGATGCGCCAAAACAGCGATACCGCCGGCGCTGTGAATAATGCTAAGTATCTTTTCCGCGCTCAATCTAAAATGAGGAACATAACACGGTTTGCCGCGCTCTAAAACTTCGTTAAACGCATCTCTTATGCCCTTAAAAATTCCTTTTTTTACGAGGGCGCGGGCGATATGAGAGCGACTTATGGACTTGCTGCTTCCGGCTATCGTTAAAACTTCGGTTTCTGAAATTTCATAACCTTCGGCGTTTAGTTTTTTAATAATTTCGGAAAATCTCGTCCAGCGGGATTCTGCGACTTCGTTAAGACTCTCTATCAATTCTTCGTTGAATATGTCCACATTGTAGCCCAAAATATGGACTTCGTGTTTTTCGCTTTCCGCGCTCATCTCTACGCCCGGAATTATATTTATCGCGGTAGACGGATAAAAGCCGTTTTCGTATAAATCCAAAATACCTTCAACCGTATCGTGATCGGTTATGGCGATATATTTTAAGCCGACCTCTTTCGCTTTTGCGATCGTTTCTTCCGGCGAAAATTTACCGTCCGAAAAATTCGTATGTATGTGCAAATCGCTTGCCATGGTGTCTCCTTTTATTGTTGGATAAAGTCTATAAAAAACAATTTTTTGTTTGCCTTTCAAACTTTCCTAGTAAATTCGACACATTTTTTCAAAAACCTTTTTTCAGTTAAAAATCATTTTTGAAAAATTTTATCAACTTTTTACTGTTGACTATAATTTATGCTTTGTGTTATAATCTCGTTGTTAAAGAGTGCGCCTTCGACTGAGTTTTGCGATTCTCCGCCGCTCTTCTCGGTTGACGGTAAGTAAAGTTAGGAGGAATTTTAATGCTTACTCAAGAACAAAAACAAGAAATCATCAAAACTTACGCGGTACACGCGGGAGACACCGGCTCTCCCGAAGTTCAAATCGCGGTTTTAACGGCTAAAATCCAGTATTTAACCGAACATTTGAAAGTCCATAAAAAAGACTTCCATTCTCGTCGCGGTCTTTTAAAGATGGTCGGACGTCGTCGCCGCTTCCTTGACTATTTAAAGAAAAACGACATAGAGCGTTACCGCGCCATTATTTCCAAACTAAACCTTCGTAAATAATAAGAAGCGGGTCTATCCCGCTTCTTTTAGTATGTTCAAAACCTTTCTTTTCTTTTTTCTCTTTTTTTGTAAAAAAAGAGAAAAAAGAAAAGA
>JAGBKP010000052.1 GCA_017635875.1 Selenomonadaceae bacterium | reverse complement strand
CATTTTTATAATTAAAGTAAATTATTTTCTTAATCAAAATAGTTTAGCGTTATTATCCGGTCCTTACGCAAGCGGTCACGACCTTTCAGTCACCCCAGAAAATTTTGAACAGTCCTTAATAATTCACGCCGTAAGAAGAATACCCAAAGCCACTTGGTTAAACGACCGCGACCAATTTATGCAACCCACAAAAAAACTCTCGCGCGAATTTATAACGGACTGCGTTCTATGGAGTTTGTTTTCACCGTCAAATCAAACGGTAAGTCTTAGAAACGTAGAATACGAAGGCGAAATTTATCGTATGAAAAATAATCTGTTTCCGTTTATGTTAAGCAAAATTCAAAAGTGGAAAGTTTCAGAGCCGAACATTCGCTCTCAAATTGCCGTTGCTAAAGAGGACAGATTCGCCGCTCTTTGGATAGACGAACACAAAAGCGAATTTTCACCCGAAGGAAAAAGGCTTTTGGCGGCGGGCGAAACGGTTTACAAAAAATTTTACGAGCGATTGAAGGAACTTGACCGCAAGAAGTGGAAAATAGAAGATTATGACGTGGGTTGGTATCAGGTGCGAATGAGTTTAGAGGATATTGACGATGTGAAAAAGCGACTTAGCGAGCTTGGGGAAAAGATAGAGCCTTTGATTTATGAATTGGGCTTTCTGCGTGATGAAGTTGAATATTTTTAGTTTTGTGTTTTTGTGTTTTTTTGATATTTTCGGGGAATTTTTAGGTTAGTGTTAATTTTTAGTTTTGATTTTTAAATTAAATTTTCGTTTTGTGTACTTTTCTTTGCTCGTGCAAAGAAAAGTACCAAAAGAAACACGCAAGGGGTTTTCACCCCTTGACCCCACACTTTATTTAACCTATTTTTTTCGTTTTCATTGTGGCTGTTGAAGAATTTTGCAAATAGTTTTAGTGTTCGTTGTCCGCTAAAACGCCATCCGGGCGTTTAGGCGGACGCGCCCCGTCCTTGGGGCGCACTCAACTTGCACTTTTTTGCTTTTAGTGCAATTTATAGTGGTATTTGAAATAAAGTAAAATATATTGTGATATGTGTTGCAAAGCACAAATAAGGAGCGGTAATGCGGCGCAGGACGCGCCGCCGTTCGCGTTTGCCCCACGGACGGGGCAAAGCGAGCAACGAAAAGTTACGGGGACTCGAACTTCTTCAATCGCCACGATGTAAACCGCTTTACTTGCAGGGTCAAGGGGCGGCGTCGCCCCTGTGCCTTTTTCTTTTTGCTTCGTTTTTCTTTTGGGCAAGCAAAAGAAAAATGAAGACAACGAAAACTAAAAATATTTGCTAAACTTCTTCAATAGCGAAAACCCAAAAAAACAACTTAAAACAAATATCCCCCATAAGAAACGGAGTGCCAAAAATGCTTCATACAATCGCATCATCGGTAGCTTTTTATTGTCAGCGTTGCGGAAAAATCCATATTTTTGATATTCCTTATTTTAGCGGAAAAGTTGAAAATATTATAAAATGCGACAATTGCTCACATAAAATCGCATCCGTTTCTTTGGAGCGCGGCAAGGGCATTGTTATCGTTACTTATTGCGGCGTTTGCAAGACTAAGAATGTGTTTGAATATCCTTTTGAAAGTTTAAACAAAAAGAGTTTTGAGAAGATTTTTTGCAAAGAGGACGGCTTTGAAATAGGATATATAGGAAGATGGGAGTCTATCGCGGAATTTTTAGACTATACGCGGGCGGAATATGAGTCTATTTATTCAAACGGCGATAACTTTTCAGATAGCCAACAAATACTTTTGGAAGCCGTAAACAGAGTTCACGATTTAGCAGAGATGGGCGCTATAAATTGCAACTGCAACAGTCATCGTTTCAGAGCGTTTGTTGAAGACGAATCCATAGTTTTGGAATGTAAAAATTGCGAAAATTACGCCGTTATCTCCGTTAAAAACGCAAATGATTTAAAGAAAATAAAAAAGGGAATGAAGCTAAAATTTTTTAAGCCCGAAAAGTTAAAAGTTAAGTGATTTTTTAAAACCGTACTTTTCTTTCTTTTTCTTATAAGAAAAAGAAAGAAAAGTACCAAAAGAAAGAAAAAGAATTTTAATATAAGAAATTAAAATGTAAAAATAAATAAATGTTATATATATATCTTTAAATATAATCCCCCGCACTATATGCGGGGGAAATTGTTGTATTATTTTTATATAAAAATGTTAAATTATAAAATTGATAAAGTTTTCTTTCTCTCTTTTCTTCTTTGTTACTTTCTTCTTTTCTCTCTTTCTTTTTCAAAAGAACGAGAGAAAAGAAGAAAGTAAATAAAAAGTAAAAATAGGAGCAAAATATGACGCAAATATTTGAAACGATTTTAAAGTCAAATTCTATGAAAAAACTTTTGTCGCTATCGCAAAAAAATGAACAATCGCTTGTTTACGATATGTCGGAGGGGGCAAAATCCGCTATTTTTGCCGCGCTTTACAGTGAAAATCCGCGCCCTTTTGTAATAGTTGCGCCTACGAAT